>CAZVUD010000007.1:39692-49171 GCA_964629615.1 uncultured Clostridium sp. | reverse complement strand
AAGACTTCTCCGTACGAATTCTATCAGTATTGGAGAAACGTTGCCGATGCAGACGTTCTCAAATGCATAAGAATGCTTACATTCCTGCCTCTTGAGAAGATCGACGAGATGAGCTCATGGGAGGGCAGCCGACTCAATGAGGCTAAGGAGATCTTGGCTTACGAGCTTACAGCGCTCGTGCACGGAAACGAGAAAGCCATCGAGGCTCAGAATCAGGCGCGCGCACTCTTTGGCGCAGGAAGCGGCGAAAATGCTCCCACAGTTACGCTTGCAGACGAGGATCTCACAGACGGATATATAGACATCCTCACAGTTATGGTAAAGGCAGGTCTTGTAAAGTCCAAGTCAGAGGCGCGTCAGGCAGTAATGCAGGGCGGAGTTTCGGTAGATGGCGAAAAGATATCCGATATCAAGACAAGCTTTGATCGCGAAGCCTTAACGGCGGGTATACTTGTAAAGAAGGGCAAAAAATCCTTCATGAAGGTAAATATCTGATCATAAAGCAGAAAAGAGAGAGTTTTACGGGATTTTGTTCCTCAAAGCTCTCTCTTTTCTATTTTCTATGAGTGATGTTCTTTGCCAAGGCAAAGAGCGATATTGCCCTTCGGGCAGCGATATTGTTCGGCTGTATTCAGTCTTTTATTCTTTTTACGGCTCCGCTCATCTGCTCGTGTGACATGTAGGATCTTATGACAGCATCCACATCAGAGCATTTCTCTACAGAAAAAATGAAGTGTCTGTTTTTCACATTTGCACGTGTCAGATCATCCTCTCTATCGGACATGCATATCGGAACACTGTTGTATATAATGTTTCGGTGCTTAAATTCCCGCGCGACAGGGAATATGTATCCTCGACGATCGCGCAAGGTGAGCATATCCTCGCCTGTGTGCCTGTGACATTCATCACAGCCGTACATGTCGCGTATCACGCATTTTTCAAGTGTCATGAGCGGCACTCTGCCGTATACTACAGCAGCCGTATTTCCGCCTATGTCGCGTATCTGCGGCAAGGTCAGCTCAGGAGAGAGCAAGCTCTCGCCAATTCCCATTTTTTCAAGCACACAGACATGTCTTGAATTCATAACATTGAATCTGTAATCCGATATCAAAGTCAAGCCCTTGTCACGCAGCATATTTATCTGACCGATATTGGATATGACCGCTAATTTTGCGCCAAGCTCTATCGCCCTATCCACGAGCGACATTACAGCATCCTTTTCGCTGTCAAGCACGACGGGCGGCATTATAAATCCGTCTGCAATATCAGAATATCTGTCAAGCGGCAGATATATCTCGTCAAAATATTTCCGAGACAGCTCGGTTATCTGGTCGCGCGACACAAATCGCGCACTTTTTTTGTCCTTTCGGGTAGCATTCGGTGCGCAAAGCTCTATTTTTGGCATAGCTCTGAGATTCGGGAGCGCTGATATCTGTGCCCTCTCTATCTCTTCTTCAAGCAAAGCTATGCCGTCGCGGCGCAGGGAATTTAAACGGGACAACGGATACATCAAGCCATCTTCAATGTCGCACTTCAAAGAGCCAAGGCGATATTGCGTGTTGCCAAGCCTTGAGAGCTGTGCACGCAAAGCATTTTCGGTCATCGGCGCATTTAAGGCGATATCAGGCTTGTCGCCATTCACCCTTACACATATATCATCCTTTTTTATATCAAGAGTGATGGGGCTTCCTGCCCTCAGGGTAACGCTCATGTCAAGCGGTATCCTGCGCTCTATCTTTGTAAAGGGATCAAGCGCGCGTGTGTTCTGCTTGTTTTTATCGCTTCGCACTCCAAGCATTTTTTTGGATATATCGGACGTGAAATATCCGTCGGTAAATCCCTCGCGCGAAAATGCCTCGTCAAGCAGGCGGATATCCTCTGCGCTTGCATTTCTTCTTTCGTCAAGCAGGCGCCTGTATACCTTTGCCACGCGGTTTACATATTCAGGCGTCTTCATCCTGCCCTCGATCTTAAGGGACTGTACACCGAGATCTATCACATCGGTGATATGTGATGCAAGCGACATGTCCTTTAATGACAGTGGATATTTTTCGCCGTCGGCAGAACGGTCATTATACTTTCCGCTTGTTTTTTTGCAATTGCCCTTGCACATATTCTGCGTGCAGGAATAGGGCAGACGGCAGGGCTGTGCGCAAAGACCGCGATTTCCGCTTCTGCCGCCAACAAGCGATGAGAACAGGCATTGACCTGAATGTGAAACGCAAAGCGCGCCGTGAACGAATATCTCCACCTCAAGAGAGGTATTTTCCACAAGATATCGTATATTTTCACGTGAAAGCTCACGTGCAGGAACTATACGCGTAAAATGCATGCCTTCTGCCATTTTCGCGCCGTCTGCATTGTGTATAGACATCTGTGTAGATGCATGCAACGGTATCTCGGGAATGTATTTATAGAGAAGGTCAGCCGCACCCATATCGGCAACTATGAAGGCGTCAACGCCGCATTCAGCCGCCTTGTAGGCATCGCGTATAAATTGCTCTATCTCTCGGTCGTATATCTGTATATTTAATGTTTCGTAGAGCTTTGCGCCGTATCTGTGTGCAAGCGAGGCACATGATCGCATGTCCTCGAAAGAAAAATTCTTGGCATTTATGCGTGCATTAAAGGAGGTGCCTCCCATATAAACGGCATCAGCACCTCCATCTATAGCCGCGCACAGTGCCTCCACGCTTCCCGCAGGGCAGAGCAGCTCCGGCAAATATTGATCCTTCATTTTCAGATGTCGCTGAAGGTGAGCAGATCGAACATAGATCCAACTCTGTTCTTGGTCTTGTTCTTCTTTGCGTCGTCAGACTTTTCTTCAACTGCATCGGAAGCCTTTTGAGAGTCGTCCTCTACCGATGCGGTATGCACGGGCGCTGACACCTCGGGTATGCTCTCACCGCGATTTTCAAGCACGGCGCGCAATCTGTCATTTTCAGACTCAAGCCTTGCATTTTCCTTTTCGGTGCGCTCAAGGTTCTTTTTGAGCATCTCTATCTTCTCCTGCATCTGCGCCATATCCTCTTTGGTGTCGGAAACGAGGTTTTCAAGCTCCTCGGTCTTTTCCTTTATGGCGATCTTTTCAGCGCAAAAATCCAGCGCGCAGAGAAGCGCCGCCTCATTTTTTGAGCATCTCTTGCTCTTGAGGATTATCTCACGCATCTTTCTGTCAAGAATGCCGACTATGTATTCAACCGACTCCTGCGGCTCGTCAGTAACTACGTTTATTTCCATATCGGCAATAAGCAGTGTGTACTTCTGTTTCATCTCTCTTCCTCCCATATATATGATAAATATTTTTACTCTGTCATAATTTGCAAATAACGCTTGCAAAAGTATAAAAATTGTTGTATAATTGTAATTAAGTAGAGTTCTTTATTATATTATAATACAAAAACTAAAATATTTAAAGACTTTTTTGAAAATTTTTTTGCAAAAGCACATATTTTTATCAAAAAAGAGAGCTTTTCATACAAGGAGGGAGATGTGTTACATGTCTGTACAGGAGATACCTTATATAAACAGCGATACAGAGGATGAAAAGGATGACGGCAGGCGGCAGTACAGCGCGCTGTTTTCAGAAGGATGCAGACATCTTTTCGGAGCGGTAGACGAGGACGACAAGGTATCGGCATGCAACAGCTTTCTTGAGGGCGCAAGGCTTGGCGATTTAGATTGCACATATTATCTCGGCATGTGCCTTGAATACGGATTTGGATGCGATGTGGATCTTGATGCGGCTTATAACATGTACAAGCTTGCCGCAGATATGGATTACCCCGATGCTGTAAACAATCTCGGCGGATGCTGCTTTTACGGTCACGGAACCAAGAAGGATCTTAATGCCGCGTTCTCATATTTTAAGCGCGCAAGCGAGCTTGGAAATATAAAAGCCACATGTAGAGTGGGCATATGCTATCAATACGGCTACGGCACAGATAAGGACGTATCCAAAGCCATAGAGTACTACAACAAGGCGGCAGAGAGCGGAAGCGACATCGCCTGCATGATACTTGCCGACCTGTACGACAAGGGAGAGATCGTGCCGTACAACATAAACGAGGCGTTCAGATATTACGAAATGGCGGCAAACGCAGGCAATATATCTGCAATGCTTGAGCTTGGCGACAGGCTCATGTCGAATAAGATCTCGGCTATGAGGGCATCGGATGCTTATTATTGGTACGACCTTGCCGCAAGACATGGCTCTGTAACGGCAAAATTCCGCGTTGCAAACTGCAATTATGAGGGTATAGGTAAGATACGAAATTACAGAGAGGCATTTAAAATATACAAGGCACTGTCAGAGCAGGAGGAGAACCGTGAGGTGGCTTATTTCAGGCTTGGAATGTGCTATCTAAAGGGGCTCGGAGTTTCACCCGATCGCTCACTTGCCTTTGAATACATAAAAAAGAGCGTGTCCTCAGGCATGCCGGAGGCTTTGTTTGCACTTGGTGAGTGCTATTATTTCGGCATCGGCACAAATAAGGATCTTTCACTTGCCGCTGAAAATTACGCATTGTCGGCAAACGGAGGATGCAGTGCGGCTTACGTTGCACTCGGAGAATTGTACGAGAACGGTCTTGGGGTAGATCCCGACGACGCTTATGCCATAAAGATGTATAAAAAGGCGGCTGACCTTGACAATATCGAAGGCGTGTACAATCTCGGTCGATGCATAAAATACGGAATAGGTCAGGGCGCGGGATTTTATAATTCCCGAATGTTTGCACTGCGTGCGGCAAAGAAAAAGCATATCGCCTCCTCGCTTTTGTATGCAAAGGATCTGGAGGAATCGGGAGATATAGAGTCTGCCATCATGTGGTATAAGAACTGTGTATCATTCGATATAAAGACCACTGAATGTGAGTATGTGTCAAACGACAGAAAGAACATACTTTTGCGCCGCGATACAGACGCAAAGACCGAGGCGAAATATCACCTTGCCATGCTGAAACTCTCTCTTAACAGACTTCCGCGAAACTGCGCGGAATCCTTGGATTACATCGCAGATGCCGCGGCTTGCGGACTTGAGGATGCCATCGTGCAGATAAGCAGGATATATTCGCAATTCGGGGATTTCAAGATAAATCAGAGCTTTGATACAGAGGCGGCTTCGGATACATCTGACACCGACAGCACAGCTGAGGCTATGTATAAGCTTGGAAATGCATTCTTTTCGGGCAGTCCCTTCGGTATAAGCAAGAACATAACTCTTTCCGTTAAGTGCTATAAATACGCCGCAGAGAACGGAAATGTATCGGCTATGTATTGCTATGGCTGGTGCTTGCGCCACGGCAAGGGAGTCAAAGAGGATAATAAGGCGGCAGCACTCTGGCTCAAGCGTGCGGCAGATGCAGGCAATGCAAACGCTATGTACAGCTACGGTCTTTGCTGTGAGGAGGGCTCGGCTACGGGTATAAAAAATAAACGCGAGGCTCTTTCATATTACAGAAAAGCGGCAGTTGCAGGTCACGAGGAGGCAGCAAAGAGATACAGCCGCATGATCAAATGATGCACTTGAAGCCAAAAATGCAAGCTTTAGAATAATTGACAATAATTTACATATTTTGAAAAAATATCCAAAGGACAAAGCTGTTTCTTTGGATATTTTTTCAGTTTACAAAAAAATTTACATTTTGCGCCCAAACTTTGAAAAAAATCAAAAGGTGACTTGAAAAAATGCTATATATATGTTATAATAATATATATATTATTTTATAGGGACATACCGTACACATAGAAATGCAAAATCGCACACATGTGCAGAAAGGATCTTTTTGCAAGACATGAATTACGACAACGAATTGAAGTATCAAAGCGAAGCAATGGAGATATGGGAGATGGTAAAAGAGCAATTGAAGCTCAAGTACAGCAGTACCGCCGTTTCTCTTTGGTTTGGCGATCTCAAATTTGAAAGATACCACGACAGCTCCATAGTTTTTTCTACCAAGAGCGAATTCAAGTTAAAGATAATCAAAGAAAAATACATAGATGTCATGGAAGAAGAGTTTGAGGATCTTATGGGCTTCCATGTAAACGTAACCGTGAGATTGGATGCCGATGATGTTGAGGCGGACAAGCTGAAAAATCGCGAGATGCTTGACAGCATCATGGCTGAGAGCCCGAGCTATATGCGCAACGAGCAATTGCCCGACGCAGACAAAAAGCCCATAACCATCGGTTCTACCATGCCTACGGTAAATTTCGAATACACGTTTGACAACTTCATAGTGGGCAATTCAAATAAATTTGCACACGCCGCATGTATCGCCGTAGCAGACAACCCTGCACAGAATTACAACCCTCTCTTTATATACGGTCCCTCAGGACTCGGAAAGACCCACCTGCTTTACGCTATTACAAACCAGATAAAGCTAAAGACGCCCGATGCAAGCATCATATACATAAAGGGTGAGGACTTCACTAACCAGATGATAGAGAGCCTTTCGAAATCGGCAATGTCACAATTCCGCGACAAATACCGCACATGCGATGTGCTACTTATAGACGATATTCAGTTTATCGCTGGCAAGGTGTCAACGCAGGAGGAATTCTTCCACACCTTCAATGCGCTTTACGAGGACGGAAAGCAGATCATTCTCACATCCGACCGTCCGCCCAGAGAGATAAAGACGCTTGAGGACAGATTGCGCACAAGATTTGAGTGGGGACTCATAGCTGACATACAGCCCCCGGACATTGAGCTGAGAATAGCCATATTCAAAAACAAGATCGCGCAGGCAGGCATCGAGGTTCCTGACGATGTTATAACATATCTTGCAGAAAACCTGCGTTCCCACATCCGTCAGATCGAGGGTGCGGTAAAGAAGCTTGTTGCGATAAGATTTTTGTCGGGAAAGAATATAGACATGGAGGTCGCAAAGAGCTGCATGGGTGAGCTTCTCGGCGGAGCAGAGCCTGTTTCGGTCACGGTAGACAGGATATTTGGTGTGGTCGAAAAGAAATATGGCGTAAAGAAATCCGAGCTTTCGGGAAAATCGAGAGTAAAAGAGATAGCAAATGCAAGGCACATAGCTATTTATCTTATAAGGACAGTCACAGAAATGTCACTTCCGAACATTGGAAAATTGTTTAACAGAGATCACGCGACGGTAATGTCGTCTATCGATAATGTTGAAAACAGGATGAATGCGTCACCTCAGTTTGAATCTGAGATCAGCGAGCTTATAAAAGAGATACGCGAGCAGGGATAATAACCGACTTTTCAACAATGTTTTTAACAGCAAAATTCCTTTTATTTAAAGGATTTTTGCGATTTCAAAAAAGTTTTCCACAGGTGTGTGGATGTTTAAAACCAAATTTAAATATTAAGAATTTTTCAATAAAATATGTCGTAGGGGTTAAATAATTAACGCGCGGAGGGAAAATGAGTTTTAAACACAGTTTTCCACAGTTAAAACCCTTTATTTGTAAAGGATTTTCGCGATATGGCAACAGTTTTCAACAGGCTATAACGTGTTGAAAAAAGACACAAATTTCTGAAAATTCAGTAAAAAAATTGAAAGATCGCCGAAATTTCCCCAAAAATGAGTTTTCTTCAGGCTTTTAAACAGATGTCATTTGTCTGAATGTGGGCTTTTCACTAAGATATCAACATTTTCTTAAATCAAAATTCCTTTACGGAAAAAGGAAAACGCAAGATTTTCAACACTCTTTGCGACAACCTATTGATACGTATTTTCAACATTTTATTTTTCCACATGTCCGTAAAACAAAGGCAAATTTGATGATTTTTCGGAAGATCTTGGATTTTCCACAAATTTTAAGCCTGTTAAACGCGGCTTTTCCATGTCGTAGCAATGAAAAGAAATCCTTTTAGGAAAAGGGGAAAATGCTGTTTTCAACATGTTCGCCTCCCCTACTACGACATCTATTAGATTTCATTATATCCTTCCTTCGTTCTCTCTCGCGCATGCGCGCGCAATTAGAGAGATGAAGAACAACACTCGCCATTGCGTTATCCGCATTTAAAGCTTTTTGCCGCATGCGCGGCATTGACGCATATCGGCTCAAATCAAAAACAATTCAGAATTTTGAAAGGACAAAATTTATGAAGATCATATTTAACAGAAACGAGATCACAAAGGCTATTGCTCCGCTCATGTCGTCGGTATCGGGCAAAAGCACGCTCACAGCCATCGACGGTATACTTATTGAGGCAGAGTGCCCCGATGTATGCCATCTCACGACATTCGACCTTGAAAAGGGAATAAGGATCAGCATTAAGGCGGATGTCATCGAGGCAGGATCTTACATTATCAATGCGCAGAAGTTCAATCAGACACTTAAGGTAATGGATTCAGAGGATATCACCTTGACGGTGGACGACAAGCTTACAGCCACATTCGAGAGCGGACGCTCCAATCACAAAACAGGTGCGCTCAAGTCGTCGGATTTCCCCGAGATCCCCTTCCTTAAGACAGAAAAGGGATTTATCGTAGATCAGGCTCTCTTGCGCGAGATGCTGCTTAAGGTAAGCTATGCTATGGATGTAAACAATCCTCGTCCCGTTCTCAACGGATGTTATATCAGGACAGAGGGCGGAGAGCTCAAGCTCGTGGCATGCGACACGGTAAGGCTTGCGGTATGCTCTTGTGCGGCTGAATTTGAAAAGCTTGAGGGCAGTGACAGAGGAACTGATTTTAAGTTCATCATGCCGTCAAAGTCTGTAAACGAGCTCGTAAAGCTTTTGTCGAGCGAAAGCGGCGAAAAGGCTACTGTTTATATGAGTCACAAAAATATCGTCATCGTGCTTGGCGATCTGATATTCTTCTCCCGTCTTATAAACGGCGAATATCTTGATTATGAGAGAGTTATAATTCGTCATCACAAGATATTCGTTGATGTTGACAAGGACAGCTTGCTTTCTGCTCTTGAGCGCGCCGCGCTTATCACAGAGGAGAGGATCGTCGGAAATGTCAGATCCAATGTTAAGCTCACGGTCGAGAGTGATGTTCTCAAGATATCCGCTGTTTCTACGGCAGGAAGTATTTATGACGAAGTTCCGATAGAGCACGAGGGTGAGGATATCGTTATATCCTTCAACAACAGATATCTTATGGATTCCGTCAGGGCTTGCTCGGCTGACAAGATAAGGATCTCTTTGTCCTCAAAGCTTATGAGCGTTAATATCGAGCCCTCCGAGGATGCGGCAAATGGCTCGTCTGATGAGCTGTTTATGCTCCTTCCCGTCAGAACAAAGGACTAAGGAGCAAGGATTTTTCCCGTTTTTTCCGTTTTTTCCGCTTTTCCCGCTTTTTTGAAAAAAAGCTTGGCAAAAAACTTTCCCGCATGTTGTGAATTAGTTTGAGAAAATCGTGTTGACGTGACGGAACCAAAAATCTTAAGAATGCTTGGCAAAAAACTTTCCCGCATGTTGTGAATTAGTTTGAGAAAATCATGTTGACGTGACGGAACCAAAAATCTTAAGAATGCTTGGCAAAAAACTT
>CAZVUD010000007.1:0-39592 GCA_964629615.1 uncultured Clostridium sp. | reverse complement strand
ATTAGTTTGAGAAAATCATGTTGACGTGACGGAACCAAAAATCTTAAGAATGCTTAGCAAAAAACTTTCCCGCATGTTGTGATTAGTTTGAGGAAATCATGTTGACGTGACGGAACCAAAAATCTTAAGAATGCTTGGCAAAAAACTTTCCGGCATGTTGTGAATTAGTTTGAGAAAATCATGTTGACGTGACGGAACCAAAAATCTTAAGAATGCTTAGCAAAAAACTTTCCCGCATGTTGTGATTAGTTTGAGGAAATCATGTTGACGTGACGGAACCAAAAATCTTAAGAATGCTTGGCAAAAAACTTTCTCACAAAAGCCTTCTCCGGTGGGAGAAATGATGAGGTGTCAGCGCGTGATAAATGATGATGTGTCATTCTGCAGATTTTTCTCGTTGGCACCGAACCGTGTTCGCCCGTTACCTTAAAAAACTCATCTCTATTTCATAAACAACGCTAAAAAATTCACTGAAAGGAAACGCAATGCTCTGCAAAAGAATACAAGTTGAAAATTTTCGTAACATAACAAATGCGGACGTTGAGTTTTCCCCCGGTGTCAACATTCTTCTCGGTGACAACGCGCAAGGCAAGACCAATCTGCTTGAGGCGATATATGTGACCTCGCTCGGCAGAAGCTTCAGGGCACAGTCCGATTCCGACATGATCCGCTTCGGATGCGACAGCGCGCATGTCAAAAATACATACAGCGACAGCCTGCGTGACATGGAGATAGAGCTTGACATCTTCAGCGGAAAGCGGCAAAAGACCATACGCCACAACAAGGTTAAGGTACAGAAGATGTCCGAGATGGTCGGGGCTTTCAAGGTTGTGCTTTTCTGCCCTGAGCATCTGAACATAATAAAAGAAGGTCCTTCCATGCGCAGAAGCTTTCTTGACATTGGCGTATCGCAGATAAAGCCGCTGTACATAAAAGAGCTTCAAAGATACAATGCATTACTCCGTGAGCGCAATTCTCTGATAAAGAGCGCGCAGGAGGATCGCAGAAGCTTTGAGTCTACGATAGATGTCTGGTCGCACCAGCTTGCAAGGAGCGCGGCAGAGATAACCCGTTACAGGACAGAATATCTCGCCCTTGCATCCGAGCATGTTGAGAGATGCCTCTATGACATGACGGGAAACAGAGAAAAGCCGAATATGACGTATATCTCATCATCAGGGCTCAAGGGCGACGATCTTAATGACCGCGATATATGTGAAAAGGCGTATCTTGACCTTTACACGACCCGTCACGACCGCGAGATCGGCGCAGGAGCGACTTTGTGGGGAATACACAAGGATGACATTGAGATCGAGCTGAACGGAAGATCCGCGCGTTTTTACTGCTCTCAGGGGCAACAGCGCTCTCTCTCTTTAGCCATGAAGCTGTCGGAGGGCGAGATAATAAAGCAATACAACGGCGGAGATCACCCTGTGTTTTTGCTTGACGATGTTTTCTCGGAGCTTGATGCATCGCGCAGAGCATATCTTACAGACAGCATACGCGACAAGCAGGTGATAATGACATCCTGCGAGCCTCACATGCTCAGCGGTGCAAGCATAATACGTGTAAAGGGCGGAGAATACGCCCCCATATCGCAAGCTTAAAAGGCAATGGAGGAATGAGCTTTATGTACCTGCACGTCGGAAACAACAAAAATATAAGGATGCGCGATATAATCGGCATATTTGATGCCGACACAGCCACAGTGGAATCTCTCACGCGCAAATATCTCTCGTCGGCGCAAAAGAACGGACTTTTGCTCTCGGCAAAGGACGAGATCCCAAAATCCTTTATACTATACAAAGAAAACGGAAAATACATGGTCTGCTTTTCACAATTGTCTACACAGTCGCTGTGCGGACGCATGCAGATATCAAACATATAAAAGAAAACCTGTAAAATAAATTCAGTAAAGGAACAGAAATATGTCAGAACAGAACAACCATTACGGCGAAAACGAAATACAGGTCCTTGAGGGACTTGAGGCAGTGCGCAAGCGTCCTGGTATGTATATCGGTACGACGTCCATAAGGGGGCTGCATCATCTTGTTTACGAGATAGTTGACAACTCTATAGACGAAGCACTCGCCGGATACTGTGACAAGATAACCGTCACTATAAATTATGACAACAGCATAACAGTTGAGGATAACGGACGCGGTATACCTGCAGGCATACATCCCAAGGAAGGAATACCCACGCCCGAGGTAGTATATACCATACTTCATGCAGGCGGTAAGTTTGGCGGCGGCGGATACAAGATCGCAGGCGGACTTCACGGTGTTGGTGCATCTGTTGTAAACGCGCTCTCGCTCTGGGTAGAGCTTGACGACTGCTATGAGGGCAAGAGATATACCGAAAGATTTGAGCGCGGTAAGGTCGCAAGAGGATTTGTATGTGAGGGAGATTCTCCCGAGCGTCCTCACGGTGTGAGAGTCACCTTCAAGCCTGACCCTGAGATATTTGAAGAAACGGTATTTGACTATGATATACTGTCTGCGCGTATGAGGGAGCAATCCTTCCTTAACGCAGGCATCAGGATCGTGCTTATAGATGCAAGAGAAAACGAGCCCAGAGAGACCGAATTCTGCTATGAAGGCGGTGTATGCAGCTTTGTTTCATGGCTCACGGAGACCAGACACAACGACCCTGTTCACAACGATGTTATATACATGAAGGCGGAAAAGGACACGAGCGTTGCCGAGATCGCCCTTCAGTACAATGACGGATACAACGAATGTGTAATGACCTTTGCAAACAACATGAACACGGTCGAGGGCGGTACGCATGAAACAGGCTTTAAGTCGGGTCTTACGAGAGTTATAAATGACTACGCGCGCAAGAATGGTATTTTGCGCGACAGCGACAAGAATCTTTCGGGCGAGGATGTCCGCGAGGGACTTTGCGCTATCGTTAGCGTAAAGCTTGAAAATGCACAGTTTGAGAGCCAGACCAAGGCAAAGCTCGGAAACTCCGATATCCGCACACTTGTGGAGAACACGGTCAATGCGAAGCTCTCGGAATATTTTGAGGAAAATCCTGCAACGGCAAAGGCTATACTTGAAAAGGCACTTGCGGCATCACGTGCAAGAGAGGCGGCAAGAAAGGCAAGAGAAACATCGAGAAAGAGCGGACTTTTTGAGGGCAGCTCGCTTCCCGGAAAGCTTGCGGACTGTCAGGAAAAGGACGCTACACTTACAGAGCTCTATCTTGTAGAGGGAGATTCCGCGGGAGGTAGCGCAAAGCAGGGAAGAAATCCGAAGTTCCAGGCTATCCTGCCCTTGAGAGGTAAGGTACTGAACGTTGAAAAAACCAGAATGGACAAGGTGTATTCCAACCTTTCCCTCATCCCGATAATACAGGCACTCGGATGCGGAATAGGCGAGGAATTTGATATAAGCAAGCTGCGCTACGGCAAGATAATCATTATGGCGGATGCCGATGTCGACGGTTCGCACATAAGAATACTTATATTGACATTTTTGTTCAGACACATGCGTCAGCTCATAGACGATGGACATGTATATCTTGCACAGCCTCCGCTTTACAAGGTGTACAGAAAGAATTCCAAATCCCCCGATATAAAGTATGCATATTCTGACGCAGAGCGCGATAAATATATCGAGGAGCTCGGAGGCGAGGACGGAAAGCATCTTATCGCGGCAGACAGATATAAGGGTCTTGGTGAGATGGATGCCGATCAGCTTTGGGATACCACGATGAATCCTGAGCACAGGACCATACTTAAGGTAACTATCGAGGATGCAGTCGCATGCGACGAGATGTTCTCACTTCTCATGGGCGACAAGGTCGAGCCCAGAAGAGTGTTTATCGAGCAGAATGCAAACCTTGCACAGTTCCTTGATATCTGATGCGGTCTGATTGTTGAAAACTCGGTGGAAATGATATTCTTATCAGAAAATATAAGAATTTTCCACAAAAAAGAAAAATGCTTTTAAAAAAAGCTGTTTTTCGATATTTTAACAGAGATGTCAACAATTTATTCACATAAAAAAACTGATAAATGTCACATGTTATAAGGTTTTCCACAGCGTGTTGAAAACCTTGTTGAAAACTTATATTTGGAGGCGATATCGGCTTTGAAATTTTTGAAAAATAAATTTTTTATCGCTTGCGTGTCGATATCGCTTGCGCTTATCATATTCACGTCTGTTTTGTCTGCCATGGGACTGCAGAATTATCTTGCAGACGGCGTCAACACACTGCTTTATCCACTGCGATGGTGCGGATACAGGATACGCGACGGATTTATCGGGTATACCGAATATTTCAGAGATATGGATGATCTCTTGTCTGAAAATGAGAGCTTGCGCCAAGAGATAGACAGCTACAAGAGTGAGCTTAACGACTCGCAGGCTGTAAGAGAAGAAAACGACAGGTTGAGAGAATATCTTGAGCTTAAACGCATATATTCGGATCTCACACTTTGCGATGCACTGATAATATCCCGCGGCTCGGAATCCTATATGACGGTAATGACCTTAAATCGAGGCTCGGGCGACGGGATAGAGAAGGGCATGCCTGTTATAGTTTCAAGCGGACTTGTAGGATGCGTTTTTGAGGTCGGATACAATTGGTGCAAGGTTCGCACCGTGATAGAGGACACGTCGGGTGTGGGCGCATATATCTACCGCAGTGGTGATATAGGCATAGTCGAGGGCGATGTTATGAACAAGGATACGAATTATTGCCATATGAATTATCTTCGCGAGAACTGTGATGTCACTGTCGGAGATATGGTATACACGAGCGGTCTTGGCAGTGTGTATCCGCGCGGAATACCGATAGGCAGGGTGGTCGAGGTCAGAGAAAATGCATATGACAGGACTGTTAGCGCAAAGATAGAGGTATTTGCCGATCTTTCAAGCCTTACCTATGTTATGATAGTTACAGATCACGATATAAACACCGATCCCATAGGCACGGGCAGTGCCGGAGATGCCGCGGAGGACAAGGATGCGTAACAGATATGTGGCGCGTTCAAGTGTCAGAGCGCAGAGGGAGTCGGTAAACAAAAGGATACTGTTTGGGGCATTTGTCTGCGCTGTTGCGCTGATAATATGCGCCGTGATACAGACCTATATCCTTACATTGTTCGGAAAGCCACCCGGGATAGTGCTTTTGCTCACCTGCGCTGTCGGTATGATATTCGGGGAGCGCGAGGGCGCGGCATGCGGCATATTCGGCGGAGCTGTGCTGGATGCTCTCGGCGCGGGCACGATCTCACTTTCACCTATGATGTTTATGCTTTGCGGATATTTCTGCGGAGTGTGCGTGAGATTTGTTCTGTCGCAAAATCTCCCGTCGTTTATGGTGTATGCGCTTGCGGTCGGAATACTGCGTGAATTGTATTACACCATACTGTGCGGCATGATGTCAAAGGATCTCAGTTTGTTTTATCTTGTAACTGACACGCTTTTGCCTGACCTGCTTGCATTTATCATATGCGCCCCGTTTGCGTACGGTATGGCACGGCTGATGCATAAGATAATATTTATAAATAAAGACCGAAAAAGAAAAATATAAGACTGCATAAGTATTTATTCTGCTCTGTGGCAGTCAAGAGATAGATAGAGAAAGGATCAACAGCAAAATGGATAAAAAGACACAGCACGAACAGGATGTCTATTTGTTTGAAAATCAGAAGATAGTTGATATCAATATGGAAAAGGAAGTAAAGAAATCCTTTATAGAGTATTCCATGTCGGTCATCATGTCAAGAGCCCTTCCCGACGTGCGCGACGGTATGAAGCCGGGTCAGCGCCGTGTTATATACGCTATGTATGAGGACCATCTGACACATGATAAGCCCTTCAGAAAGTCGGCTACCACGGTAGGTAACGTTCTTGGTCGTTACCATCCTCACGGCGACTCGTCTGTATACGGAACTATGGTAAGAATGGCGCAGCCCTTCTCGCTCAGATACACTCTTGTCGAGGGTCATGGTAACTTCGGTTCTGTGGACGGCGACCCGCCTGCAGCATACCGTTATACCGAGGCGCGTCTTGATAAGATAGCTGACGAAATGACAAGGGATATAGAAAAGAATGTTGTTGATTTCCAGCCTAACTTTGACAACTCGCTCAAAGAGCCTACGGTGCTCCCCTCAAGATTCCCGAACTTCCTTGTAAACGGATCTGTGGGTATTGCGGTAGGTATGGCTACAAATGTTCCTCCCCATAACCTTGGTGAGGTCATAGACGGTACCATATACAGAATGGAGCATCCCGATTGCTCTATACTTGACCTTATGCAGTTCATAAAGGGTCCTGATTTCCCGACATGCGGTACTATACACGGCACACAGGGCATCATAGACGCTTATACTACAGGTAAGGGCAGGATAAGTGTAAGGGCAAAGGCAGAGATAGATGAGGATAAGAGAAGGATCATAATTACCGAGATCCCCTATATGGTAAACAAATCTCTGCTCGTAGAGTCTATCGCCTCGCTTGTAAAGGAGAAGAGGATAGAGGGCATCAGCGACCTTCGCGATGAATCCAGCATGCACGGCATGAGGATAATCATAGAGTACAAGAAGGATGCAAACGGACAGATAATACTCAATCAGCTGTATAAATATACACAGCTCCAGGATACCTGCTCTGTAAACATGCTTGCGGTCGTTGGAACACAGCCCAAGATACTTAATCTTGCAGAGGTGCTTGACCACTATATCCAGCATCAGGAATCCGTAATATACAGAAGAACGGAATTTGACCTTGCAAAGGCAAAGGCGAGAGCCCACATACTTGAGGGATACAAGATAGCACTTGACAACATCGATGAGATAGTTGCCATAATGAAGTCATCTCCCTCTATTCCTCAGTCCAAGGTAACTCTTATCGAGAGATTTGCCCTTTCGGACATTCAGGCACAGGCGATAGTTGAGATGACGCTCGGACGTCTTACGGGTCTTGAGAGAAGCAAGATAGAGGATGAGCTTAAGAGGATACTTGCGCTTATAGACGAGCTTGAGGGAATACTTGCGGACAACAACAAGATAGTTGAGATAATCAAGAATGAGATGCTTGAGATAAAGCAGAAATACGGCGATGAGAGAAGGACAAATATTGAGATATCCACAGATGAGATAGATATCGAGGACCTTATCGAAAAGCACAACTGCGTTATCACCCTTACCAATGCAGGATACATCAAGCGTCTGCCCTCCGATACCTATTCTGCACAGCACAGAGGCGGAAAGGGCATCACGGGAATGACCACGAGGGACGAGGACTTTATAGAGAAGGTATCGAGCGTACACAGCCATTCTACCGTAATGTTCTTTACAAACAGCGGCAGAGTTCAGACCATGCGCGCCTTCAAGATACCCGAGGCTTCCAGAACGGCAAAGGGAACCAATATCGTAAATCTGCTTGAGCTTGCAAGCGGAGAGAAGGTAACATCCTTTATCAGCGTAGACGAATTCTCTGAAAACATGTACCTGACCATGGTCACAAAGATGGGTATAGTTAAAAAGACGCTTATGAGCGAATATGAGTATCAGAGACGCGGCGGTAAGATTGCAATAAATCTTGACGAGGGCGATGAATTGCTCTTTGTTGCAAAGACCTGTGGAGATAACGAGCTGATAATTGCCACAAGAAACGGTAATGCAGTCAGATTTGACGAGCGCGGCGTAAGACCCATGGGCAGAACTGCACGCGGCGTGCGCGGAATATCCCTTAAGGATGATGACTGTGTGGTTGGTGTTGCTATCGTTGATCCCAATAAGAAGCTGCTTACTGTTACCGAGAACGGATACGCAAAGAAGACCGAGTTTGAGGATTTCAGACTTATGAAGCATAGAGGCGGCTCTGGTGTTATCTGTCATAATGTGACCGAAAAGACGGGACTTCTGGCAGGTATACTTACAGTTGACGAAAATGACGATATCATGATGATCACAGATGGCGGTATAGTTATAAGAACACCTGCAAGTGATATATCCACATATTCGAGAAGTGCATCTGGCGTTATCGCAATGCGACTTGATGCCGACAGCAAGATAGCTAATATCACAAAGCTTGCAAAGGAAGAGGATAGCGAGGATGCAGATGTGGCGGATGCTGATGTAGACACGGAAAATGAGCTTGCATCTGATGCTATTGAAGAAAACACAAATACTCAAGAGGACGGAGATCAGGAATGAAGAAGAGAGCTATCATAGGCTTGATATGCCTTGTATTGACCTCTTTTGCCATGATGACAGCGCTCTCCTCCTGCTCTGCTAAGACAGAGCTTACGGAGGATATGCATGACAGATTTGTTTACCTTATAGAGGAGTCCGAGGAGCTGAACAATATATTCTTCGGTGTCGGATTGCCTGTGTATGAAAGAGGATCTCTTATTTCCGACAGACATGAGATATATTTCGGATACTCAAGGTCGGAGTTTGATAAGGTCATGGAAAATTCCAAGTATTATTCCGCAGATGACATCAAAGCCAAAGCCGAGCAGATATATTCTTCAAGATATCTCTCGTCTGTATATGAAACTGCATTTGACGGAGTTTTGTATGACGGCGGCTCATATATCAGATTTTACAGTGAGGGAGATAAGCTCTATCAGAACACCTCAATAAATGAATATCAGATAGAAAAAAGGATTTTTGATTATTCCACCATGAAGATAGTTGATGAGTCTGACGGGGAGATCAGCGTTGAGATAAGCACGTTTACAGATGCAAACAGGGATATGATAAGAAATATCACCGTTAGCTTCAAAAATGAAAACGGTGTGTGGTATCTCAATTCGCCCACATACTGAAGATCCGACAAAAATATGACCGTACAAAAAAAGCCAAGTCACCTTGGCTTTTTTTGTACGGTATACTGTTATATAAATATACGTTATATCAAGCCCAGCTCATGGATGTGGGCTTTTCTTCGTAAATGCAGATGGGCTTTAAGAATTCTACCGCTTTTTTAAGTCCCTCATCTATGGACATAACGCTGTCCTCGTGCTCGATGGAGAGAACACCGTCGTAACCGCAAAGACGGAGATTGGAAACAAGATCCTTCCAATACATGGAATCATTGCCGTATCCGACAGTTCTGAATACCCACGATCTTTCAAGCTCGCGGCTGTAATGCTTTGTGTCAAGCACGCCGTTTACGGATACATTGTACTTATCTATCTTTGTATCCTTTGCATGAACATGGAATATAGCACCCTTAAGTGCTCTGATAGCCGCAACGGGATCTATGCCCTGCCAGATGAGGTGGCTGGGGTCGAAGTTTGCGCCTATCGTGTCGCCGACAGCGGCGCGGAGCTTTAAGCAGGTCTCGGGATTGTATACGCAAAATCCCGGGTGCATTTCAAATGCGATCTTGCATACGCCGTGAGCACGTGCAAATTCCGCCGTCTTTTTCCAATAGGGAATGAGCTTTTCGTTCCACTGCCATTCAAGTATCTGTGTGTAATCGTCAGGCCATGCGCATGTGACCCAGTTGGGGAGCTTTGACTCATCGCAGTCACCGGGACAGCCCGAGAAGGTGATGACGGTGTCTATACCAAGCACTTCGGCAAGAAGAACGGCGTCCTTAAAGTCAGAATCGAATTTATCTGCTATCTCCTTATTTGGATGCAAGGGGTTGCCGTGTGCGGCAAGCGCGCAGATCTCCACGCCGTATTTTTTAAATGTAGCCTTGAATGCCTCAAGCTCGTCTTTATCGGAAAGCAGCTTTTTGGGGTCGCAGTGGTCTTTTCCCGGGTATCCGCCCGCACCTATCTCTACTGTGTGAACGCCAAGGTCGGAAATTATCTTTAATGCCTCGTCAAGCGACTTTGCTCCGTACAGATTTGCAAGTACCGAAAGTTTCATTTTTTATATCCTCTCTTTTGTTATAAGTAATATTCAGCTATACAGCATCAGTTTTTAATTTTGATAAACATGCCTTCGCCTGCACTAAGAGTGAGCACGAGCTTGCCGTCCTTGGTGGTTCCAATGTCGGAAAGTCCGTTTTCGCCCCAGATCTCATAGCTTACGTCAGACTCAAAATTCATTGTGATCTTTGTGGGTATAAGATAGCTGAGATTTACAGCATAGTATGCCACTTCTCCGCTTTCGTTTTCAAAGCAACCAACAGCGCACTCTTTTGTAGATCCGACGCTGTTAAGGGAGGAGTAGCCTGTAAGCACCTCACAGCCTGCTTCCTTCATGGCTTTTGTGCCGTTTGCATATTTGGAAAGTATGATGCCCTTGTAGTCGTAGTCAAGATATACGCCCTTCATGGCGTTGATGTCGCTGTTGACATCCTTTATCTTGTCATACATATCAGTGGTGTTACCGTTGTAGTCGATCATGGCGCTGTAGCCCCAATTCTCATATACTTCGCAGGTGAGGAAATAAGCAAATCCCTTTACACCCATGGCAAGATTGAGGTTTACATTAAGCTTTAGCTCTGTGTAGCTCGGCTCGCGCATGGAGGCTGTGCCTGACGATTGAATGAATGTGTACAGAGGAATATTTTTGGCATCAGCCGCTTCCTTTGCCATGGCTATGTTGGCGATCATGTCGTAGATCGTATCTTTCTGACCTGTGTAGGGGTAGTAGTCAAACATAAGTATGTCGCTGTCAACATTTTCAAGATATGCATTTATATAGTCGCGATAGCTGTCGCCTATCATGCTGCTCTGCGCATATGTGGGCAATAGATTTGAGAATACGGGCAATCCTCTGTCTCCGAGAAGCTCCTTTACGGCTGATGTCTGATTGCCGAGCTCTTCCATTTCCGAAAGCAATGGCTCGTCCTTGACATATATGCCGCCGAGGGCATCACTGTATTCGCTGTCAAGCATGTGCTGTATCATTTCAAGCATGTTGCCCTGTCCGACACAGTTGTAATACAGCTTTATACCTGCGTTGTGAGCCGCGCGCAGGGAATCTATGCACCAATATTTAGAGCTCCATTCTTCAAGAGATATCATGTAGTTTATTCCGCTGTCCTTTATAAGACCGAATAATTCGTCGTATCTGGTGTCGCGGAATTGCGTTGCAGGCGTAGCCCAGCCGCCAATGGGAATGTACCTTTCGGGAGTGCTTTCGTATATCTCCTTCATAAGTGCCTCCTTGTCTATCTGAGTGGTAGCTTCGGTCTCGCTGTCGCTTTCACTTTCACTTTCACTTTCGCTGTCACTCTTGCTTTCGCTCTCGTTTTCAGAGCTTGCATCGGTCGCGTCCGATTTGCTGTCATCTTCACCCTGCATGGTGTTATCCAGTCTGCACGAGATAAGTATAAATGACAAGCACAGAGCGGTCAGTATTAAAATCAATTTTTTCATTTGCGGATCCTCCGGATCTGTTTTATTAATAATATGATAACGCATTTTTTCCCGGTTTTCAAGATGTTTTGGGAGATTTATTTATAAATCGGCTACATGCACAAAACCAAAAGGCTTTTTTTGTGCAAAAAATCATTGATTTTATTTCGGATATATGCTATAATTAAGTGGTAGATATGCCCTATGTAAAATGCGGGCGATTTTTAAAGGAGCGATTCATGTTCGTAGATATTCTCGGCAAAGCAAAGCTAAAGATAGGAATAAATATCGCATGCTCGGATGACAAGGAGAGCATAGAGGATACAGCTTCGCGGTACGCACGCGAAGGGTATGACGCTTTGTGCATGCCGCTCGTATATAAATATATGCCCGAGAGCGAGATATCGGGACTGCTCATCCTTCCGTCCTGCGCGTATGTGTTTGGAGAGGACAGAGAGGACGGTAAGAGGATATCTGTTATAGGCATAGGAATGACCTCCGATCCCTGCATCCCCGAAGATTGGCGGCATATGATAAAGACCGAGGCGCAAAAGGCAGGCGAGGCGGTGCGGATGATAAAGCATCTCGGCGGCGTTGCACTCGTAATACTTCAAAAGGATCATACGCTTGACAAGGAGGAGCTTGAAAAGCTTTCGGGAGCTGACATGATAGAGGCTCACAGTATGTCAAATGAGGCGTTTTGCGCACTTTCGTCATCAGACTCATTTCCATCTGTCGTAATGATAGATGCGGATGAGGTGAAAAGCTATCTTTGTGTCGATGCACACGATTTTTCATCGCAGGGCATAATGCTGGCGTTGCACGCAGGCAGATTTTTTTCAAGCGAAGGACCTGAATTGCATATGTATATGGCAAATGTGGATAAGGCTGTGATAAATTGCTCTCCGTCAAAGCGGATAGCTTATTACACATCCACAACATCACCTGCAGTGGATGTGGTGGAGGGCGACAACTATATAGCCGATGAATACATTATAAATGAAAATGACACTTTTATCATGGCAAGCGTGTTTGATGAGCGCGGAAACCGAGCCTTTTCGTCTACCGTGCCCACATCCCGCGCAGTAAAGGATGATATTTAAAAATAAATATATTTAAACGAAAGGAAAGTATCATGAAAAAAATACTTTTATTTATTGCTGTATTGTGTCTTTCACTTGCAGTGCTCGTTGCATGTGATAATAACGATACGCCAAAGGACACGGAGGAAACAACGTCTATGAACGAAGAATCTACAAGCGTTGATGTAACGACTGAGGATACGACAGATACAGGTGATGAGACCACAGATACTACCGAAGAGACTACCACGGCGGTCATCGAGGGTCTTGACGTAAGTGCAAGCGATCTTTCTGATATGATGAAGGATCTTTTCTCGGGCACAGAGGTAAAGAATGAGACATTATTCTTCATCGACAAGGGCGATGAAAAGAGATTGCTCTATCCTGCAACAGAGATAATATCCGTTACATCCTACGACGGAAAAACAGTTTACACAGAGGGCAAGGACTATACCCTTACAGCTGACGGAAAGCTCAAGGTAACAGAGAATTCCTCTATCCCCTGCATCACGGGCAAGGAATATTACAAGGCACCTGCATCGGGCGATATGATACATGTAAATCATAACGGTGTTGATACGTCTGTATATTGGGGCGAGGGCACTACCATGACAAAGTGGCAGGTGTGCGTAAGCTATAAGCATGAATCCAATTGGGAAGGCTTTGCACAGGAGAGCAATGCAAAGACATACGAGGATGTTATAAAGAAGCTTATAGACGGCAAGGATGTTACATTCATATTCTACGGTGACAGTATCACCTGCGGAGCTAACTCCAGCTGGTATGTAGGAACAGAGCCTTATCAGTACAGCTACCCCATGCTCTTTACGACAGCGGTTGCAGATCTCTTTGATTACACTGTTGATTTCGTTGATGTATCAGGACTTCATCCCATTATAAAGAAGACTCCCGAGCCTTATGTTGCAGGTACGAGAGGAACTATACATTACATCAATCCTTCCGTAGGTGGCTGGACCACCAATAACGGACTTGAGAATTTCGATCAGTTCGTAAAGCCCTATATCGAACAGTACGGCTGTGATCTCTTTACGGTAGCATTCGGTATGAATGACGGCGGAACACCCACAAACAGTGTTTCAAACGGCATCAAATCCATGATCAACAAGGTAAAGGCGCTTTCAAGCGACGCACACTACATGATAGTTTCCACAATGGTTCCCAATCCCTCCGCTACAAACGGCTGGTACGGAAGCCAGAAGGATCAGGAGCAGATGCTCAACATAGCTGTGGCATCCCTCACTAAATCAGGTCTTAAGTGCGCAGTTGCAAAGATGACCTCCATGAGCAAGTCTGTGCTTGAATACAAGGAATTCCTTGATTACACGGGTAATAATATCAACCACCCCAACGATTTCTTTGGCAGAGTTTACGCTCAGACACTTCTCCAGACATTCATCGGATACGAAAATCTCAAATAAAAAATATTCGGGAGCAGAATTTTCTGCTCCCGAATATTTTTATGTCGTGCTGTAACGCTTTGATCTGCGGCAAATAGTCCTTTTTGATATTTCGATAAGGGATGAGATGC
This sequence comes from uncultured Clostridium sp., assembly GCA_964629615.1. Taxonomy (GTDB): domain Bacteria; phylum Bacillota; class Clostridia; order Oscillospirales; family CAG-272; genus SVTX01. Next base: position 25,669 of record CAZVUD010000007.1, on the reverse strand, counting down.
TGTTTTTGCACTGACGTGTATTTAAAGATTTAAAATATCTGTCCTCGTGATATCTTCCGCTCATTATTCCTCGTATATCGCCTTCGTAAACTATATTGTCCTTGAATATCTCATATAAGTCATCCGGGGTGTACTTGCAACCTTCCTTTTCGCTCATATATCCCGTGCCTTCCATAAGGTAGGCTATAAATTCGATACATGAGAACGTATGGTACACGGAAAATCCCTTTAATATCGGGAATGTTATCACGCTGAACAGATTGTACTTATATTCCGGATTGTCCAGCATATCGTATATGATCTTCTTTATCTGATCGTATTTTTCCTTTGATACCTTGACCTTAAAAATAACGACAGGTACACTTATATTCTTTTTTGTGGTGTATCTGTAAAGGGATTCTCTTACGAGCCCTGAGAGAAAATAGGCGCGCACTTGCGGTCTTGCATATCCGAATGTGCGGTCGAGATTGGAATCAAGGGATATGGATGCGTGGTTGTATACCTGACGCCCTATCAGCCTTATACATTTTCCGAATCCCGTACCCGTTTTGGATATCATTAAGTAAACATTTTTCTCATCCATAGCCGAGTTCCTCGGTTTAATCCTCGTATTCCTTGCCGCAGATAACATCCGCAACAAAAATACCCATAGCTCCCGCCTGTGAAAGTCCGCGTGTAACGCCGCTTCCGTCGCCTATTATGTATGCGCCGTCCATTACCTCAAACTTGCCGTTGTGCTCGGGGCGGATGCTGTAATATTTGTTTTCACAGCCGTAAAGCAATGTGTCGTCGTTAGCTGTTCCGGGAGCGACCTTGTCAAGTGCATATATGGTTTCTATTATGTTGGTGAGCGCGCGGTAGGGAAGAACTATCGAGAGATCTCCCGGGTAAGCCTGCATCGTGGGGATAACCGAGTTCGCTCCAAGGCGGTGCGCATTTGTGCGGCGACCGCGAACGAGATCTCCGAATCTCTGAACGATTATATTGCCATCACCTGCAAAGTTCATGTTTCTTGCTATGTTCTCTGCATATTCGGTGGGCTTGTTGAAGTTTCCATTGAAGTGTATGGAGTTAAGTATCGCAAAGTTGCAGTTCTCGGTCTTTTTCTCGGGCTCTGCAAAGCTGTGACCGTTTGCGGTTATAACGCCGTGATTGTTTTCAGCCGAAACAAGACCGCCCTGATTAAAGCAGAACATTCTCGTTCTGTCCTCAAATGTCTTTGTCTTGTAGAGTATCTTGGGCTCATATATCACCTTTGAGAACTCTCTCCAGATTATGTCCTTCATCTCAACTCTTACGCCGATATCGACAGAGTTGGAGTTCATCTTGATACCGAATTTGTTACAGAATGAGCTTACGAATTCTGCGCCGCTTCGTCCTGTTGCAATTATTATCTTGTCAGAAAGGATGGTGCTTTCTTCATTCTTCTTGACGATGTTCAGGCAATATCCGTCATCTGTCTTGTCAACAGACCTGCATTCCGTGCCCGAGAGCATGGTAACATTGTGCTCTCTTAACCATTCTATGAGCTTCTGCATGGTCTTGAAGTTCTTGTCCGTGCCCAAGTGGCGTACGTTCATGTCCAAAAGACGGAGGTTGTTTTGCAGACACTTGAGCTTAAGCTCCTCGCTTGATCTGTAGAGCGGAGGGTAGTCGTCGGCAAAGCTTTCAAGCACATGGTCTACCTCGGTTATATATTTCATGGCAACTCTCTCGCCAAGCTCCTCGCCCATGTGTCCGCCGTATGCTGTTCCTATGTTGAATTTGCCGTCCGAGAATGCACCTGCACCTGCGTATCCGCCTGTTATGGAGCACACCTTGCAATGTACGCATGCCTTGTTGTGACCTGCAGGGCAATGGCGCTTTTCAAGCTCGTGTCCGAGCTCTATTATAGTAACATCAGTGTCAGCGGAATTCTGCTTTATTTTATAGGCAGCCATAAGTCCGCCGATGCCGCCGCCTATGATAGCAACATTAGTTTTCATGTTTATGTTTCCTTTCAAAAAAGCGAAATATCATCATTAAATTATATACACATTGATCCATTTTCCATTATACCAAAAACAGACGGGATTGTCAACACTTTTGATCATAAGAACAAAAAAATATAAAAATACACGCATATATTGATGAAATTTTCTCTTGACTAATCGGTCTGTATAATATATAATATAATATAGCATAGTATGATCAAAATTGGGCGGAGGTTGCGATGGAAAGGGGATTTTCGGATATCCCGATGGATGTTATAAGGATAATAGATATCCTTGCATCACACGGTGAGCTTGCATATACAGTCGGCGGATGTGTTCGCGACCGTATAATGGGGTGTGTGCCGAAGGATCACGATATAGCCACTACATCTCTACCTGAAAACACGGTCAAAATATTTGAAGACGAGAATATACGGGTGATTCCTACAGGCATCAAGCACGGTACGGTTTCAGTGTATATGAATGGCGAGGTGTATGAGATAACTACACTTCGGTGCGACGGAGAATATCTTGACTCAAGACATCCTTCAAGTGTTGAGTATACAAGGGATATCATACAGGATCTCTCCCGCAGGGATCTTACGGTAAATGCGATGGCTCAGAATAAAGACGGCGAGATATTCGATCCGTTTGGCGGCAGAGATGACATAAAAAATAAGATCATCCGCTGTGTGGGCGATCCGCGCGTGAGATTTACGGAGGATGCACTCAGGATATTACGCGCACTGCGATTTGCTTCAAGGCTTGGCTTTGAGATAGAAAAAGAAACATACTCTGCGGCAAGAGAGCTTGGATATAAGCTCTCGGACATATCGCAGGAGCGAAAGACGAGCGAGCTTTTCGGCATCATCTGCTCGGACGGCGCCGACAGGGGAGTTGACATGATATTCGACCTTGGGATACAGGACATGCTGGTGCGTGGGCTGAATAAACCAAGCATGAGGCTCGATCTTGTACCGAAAAGCCCTGCATGCCGCATGGCAGCGCTACTTCTTGACAGCAAGGATGCAAAAATAGAGGATCTTAAGCTCTCAAATAAGCTTTGCGATGATATAAGGATGCTCATGCAAAAGCCGCATTTTTATGACAGCGATGTGTGCGCAAGAGAGATCATGCATTTATACGGACCTCTTGCATGCGATGCTTGCCTGCTTTACGGAGAAAAGGATATGTGTGAGCGAGTCAGGCACCAGTCAGAGTGCGGGGCTTGCGTAAATATAAAGGATCTTGAAATAAACGGAAATGACGTAAAGGCTATGGGATACAGCGGAAAGATCATATCTCTGATACTTCAGGATGTCTTGCGTCAGGTGATAGAAGATCCGAAAACAGATCAGAAGAGCGCACTTATAAAAATAACCTCTGAAAAATACAAAGACATTAAATGATATATAAAAGCTTTCTTTGAAGCGTTCTTTTAAAAGAACGCTATCCAATATGCGCATACGCTCGGGCAGATGACGGCGATTGCGTTACACAAAACTATTTTCATAATGGGAGATGTATTCTCTCGGAAAGGTAAAGCTTATGAAAAAAGTCTACATCATTTTACAGAACGGACAAGTCTTTGAAGGAAGATCATTCGGCGCAGACGGCAGAGTGGTCGGCGAGATAACCTTCAATACAGGCGTTGTCGGTTATCTTGAAAACCTGACCGATCCATCAAATTACGGTCAGATAGTGGTCAGCACATTTCCGCTTATCGGAAATTACGGCGTGATCAAGGAGGATCTCCAATCCGACAAGATACAGGTCGGTGCATTCGTTGTCAGGGAGATAAGCGAGGATCCCTCAAATTACCGTTGCGACGGACGCCTTGATACATATCTCAAGGAAAATAACGTCGTTGGCGTGTGCGGAGTGGATACCCGTGCAATAACCAAGATATTGCGTGAGTACGGAAATATGAATGCGGTAATAACCGACACTCTTCCCGATCCCATAGTTCCTGACGATCTTCTCACACATAAGATCGAAAATCCAGTAGAAAAGGTCACAAGAAGCGACGTGTTGCATATAGAGAAGGAGGGCGCAAAATATAAAGTGGCGCTCTATGATCTCGGCGCAAGACGCGACCTTATAGATTCACTTTTGAATATGGATTGCAGTGTTACCGTGTTTCCTGCGTATACACCTGCATCCGAGATACTTGAGGGAGGCTTTGACGGTGTCGTTCTTTCAGACGGACCCGGCGACCCCAAGGATAACATAAAGATAACACTTGAGATAAGAAAGATATTCTCCAAGCTGCCCATACTTGCGATAGGACTCGGTCACCAGATGCTTGCCCTGTGTGCAGGTGCTATCACAAGAAAGCTCAAATACGGACACAGAGGATCCAATCAGCCCGTGCTTGATAAGCTGAGCGGCAGAGTATACATAACAGAGCAGAATCACGGATATACGGTAAATCATGCGACGTTACCGACATTTGCACACATCAGATATTCCAACAAGAACGACAACACGGTCGAGGGAATAGATTATGAGGGCAGATATGCGATATCCTGCCAATTCAGACCCGACGCAAATACAAAGAACAAGGATGCGCGTGTGATGTTTGACAGGTTCTGCGATCTTATGGACAGCTTTAACGAACAGGAGGATAGATGATCATGCCACTTGATAAGAATATAAAAAAGGTACTCGTAATAGGATCAGGACCTATCGTTATAGGTCAGGCAGCTGAATTTGACTATGCAGGCGCACAGGCTTGCAGAGTGCTTAAAAGATGCGGCATAAACACCATCCTTCTCAATTCAAACCCTGCAACCATAATGACCGATAAGGCAATGGCGGACGAGATATATCTGGAGCCGCTCACGCTTGCAACGGTCAAGAGAATAATAGAACAGGAAAAGCCCGATTCCATCCTTGCTACCCTCGGCGGTCAGACAGGACTTACACTTGCCATGCAGCTCCACAAGGAGGGCTGGCTTGAGAGCCACGGAGTCCGCCTGCTCGGTACAGATGCGGAAGCCATAATCAAGGCTGAGGACAGAGAGCTTTTCAAGGAGACTATGATAAAGATCGGTCAGCCCCTCGTGCCCTCCGATATTGCCAATACTCTTGAGGAGTCCAAGGCGATAGCGGAAAAGATAGGCTATCCCGTTATCATTCGCCCTGCATTTACCCTCGGCGGATTTGGCGGCGGTGTTGCCTACAATGAGGAGGAAATGAATGAGGTCGCTGCCAATGGTCTTGAGCAGTCCCCCATAACCCAGATACTTGTTGAAAAATACATATACGGCTGGAAAGAGATAGAATTTGAGGTAATGCGCGACCATGCGGGCAATAAGATAGCTATCTGCTCTATGGAGAACTTTGACCCTGTCGGAGTTCATACGGGTGACTCTATCGTTTGCGCTCCTGCGCTTACACTTTCAAGCCATGAATATGGCATGCTCCGTACAGCGGCTCTTGATATCATCGAGGAGCTTGGCATAGAGGGCGGATGCAACTGTCAGTTTGCACTTGATCCCGACAGCGATACATATTCGGTAATTGAGGTAAATCCCCGTGTTTCGCGTTCCTCTGCGCTCGCGTCCAAGGCTACGGGATATCCCATTGCCAAGGTATCTGCGCAGATCGCGCTCGGATACACGCTTGACGAGATCAAAAATGAGATCACGGGCAAGACATATGCTTGCTTTGAGCCGTCTGTAGACTATTGCGTGCTTAAGTTCCCCAAGTGGCCCTTTGATAAGTTTGCGCAGTCCCAGAGAAAGCTCGGCACGCAGATGAAGGCAACGGGTGAGGTCATGTCGATAGCTCCCTCGTTTGAGGAAGCACTCATGAAGGCAGTGCGCGGCGCGGAGATAGGCATGGATACCTTGAACCCCAAGAAGTCCTTGCTTGGAAATGATCCTCTCACAGCTCTCAAAAAGACTGACGATATGCGACTTTTCAGAGTTTTCGAGGCTTTGAAGGCAGGCGTATCAATAGACGATATATATAATATAACAAAGATAGACAGATTCTTCCTCAATAAGCTCAAAAAGCTTGCGGATTTTGAGGACGAGATAAGCTCGGAGTACGGAAAGCAGCTTGACGGCGACACATATCTTAAGGCAAAGAAGCTCGGATATACAGATGCCGCACTTGAAAGGATCACGGGCGCGCATGTGCCTTATCATCGCCCCTCGGCATACAAGATGGTAGATACATGTGCAGGCGAGATATCATGTGAAAAGCCGTATTTCTACGGAACTCACGATGACATAGAAAATGACGAGGCGAGATATTTCCTTGATCACGAAAAGGACACCGTGCTCGTGCTCGGCTCGGGACCTATCAGAATAGGTCAGGGTATAGAATTTGACTATTCCTCCGTGCATTGCGTATGGGCGCTTAAGGAGATGGGATATGACGTTGCCATAATCAACAATAATCCCGAAACCGTATCGACTGACTTTGATATAGCCGACAGACTGTATTTTGAGCCGCTTACGCCCGAGGATGTATATGATATAATCAAGCTTGAGGATCCGATAGGCGTAGTTGTTGCATTTGGCGGTCAGACGGCGATCAAGCTTACAAACTTCCTTGATAAGATGGGCGTAAAGGTGCTTGGTACATCAGCTGACGGTATCGACCTTGCCGAGGACAGAGCGAGATTTGAGGCGCTCCTTGAGGAATGCGGCATCAAGCGTCCCTCGGGTATCGGCGTTATGACAAAGGAAGAGGCTATATCTGCCGCAAACAAGCTCGGATATCCCGTTTTGGTACGTCCCTCCTATGTTATCGGCGGACAGAACATGGTAATTGCTCACGAGGATAAGGATATATCCGTTTATATGGATAAGATACTTCAGAGCGGCATAGAAAACCCTGTTCTTGTTGACAAGTACATGCAGGGAACAGAGCTTGAGGTGGATGTTATCAGTGACGGCGAGGATGTGCTTATCCCCGGTATCATGGAGCATATCGAGCGCGCGGGAATACATTCGGGCGACTCTATCGCGGTGTATCCTCCCTATAATCTCAGCGATGCGATGCGTCAGAAGATAATAGATTGCTCCACAACGCTTGCACTCAGACTTGGAACTAAGGGCCTTGTAAACATACAGTATCTTATATACAACAATGAGCTTTACGTTATCGAGGTAAATCCCCGTGCGTCGAGAACTATACCTTATATCAGCAAGGTGACGGGCGTGCCCATGGTCGATCTTGCGTCCAAGGTAATGGTAGGCAAGAAGCTTGCATATCTCGGATATGGAACAGGACTTTACAAGGTTCCTCCGTACTACGCGGTAAAGGTTCCCGTGTTCTCATTTGAAAAGCTCAATGATGTAAATACACAGCTCGGTCCTGAGATGAAGTCCACAGGCGAAGTGCTTGGAATTGGCAAGACGCTCAACGAGGCTATCTATAAGGGACTTATAGCGGCAGGCTTTAAGATAGATCACCCCGAGATGCATTCCGATGTCGGCGTATTTCTGTCCGTAGATGACAGAAGCTACAACGAGATAGTTTCTGTTGCAAAGAAATTTTATGATGTCGGCATGAAAATATATGCAACTCCCGGAACTGCCGCATCCATAGCAAGGCTTGGAATAGACGTTACAATACTTCAGAATGTCGGCGAGAGCGACGATGTATTCAACCTCATGGATGAGGGCAAGATAAGCTACATAGTATATACGGGAGCTATCATAGATAATACCGTAGATGAGTTCATAAGCCTTCACAGAAAGGCTATCCAGCTTTCTATCGCGGTGCTCACGGCAATAGATACCGCAAATGCGCTTGCAGATGCTATCGCAGGCAGATGGAGCGAGCACAACACCGAGCTTGTGGATCTCAACAATATGAGAAGCGAAAGAATGAACCTTAAGTTCTGCAAGATGGAAACTCTCGGAAACGACTATATAGTTGTTGATAACCGCGATTCCTCCATACGCTGTCCCGAATCCTTGGCTCTCCAGCTTTGCAACAGGCATACGGGAATTGGAGCTGACGGACTTATACTTATAGAGCGCTCCAAGCATTCTGATTCCAAGATGAAGATATTCAACAGCGACGGAAGTGAAGGAAAGCTTGCCGCAAACGCAGTAAGATGTGTGGCTAAGTATCTTTACGACAACGGCATAGTTGAGGTCACGGATATGACCATCGACACATGGAGCGGACAGAGAACTGCACATGCGATAATTTCAAATGACGAGGTCGGAGCTGTCACTGTCGATACGGGCAGATACGAGTTCGATCCCAAGCTCTTGCCTGTAAATATCGATACGGATAAGGAGATAGTGATGCGTCCTGCTGTTATCGGCGGCAAGGAATATAAGATCACATGTCTGCTTCTCGGAAATCTCCACACGGTAGTATTTGAGGACAGAGTTGACGACCTTAATATAGAGAAGGTCGGACCCTTGTTTGAATTCTCTCCTTTGTTCTCTGACAGGACGAATGTTGAGTTTATAAGAGTCGTAAACAGACGTACCATAAAGATGAGAGTATGGGAAAGAGGAGCAGGCGAAACGCTTGCATGCGGAACAGGTGCTTGCGCGGCGGCAGTTACGGCTGTCAAGTGCGGTCTTTGCGATATAGACAAGGATATAACCGTTAAGGTGCGCGGCGGCGACCTTACCGTAAGAGTCGGCAAGGACAATGTAACCTTGACGGGTAACGCAGTGCTTTCGTTTGAAGGAACAAAGAAGATCTGATACAGGTCAAAAAAAGAAATGAGAGCCGCGGTGATCTTTCCGCGGCTCTCTGTTACAAAATATAAAGGGAGCTTTACATATGTATAAAAAAACATTGAAAAATGCAAACAGAAACGCAAAGCTCATAATGTGGCTCTTGTTTGCAGGCGGAGTATTCCTGTTTTTGTTTGCGGGAAGAGAGGGATTTCCTTATCCTGCATTTGCACAGACTGTCAGCATAGTAATGCTCGGTCTGGCTATATATATCGCGTCGTCGTATGTCTTAAAGGAATATACGGTCGAGGTGTTCTTTCCGACGGGCGAGGGCGCAGACTTATCAAAAAGCCCGGATTTTGCAATATATGAGCAAAGGGGAAAGCGCAGGATAACCGTTTGCCTTATCTCGCTTTCAGAGGTAGAATATATAGAGATATTGACCGATGAAAATAAAAAAGAGATAAAGGAAAAAGTAAAGAGCATGAAAAGGTATAGATACAATACCTTCTTCTGCCAGACAAAATTCATACATATAGTTACACGTGACGGAATATCCGTATGCTGTACATATGACGACGGACTGTATTGCGAGCTTTGCAAATACGTCTGATTATCAATAAAAGCGGAGCAGATCTCATTAAACGAGATCTGCTCCGCTGTTTTTTGTTTTATATTATTCGTAGAGCTTGCCCATTCTCTGGAGTCTGTCGTACTTTGCCTTTGCGTTTGCCTCAGCCTTTGCGAAGAGCATAGCTGCTCTCTCGGGGTTGGACTGTGCAAGACGTGCGTAACGTGTTTCAGACTTGATGAAGTCGATATAGTTGGACGTGGGCTCCTTGGAGTCAATTATGAGCTTGCCTGACTCAAGAGTCGGGTTGTATCTGAATGTCTGCCAATAGCCTGCCTCAACAGCCTTCTTCATTTCGAGCTGGCAGTTCTGCATGCCGCCCTTAACACCGTGCATCTCGCAAGGAGCGTAACCGATGATAAGGGAAGGACCGTTGTATGCCTCTGCCTCTGTGAGAGCCTTGAGGAGCTGGTTGGAGTCATATCCCATAGCTACCTGAGCTACATATACATAGCCGTAGGACATTGCTATCTCTGCGAGGTTCTTCTTGCCGATAGCCTTACCTGCTGCCGCAAACTGAGCAACCTGACCTACCTGAGAAGCCTTGGAAGCCTGTCCGCCTGTGTTGGAATATACCTCTGTGTCAAATACGAATACGTTTACGTTCTCGCCCGATGCAAGCACGTGGTCAAGACCGCCAAATCCGATGTCGTATGCCCAGCCGTCGCCGCCGAATATCCACATGGACTTCTTGTTGAGATAATCCTTTTCGGCAAGGATCTTAGCCTTGAGCTCGTTTTCACAATCGCAAGCCTCAAGCATGGAGATGAGAGCCTTGGATGCCTTTTCGTTAGCTGCACCGTCGTCAAGAGTGTTGAGATATTCGTCTATAACGTTTATCTTATTTTCGTCGTTGCAGCCCTCGCGAAGTTCCTTTACATATCCGATAAGTCTTTCTCTTATAGCCTTCTGACCGAGGTAGATACCGAGACCGTGCTCAGCGTTGTCCTCAAACAGAGAGTTTGCCCAAGCAGGACCGTGTCCGCTCTCCTTGTTTACTGTGTAAGGAGTTGCAGGAGCAGAGCCGCCCCAGATGGAGGAGCATCCTGTTGCATTGGATATATACATTCTTTCGCCGAAGAGCTGTGTTACAAGACGTGCGTAGGATGTTTCAGCACAGCCTGCGCAGGATCCGGAGAATTCAAGCAGAGGCTGCTTGAACTGTGAGCCCTTAACGGTGTTGTTGATAAGCTCGGGCTTCTCGGATACATGCTCAACTGCATAATCAAATGCCGCCTGCTGAGCCGACTGAGATTCCTGAGGCATCATGCGGATAGCGTAATCTGAGGGATCAGCCTTAACGCCGGCAGCTGCTGCCTTCTTGTCTGCATTTGCGTTTACGGGACAAGCCTTAACGCAAAGGGTACATCCCATACAGTCAAGGGGAGATATAGCCATTGTGAACTTGTAGTTTGTCTTTATAACGGGACGTGCGGAGAACTTTGTCTGTGCAGGAGCGTTTGCCGCCTCTTCCTCTGTCATTGCAAAGGGACGGATGGTAGCGTGAGGACAAACGAATGCACAGCTGTTACACTGAACGCACTTGTCGGGATTCCACTCGGGAACTGTAACTGCAACGCCTCTCTTTTCGTATGCGGCTGCACCCTGGGGGAACTGACCGTCAACATACTTTTCAAATGCGGAAACAGGGAGGGAGTCGCCGTTCATTGCGGAAACGGGATGAACGATGTTTTCAACGAACTCAACAAGCTCGGGGCGGTTGCCTTCAACAGAGGGCTTTGCCTTTGTGTTCTTTGCATTCTTCCAGGAAGCAGGAACATCTATCTTAACAAATGCGTCAGCACCTGCATCGATAGCAGCATAGTTGAGATCTACCATAGCCTGACCCTTCTTGATATAGGACTTGTATGCCATCTTCTTCATGTATTCTATTGCCTCGTCCTTGGGAAGGATGTTTGCGAGAGCGAAGAATGCAGACTGGAGGATGGTGTTCTTTACCTTTGCGTTGCCTATCTTCTTGATGGCAATGCTTGTTGCATCTATGGTATAGAAATTGATATTGTTGTTTGCGATATACTTCTTAACATTTGCAGGAAGGTGAGTGTTGAGCTCATCCATTGTTGTCCACTGGCAGTCAAGAAGGAATGTTCCGCCGTTCTTTACATCGCTTACCATATCATACTTGTTTATATAAGCCTGATTGTGGCACGCAACGAAGTCAGCCTTGTTTATATAATAGGGGGACTTGATGGGGGAATCGCCGAATCTCAAGTGGGATATCGTGATACCGCCTGTCTTTTTGGAGTCGTACTGGAAGTATGCCTGTATATACTTGTCAGTGTGGTCACCTATGATCTTTATGGAGTTCTTGTTAGCGCCAACAGTGCCGTCTCCGCCGAGACCCCAGAACTTGCAGGAGATAGTGCCTGCGGGGGATGTGTCGGGAGCGGGCTTTTCGTCAAGCGAGCAGCCTGTAACGTCGTCTACGATACCTATTGTGAAGTTAGCCTTGGGAGCTCTCTTGCGGAGGTTCTCGTATACTGCGAAAACAGATGCAGGAGTTGTATCCTTGGATCCGAGACCGTATCTTCCGCCTACTACAGTAGCCTTAACGCCGTTAGTTGCAAGAGCTGTAACTACATCGAGGTAGAGAGGCTCTCCGAGAGATCCGGGCTCCTTTGTTCTGTCAAGAACAGCGATCTTCTTTGCTGTGGAGGGTATCGCCTCTATGAGCTTTTCTGCGCTGAAGGGTCTGTAAAGTCTTACCTTAACAAGACCTACCTTTTCGCCCTTTGCTGTGAGGTAATCTATAACCTCTTCGATAACGTCACATACAGAGCCCATTGCAACTATAACTCTGTCAGCCTCGGGATGACCGTAGTAGTTGAAGAGCTTGTAGTTTGTGCCGAGCTTTTCGTTTACCTTGTCCATGTATTCTTCAACAACTGCAGGGAGAGCATTGTAATACTTGTTGCAAGCCTCTCTGTGCTGGAAGAAGATATCGCCGTTTTCAGCAGATCCGCGGAGAGCGGGGCGGTTAGGATTGAGAGAGTGGTTGCGGAATGCGGCAACTGCATCCTTGTCAAGCATCTCTTCAAGGTCTGCATAGTCCCAGACCTCTATCTTCTGTATCTCGTGTGATGTTCTGAATCCGTCAAAGAAGTTGATAAAGGGAACGCGACCCTTGATAGCGGAAAGGTGTGCTACCGCGCCGAGGTCCATGATCTCCTGGGGATTTGTTTCAGCGAGCATTGCAAAGCCTGTCTGACGGCAAGCATAAACGTCGGAGTGATCTCCGAAGATGTTGAGCGCGTGTGAAGCAACGCAACGTGCGGAAACGTGGAATACTGCAGGGAGAAGCTCACCTGCGATCTTGTACATGTTGGGGATCATGAGAAGAAGTCCCTGAGAAGCTGTGTAGGTAGTTGTGAGAGCACCTGAACCCAAGGAGCCGTGAACAGTACCTGCCGCACCTGCCTCGGATTCCATCTCCATTACCTTAACTGTAGTTCCGAAAACATTCTTAAGACCCTGAGCTGCCCACTGGTCTGTATAGTCAGCCATGGGGCTTGAGGGAGTGATGGGGTAAATGCCTGCAACTTCTGTAAACGCGTAGCTTACATGAGCGGCGGCCTGGTTACCATCCATGGACACTTTCTTTCTTTGAATTGCCATGATTTTTTTGTCCTCCTGAAATATATTTATTATCATTATTGCCTAAGCTGTTAAAAACATAACGCCTCAATCCTAATGATACCACAAAATAGGCAAAAAGTAAAGAGTTTTTTGAAAAAACAATGTAAATATTATAAAAAATGAAGGACTTTTTGTGTTATATGTGATACACAGGAGATATTTTGCCGCATTTTTCCGCATATATCGAAAAAAAACGACCCTTGTCGCCGAAATGTGTGCAAAAAATACCGCATTCGACATAAAATGATTATTGATGGAAGGGCTTATTTATCCGACTTTCAAAAATTTGTTTTTTGTGTTTAAGACATGTATAAGCATGTCAACAATATGGGTAAGAAATCCAAAAAGAAAAGGTATGAGTATGCTGCAATCAATAAAAAGGGGAGATATATTTTATGCGGATCTGAGCCCTGTTGTAGGCTCGGAGCAAGGGGGACTGAGACCCGTACTTATAGTTCAGAATGATGTCGGAAATAAATACAGCCCCACGGTCATAGCCGCGGCTATAACCTCAAGGCTGTGTAAGACCCGGCTTCCGACACATATAGATATCCACGCCGACCGCGTCGGTCTTGCAAAGGACAGTGTGATATTGCTGGAGCAGATACGCACTCTTGACAAAAAGCGGCTGAAGGAGAGGATGGGACACCTTGACGACGATGTCATGGACAGGGTGGATCTTGCCATAGCTGTGAGCTTCGGGCTTGGCGAGCGAAAGTACGTAAACGACCATAAGAGCCGCGGCACGGCTGTGGCAGGAATAGAAAATACGCCTCAGATGTCAAATAGTGACGGCGGCGGAGAGATGATGTCGTAAAAAATATTGAAAGCCGACAAAAAAATATCAAGATCTCTATTGATTTATTTTCAAATTTGTGTTACAATGTATTTGTAACAAAAAATATCAAACGGAGAAATATATCATGTCACTTGTAACAACAAAAGAAATGTTCAAAAAGGCTTATGCCGGGGGATATGCCATCGGTGCCTTCAACATCAACAACATGGAGATAATACAGGCGATAACCGAGGCGGCAAGCGAGGAGAGATCACCTGTCATATTGCAGGTGTCGGCAGGCGCAAGAAAGTATGCAAAGCATGAGTACCTCATGGCTTTGGCACAGGCGGCGGTAAAGGACACGGGCATCGACCTTGCACTGCATCTTGACCATGGCGACAGCTTTGAGCTGTGCAAGTCCTGCATAGACGGCGGATTTACATCTGTAATGATCGACGGCTCGCACTATTCCTATGAAGAGAATATCGCGCTTACCAAAAAGGTAGTTGAATATGCCCACGAGCGCGGAGTTGTGGTTGAGGGTGAGCTTGGAGTGCTTGCAGGCGTTGAGGACGATGTAGTGGCAGAGCATTCCTCTTACACACGCCCCGAGGAGGTAGAGGACTTCGTTACGCGCACAGGCGTAGACTCACTTGCAATATCCATAGGCACATCGCACGGCGCATATAAATTCACACCCAAGCAGTGCACGAGAAATGAGAAGGGAATACTTGTTCCCCCTCCGCTCAGATTTGACATACTTGCAGAGATAGAAAAGAGATTGCCCGAGTTTCCGATAGTTCTTCACGGCGCGTCCAGCGTTCCGCAGGAATTTGTGGCAGAGATAAATGCCCTTGGCGGCAAGATGCCCGATGCTGTGGGAATACCTGAGGAGCAGCTTCGTGAGGCGGCAAAGATGGCAGTGTGCAAGATAAATATAGATTCCGATATTCGCCTTGCAATGACCGCAGGAATACGCCGTGTATTCAGCGAAAAGCCCGAGGTGTTTGACCCGAGAGGATATCTGTCGGTGGCAAGAAACGAGGTAAAGAACATGGTACGCCACAAGATAAGAGACGTACTTGGTTCTTCGGGAACACTCTGATAATAAATTCATACATCGGTACAGACAGAGTTTGGGAGCTTTTGGCTCCCTCTCTCTCTTTGTACCAATACAAAGCTTACATAGGAAAATAAGAAACATGAGATATCAAAAGGAATTTACCACCATGTGGCATGATACCGATGCCAATGGAATAGTGAGCCCCACACGAATAATGGCGTATATGCAGGAAACAGGCAATCTGCAATGCGATCATTACGGATTTAACCTTGATCGCAAGCACAAGGAGGAGGGCATTGGATTTATACTCAGCAACATATCCGTAAATATCAACAGCCCCATGCATGCATTTGAAAGGATCAAGGTGTCTACATGGTGCGCACCCTCACGCGCATACAGCTTTAAGAGATATTTTGAGATAGAACGCGACGGAGAGGTGATCGCCTCGGCATACAGCCTCTGGGCACTTGTAAATATAAATACGAGAACGCTCATCAAGGGTGATGAAAGCCTTGACGAATATTTTCCGATAGACGAGCCGCTTGACATATCCACCCTACCTCCAAGAGCCAAAAGGATAAAGGGAGAGGAGCTTTGCCTTTCGTATGAGCGCAGGATAGGATTTTCGGATATCGACTATAATATGCATATGAACAATACACGCTATCCCGATATGATATGCGACAGCTTTGGAGATATGACGGGCAAGAGAGTCAAGAGCTTTTCGCTCTCATATCTTAAGGAGGCGGCATTTGGGGATAATATAGCGATATACCGAAGCGAGATGAATGGCGATGGGTATATCGGAGTTGAGATCCAAAACGCACAGTCAGAGGTCTGTCTTGAGGGACGGTTTGAAATAACTGATATATGATAAATGCCGCAAACGGGATATCCCGTTTGCGGCATTTCTTTTGGGTTTAATTTAAGCTTTTTATATATTCTTCAAGCGTATATCCCTTTTTGTACATCTTTGCGGCGGCATCCACACCCACAAATCTGTAATGCCATGATTCGTAATCATAGCCTGTTACGGAGGTCTTGTTTTCGGGGTAGCGCAGGATAAATCCGAATTTGTGCGCGTTTTCAAGCAGCCAAGAGTATACCTCCAGCTCGGCAAATCCGACATCGCCCTCTGTGGCGGTCTCAGAGCCGTAGTTTATAAGATCGGTCATGCTGTTGCCTATAAGGTCTATGCACAGTCCTGATTGATGCTCGCTGTATCCCGGGCGTGCGGAGTATGCCTCGGCTAAAAGCTCGGCTTCAGCGCGCGAGAGACTTGAGTCCTTTTTCATCTCCTCGTTCGTATAGTAGTTAAAAAGGACAGATTGACGCTCAAAGGAGCGGTATCCGCTGGTGATATATATATCGTTAAATCCGTTTGCGCGAAGCTCTGCGATAAGCGCCTCTGCGGCAATGGCAGTGTTTTTTTCAACGCTCGTAGCCTTTGTCACGATACTGCTCGGGAGCTCGGATATTGAGCTTGGCTCGAAGCTCTCACCAAGAGGATTTGACTTGTTTACTATGAGAAGGTAAGATGAGTCCTTTGTGTTGAGTGCCGCCTTGACCTCGGCTGACAGAGTAGTTTTGTATTTAAAGTTGTCTGTGGAATATGTCACGCTTACAGGACGCGACGGCTTGTCTGTGGAGTCCTCCTCATCTATTGCGGAGCTGTAGCCGCCATCTGATACCGATGCCACTATGACTGCGACAGCAGAGATTATGACGAGCACGAGATTTATGCACATAAGGCATATAAGCAGGCGCTTTTTTCTTTCAAACGCGGCGCGGTTTTCCTCATATGATGAGCTTTTGTTATCTTTTTCTTGCATGAGCTCCTCCATTATTTGCTTTCTATCATGAAAAAGTAAGGCGATGTGGGGGAATTTGCGATCTTGACCTTTGTCACGCACACCTTGAAGCGAGAGAGCGAGGAGAGATATTCTTCTATCATCCTGCCCTCTGCATCTCCCTCTGGATGTCCGGGGTATACTGCTATGTTGAGTATTGCATCCTTGTCCATAAGGTCGATAGCCGCGCTGATGGCAGGCATGGTGGTCTCCCTCATGGTGGTTATGGATTTGTCACCGCCGGGAAGCCAGCCGAGATTGAACATTCCTGCCTTTACAGGGCATTTTACGTAATTTTTTACGTTGTGGTGAGAATCGCATATCAGGGTGTAATTATTACAGCATCCTGCCGCTTCAAGATTTTTTCTTGTGGATTCTACAGCCGCACTTTGAATGTCAAATGCGTATACATGTCCGCTTTCCTTTACGGTCTTTGAAAGAAATTCCGTGTCGTGACCGTTTCCCATCGTGTAGTCAACGCAAACATCTCCCTCTTTAAGATGAGTCAGAATGAACTGCTTATGTAAGTCTAAAAGATCTATCATGATAAATCACCCTTTTTGTTATTTGTTGTGTATGTCGGCACGCAAAAATTTCATGGCGCGCTCCACGGCGTCCTTTGAGTTATACCACGGCTCTGCGTCGTATCTGTAGTCGAATTTTTTGCAGAACCAGCTCACATCCTCCTTTAATTCTGCCATGTAAGCTTCCACTATGCTTGAGCATATTCCTGCAAATTCCTGCTGCTTTTTCTTACCAAGGCGCTTTTGACCTATCTCAAGCAGCATTCTGTAATGAGGCAGGCATATGTATGGCTGGCTCTTTAATTTTGGCTCGAAATCGGGGTCATCGCTCCAGAGTATAACGACGGTCTCAAGCATATGGTCGAAGTTGTATTTTATTCTCTTGCATATGTAGCAGTCTTCTTCAAGCTCTCGTATGCGCTTTATCGGCTTGTTGCCCATGCCGCCGCCAAGACCCTTGTCGCGGATCTCCTGCGACAGCTCGTCAAGATGGCTCTCTAAGGTCAATGCCATGCCGAGTCTGTTCTTGCGTGTGAACATAAGGTCATAATGAAGTCTGCAAAATCCTTGTTTGTTGGTCTTTATCCTTACGTCAGGCTCCATCATGGATGCGCCGAGTATGAGGTCAAGCTCGTTTTCCTCCAGCTTTCTGTAGATAGAGCAGAGTGCACAGCCGCAGCTCTTGTCGGCGGCGGATGCCTCAAACGCTTCGTTGACGGGAATGGTGTATATCTGATCCATAAATACCTCCGTGTCGTATTTAAAAGTAAAAATTACATCTTGAAATATCACGCAAAATGATATATAATTATATTATAATTATTATTTCATAACTTGCATGTTATATTCAAGTATAAAAAGTAAATTTATGAGGTATTTTTATGAATACATGTCTTATGGACATAAAGGATATATCAAGCTCCGGACTCAATGCCCTGAGGCTTTCGCGTCCAAAGCACTTTTCGGTGGAAAAAATATTTGATTGCGGTCAGAGCTTCCGCTTTGAGAAGGTGGAGGACTCAAGGCATGATGTCGAGTACGCAGGCATGGCTTTTGGAAAATACATATCGGTCGCCGAGGACAAGGAGCATATATATCTTTACAATGTAGATATATGTGAGTATCACGACCGCATTGAGAGATTTCTTGCGCTTGACAGAGATTATGACGAGATAAACAGAGATATACTTTCGCGCTCCGATAATGAAAATCTTAAAGAAGCCATGGATGTGGCAGACGGAATAAGGATATTGCATCAGGATCCGTGGGAGGCGCTTTGCTCATTTATAATCTCGCAGAATAACAATATCCCGAGGATAAAAAAGATAGTTGGTGCGCTCAGCTTTGCTTGCGATGACATCAAAAGTGTCGCACCCGAAAATATGAAGGGGCATATATCAGGCGCGCATAATGAGTCAAACGGCGGATTTTCTCCCTTTCCGTCCCCCGAGCGCGTCGCGCTTCTCGGTGTAGATGGGCTTACTGATATAAAAACAGGATTTCGCGCAAAATATATATACGATGCATGCGTAAGAGTGCAAAACGGGCATACAAGTATATATGAATACGAAAATATAGATACCGAAAGTGCCGCCGTTATGCTGCAAGAGATAAAGGGAGTGGGACCAAAGGTGGCTGCTTGTGCATTGCTTTACGGATGCGGACATTTGGATGCATTTCCGATAGATGTGTGGATAAAGAGAGTTATAGCTAAATATTTCGGAAATGAGCTGGATGCGCACACGCTCGGAATGTATGCGGGAGTAGCCCAGCAGTATCTGTTCTATTATGAAAGATACATAAACGGATGATAACTAAGCTGAAAGGATGATGTTATGACCATAGAAGATACACTTGGATATATACGGAAGATATATCCCGATATGTCAAAAAAGGTAACGTATGATATAGATAAGCACGGCGAGGATTTTTGCGAGGTCACTATACCAAACGAAAAATTCCCATCTCTCATTCTGACTGTGACGGTATCGGGCAAGGGGTGCATGCTGTCGTGCGGAAGGATGCTTAATATAACAGGCGAGCACGAGATATCGGCTGAGGCTGTGTGCTCTGCAATAGACGATGTTATGTGCGACAGAGTGGTGTTTGTGACGAAATATGCGTCAGAAGCCCATCGCGATGACGGCAGAGCATGCGAAAGAGATATGTTCATTCTCTCGGGCAGAGAGGATGACGAGGCAAAGGATCTTGAAAGGCTTATAAAAAAGCTTGAGACACCTGTAAAGAGTAAGCTTGAAGAAAAGCTCGGGTCAAAATGCGGATTATATGAGATCATGTCATTTTCGGGAAAATATAACAGAGTTATTGACAGAAGATTCAGAAAGGCGAAAAAATAAAATCTTAAAAGGTATTGCATTTTTTCGGGTTTTATGATACAATAATACGAAATAACAAATGGAGGGTAATTAGGCATGAAGAAGATCATATGCAAGGTAGAATACGATACGGAAGCATCCACTATCGTTGAAAAGCGTACATTCGGTAATTTCGGCGATGCTGACGGTTATGAGGAAACTCTCTACGTTACAGACGGCGGAAAGTATTTCCTTTATGTAAACGGCGGCGCAGAATCTGTTTATCCTGAGGAGAACATCAAGAGAATGTCTGCAGCCAAGGCTGAAGAATGGAAGGCTAACTGATATACTACAAAAGCGGTGGGACATCATTCCACCGCTTACTGCTGTCACTTGATGAATTTTAAGTGCGAAAATATTGCATAAAATCGGGTAAAAAACATGATTTATTACAATTTTGTGCAATTTTACAAAAATCAACTTGCAAAAGATACGAAAAACAGTTGAAAAAAATTATAAAAAATTTTCCTACACCTATTGCAATTGATAAAAAACTGTGATATAATTAACCGTAAGAAGAATTATATCTTACACAGTCCCGTATTATCGGGGCTGATTATATTTTTTCACGAAGAGGTATAATAATATGAGTAACGAACGCAGAGTAGGCACAGTATCGCGCGGAATCCGTTGTCCTATAATCAGAGAGGGTGACGATCTTGCAACAATAGTATCTACAAGTGTACTTGAAGCAGCGCAGAGCGATAATTTTTCTATACGCGACCGTGACGTTATCTCTATCACAGAGTCCATCGTTGCGCGCGCGCAGGGCAATTACTGCTCAGTAGATGATATAGCGGCAGATGTAAGAGCCAAGCTTGGAGGCAACACCGTAGGTGTTATTTTCCCCATACTTTCCCGTAACCGATTTGCTATATGCTTGCGCGGAATCGCAAAGGGCTGTAAGAAGGTCGTTCTCATGCTCAGCTATCCTTCAGATGAGGTGGGAAATCACCTTATTTCCATGGATATGATAGATGATTCGGGTGTAAACCCCTACAGCGATGTGCTCACACTTGAGAAATATCGCGAGCTTTTCGGATATGTAAAGCACGAATTCACGGGTGTTGATTATGTTGAATATTACGGAGATCTCGTTCGCGAATGCGGAGCAGAGGTAGAGATAATATTTGCAAATCAGGCAAAGTCCATACTTAAGTATTGCGATCATATCATCAACTGCGATATACATACAAGAGCGCGCACAAAGAGGATCCTTCTTGAGGGCGGCGCAAAGGTAGTATGCAGTCTTGATGACATCATGACCTCTCCCGTAAACGGAAGCGGATGCAATGAAAAGTACGGTCTGCTTGGTTCAAACAAGTCTACAGAGGATAAGATAAAGCTCTTCCCGAGAGATTGCAAGGACCTTGTGCTTGACATACAGCGCATCATGCTTGAAAAGACAGGCAAGCATGTTGAAGTAATGGTATACGGCGACGGCGCCTTCAAGGATCCTCAGGGTAAGATCTGGGAGCTTGCAGACCCGGTCGTATCTCCTGCATATACAGACGGACTTATAGGTACACCCAACGAGCTTAAGCTCAAATACCTTGCAGATAACGACTTCAAGGATCTTTCGGGCGAGGAGCTTCGTGAGGCTATATCAAAGTCCATAAGAGAAAAGGACGGCTCCAGCCTTGTAGGAAACATGGCGTCGCAGGGAACTACTCCCCGTCAGCTTACAGACCTCATAGGCTCGCTTTGCGACCTGACCTCAGGCTCGGGCGATAAGGGTACTCCCGTAGTTCTCGTTTCGGGATATTTTGACAATTACACAAACTGATAACTTAAAATAATATAATTTTGCAGGGCCGATGTCCGCAGAGCTCCATATATAACTGTGGGCGGCGGTCTGTCGGCTCTGCATATTTTTCTTGGAGAGCATTTTATGATAAGAATAGGAATTTTTGGATACGGCAATCTCGGTCGCGGAGTTGAGTGCGCTGTAAGGCAAAATGACGATATGCAGCTCGTCGGAATATTTTCAAGACGTGATGCTTCAAGTGTGAAGACCGTGTTTTCGGAGTCTAAGGTATATCCCGCATCCTGTGCCGAGGATATGAAGGATGATATAGATGTTATGATACTTTGCGGCGGATCTGCCACGGATCTTCCAAAGCAAACGCCGAATATGGCAAGGATGTTCAATGTGGTGGACAGCTTTGACACCCATGCGCGCATTCCCGAGCATTTTGAGGCTGTGGATGAGGCGGCAAGAGCCGGCGGAAATGTGGCAGTCATCTCGGCAGGCTGGGACCCCGGGCTGTTTTCCTTAAACAGAGTGCTTGGAGAGGCTGTATTGCCAAACGGAGCTGATTATACGTTCTGGGGCAAGGGAGTAAGCCAAGGACACAGTGATGCTGTGCGCAGGATTGAAGGTGTGCTTGATGCAAGACAGTATACAATTCCCGTAGAGAGTGCTGTGGAAAGCGTAAGACGCGGCGACGAGCCGAAGCTCACCACAAGAGAAAAGCACACTCGCCTTTGCTATGTAGTTGCGGAGGATGGCGCGGACAGGGCAAGGATCGAAGAAGAGATAAAGACCATGCCCAACTATTTCGCGGATTATGATACTACTGTTATATTTATCTCCATGGAGGAGATGCGCCGCGATCACAGCGGTATCCCCCATGGCGGAATGGTTATAAGGAGCGGAAGGAGCGGATCTGAGCTTGAAAACAGGCATATAATGGAATTCTCGCTCAAGCTGGATTCAAACCCTGAATTCACCTCGTCTGTGCTGGTTGCATGCGCTCGCGCCGCTTACAGAATGTCGCAAAAGGGCGATATTGGCGCAAAAACAGTGCTGGACATACCTTTTGCACTTCTCTCACCTAAGTCGGGTGAAGAGCTCAGAAGAGAAATGCTTTGATATATGATATCGCACCTGCCGTAATCGGCAGGTGCGATATCTTTCTTTTGTGTTATAAGCTTCAAAAAATTTGCCAAAATGTATTGTAAATCAATAAAATGTGTGTTATAATATAATGAATATGTTTTTTTACATTATATTATATATTACATAGATCGATTGGAGAATATTTTGAAGGATACGATGAAACTGCGTTCAGGAGCAGTTATACCGCGGATAACAAGAGAAGAGGCGGAAAGCAAAAATTACCTTACGCGAAATATATTGACACAGATGCATCTTATGCCGAGCGGAGATCCTGCGGCGTATGATAAGGCAGAGGACGGAAGCATAATATATTACTTCGACCCTGCGCGTGTTGCGGAAGCTCCCCCTGAGCAATGGTATTTCCCTAAATCACGAAAGGAATCACGCACACTTGAGAGCGGAACTACGATAAGCAGAATGAGCATAAAGCATGCGGCAGCATGCTCCTATTACACAAAGGAGCGCTTGCTGCAGATGCATTATGAGGTCGTTGAGGAGCCGGTAGCTTTTACTGTAAAAAACAACGGCGAGCTTATATATTTTTATGACAAGAAAACGGCGGTGCGCCTGCCTCTCAATTGCGTTAAATGCGGCAAGGACATACGCTATAAGAAAAAACTCTGCCGCGCATGCTATGAGGAGGATCTTGCCATCAGACGTGCAGAGGGAGATCTGCACAGAAATGCAAGCTATGGCATGGACAGAGAAAGAGTGCTGTTTTTTGATCTTGAGCTTACGGGAGTTTACGATCATGATGAGATAATATCCATATCCATAGTAGACGCAACTGGCAAGGTCATCATGGACACGCTCGTTAAGCCTGCGCACAAGAAAAAATGGAAGCAGACCGAAAAGATACACGGTATCACACCCAAAATGGTTGAGGATGCGCCCATGCTTGACGATCTGATACCCGACATCAAGGAGATATTTGCAAATTGCGATAATCTCATAGCCTACGGTGTATCGACAGATTACAGCCATATAAAGTATATTTACGATACAGAGGCGGAAAAGGAAGAGCTTAAGGAAAAAACAAGATGCGCCGCAAATGAATTCGTGCGATATGCTCACGAGCATCTTCCCGATCTTACCCATGCTTCTCTGACTGATGCCATGGCAGCCCTCTCGGTCGAGTGGGACGGAGTTGCACATACATCCATAGCAGATACGATAGGCTGTATGAAGGTGTGGGAAAAGCTTTTCCCGAATTATTACAAAAACTGACGCTCCGACTGCTCTGTGCTTATCGGAGATACATATGAGGTAAGTTATGAATAAAGAAATATTGCTTTGTAAATATGGAGAGATAGTTCTTAAGGGTGCAAATAAAAAGTACTTTGAGGATATGCTTTGCAAGCAATTAAAGCAGAAGGCTAAGAAATTCGGAGCTTTCAGCATAACCCGTGCTCAAAGCACTATATATATCAAGCCCGAGAATGATCTCTGCGATATGGACGGCATGTTTGAGGCGGCACTTAAGACCTTCGGAATAGCCGCGATCGGCAGAGCTGTTGAGTGCAAGAAGGATATTGAGGACATAAAGCGCACGGCAAGAGAATATATTCCCCAATTTCTTGAGGGCAAGGCGACCTTCAAGGTAGAGGGCAAGAGAAGCGACAAGACCTTTGGATATGACTCTATGCAGCTTTCAAAAATAGTTGGCGGCGAGATACTGTCCGTTATGGGAAACAGGATAAAGGTGGATGTTCACAAGCCTGATACTGTTGTGCGTGTTGAGATAAGAGAGAGTGCAGCATATATACATGCAGGTCAGTTCAAGGGAGCTTGCGGTATGCCTGTCGGCTCTAACGGACGTGGACTTTTGCTTTTGTCGGGCGGTATAGATTCCCCTGTGGCAGGCTATATGATGGCTAAAAGAGGACTTCACATCGAGGCTGTCCACTTTGAGTCTTATCCCTACACAAGTGAGCTTGCACGCCAGAAGGTAATAGATCTTGCAAGGCTGGTATCGGAATATACAGGCGACATATATGTTCATGTGGTGTCGCTCACACATATTCAAGAGGAGCTTGTAAAGCATTGCGATGAGGATTATTTCACACTGCTTTTGCGCAGATATATGATGACAATTGCATCGCGCGTGGCAAAACAGCATTCGGCATCCTGCCTTATAACAGGAGAGAGCCTCGGTCAGGTCGCTTCCCAGACCACAGAAGCCTTGACTGTTACAAATGATGCCGCATCGCTTCCCGTTTTCCGTCCTTGCATAGGAATGGACAAAGAGGAGATAATCGAGATATCAAGAAAGATAAATACATTTGAAACGTCGATACAGCCGTATGAGGATTGCTGTACGGTATTTACACCAAAGCATCCCAAGACTCGTCCCGAGCTTGCAAAGGTGCTCATGGAAGAGCAGAAGCTTGATTTCGAGGCGCTGGTCGAAGAGGCTATTTCGACCGCTTACACTGTAAAAGCAGAACCGTTTTAAAAATTCTATTTGAAAGGACATAAAATCATGGCAGAGTTTTTAACTGCAGAAGACAAAAGATCCTATTATTGCGGACAGGTACCTGAGAGTGAGATAGGTAACAAGGTCTGCGTTATGGGTTGGGTACAAAGACAGAGAGACCTCGGCTCTCTTATATTCATCGACCTGCGCGACAGAACAGGTATAGTTCAGCTTGCGTTCGACGGTGATACAGATCCCGACGTGTTTGATAAGGCATTCGGTTGCCGTGCTGAGTACGTTATCTGCGTACACGGTACTGTGAGATCAAGAGGTGAGGGAGCTAAGAATCCCAATCTTCCCACAGGTAATATTGAGATATATGTTGAGAGCATGAAGGTGCTTTCAGCCGCACAGACTCCTCCATTTGAGGTAAGCGACACAAAGAGAGTAAAGGACGAAACCGCGCTTAAGTACAGATACATTGACTTGCGCCGCCCCGAGCTTCAGAAGAACATCAAGATGCGCCACGATATCGCGCGCATAGCGAGAGAATATTAGTACGAAAACGGATTTTATGAGATAGAAACTCCTATGATGATAAAGGCAACGCCCGAGGGCGCGCGCGACTATCTCGTTCCGTCGAGAATACATAAGGGAAGCTTCTATGCGCTTCCGCAGTCACCTCAGATATACAAGCAGCTGCTCATGCTCTCCGGATTTGACAGATACATACAGCTTGCACGTTGCTTCAGAGATGAGGACCTCCGCGCTGACCGTCAGCCTGAATTCACACAGATAGACCTTGAGATGTCATTTGCCACAATGGAGGACATCA
>CAZVUD010000006.1:0-50879 GCA_964629615.1 uncultured Clostridium sp. | reverse complement strand
CGGCGACTTTATCCCCGATGATGATACGCCTGCTCCTGCAGATGCGGCGGCATCCACGATACTCCGTGAGGTAATCGAGCGCGAGCTCCACACCCTCACACCTCGTGAAGAGCATGTGATCAAGCTCCGTTTTGGACTTTACGACGGCAGAACGAGAACTCTTGAGGAGGTCGGAAAGCAGTTTGACATCACGCGTGAGCGTATCCGTCAGATTGAGGCAAAGGCGCTCAGAAAGCTCCGCCATCCCAGCCGTGCAAGACATCTTAAGGGATTCCTTGACTGATCACCTTATAATTGTAAATATTTATATTTGATTAAAACAAATATCAAAGCCAAAAAATGTGGAAAACACACAAAAAAATCGTGTAGTTGCACAAAAGTTCTGTTGCGCGAATGTGTAAAATGCACAAATCATTTTTTGGACTCGGAGCATACGACAAAAAAATTGATATTTTGGTAATATTGTGTTAAGAATTATTGGCTTGACAAATGCTGATTTTTATTGTAAAATAAAGCTGTATGGATTTTTATGCGGCATATCTTTGCGCGCTTGCATAGCGGTATGAATGTGCGATGCTCACATGTCGCTCCGAACCGACACATGGGCTGGCAGCCGTATGAAAAATACTCAAGGAGGAATTTATATGAAAAAAAGACTCTTATGTCTGGCTTTGATGCTTGTTATGGCTATATCTGCTCTGCTTCTCGTTTCATGTTCATCTGACAGCGAGGGCGAGGAAGATACCACTGACAACAGCGCAAAGACCATTACTATGTGGGTAGTTTCCGAAAATAAGATCTCTGCTGAGGATGAAAAGCTCGTGGAAACCGCTTTTTCGGAAGTGACAAAGTCTAAATTTAAGGTAAATGTTGATATCAGATTCTTTACAGAGGACGAATATTTTGAAAAGCTCGAATCCAATATGAAGGTCCTCGCGGAAAGACAGAAGCTTAAGCTTGAATGCGAAGAGCTTCTCAGCGAAGCTATCAGCGACGCAAGAAAGAATGGCAACACCAACAAGGACGCTGTAAGAGAGCAATTCTTTAAGGATCATCCCGAATATGCACAGTTCAAGAACGAAATGATGAATGTCGGAGATGACGAGGATGAAACATCGGGAGCTTCCACGGAGGAAGAGACTGTTATCAATGAGGATTACGGTATTCCCGAGATCAAGTATCCCGAGGCAGGTGAGGATCAGGCGGATATCATCTACATTGCAGGATACGACAGATATATAAGCTTTGTTGATAACGAGTGGCTCGCTCCGCTTGACGAACAGCTGGCAAGCGTTGCAAGCAAGCTTACATCATACATTTCGTCCACACTTCTTGACGGTGTTAAGAAGGACAATACTACATATGCTATCCCAAACAACGTCGAGATAGGCAAGTACACATACATGCTTCTTGACAAGGAGCTCGTAGACGAATATCCGCTCATGTATAAGAACGTTACATCTATCGTTGATTGCAAGAGCTTTATCGAGGATATACTTGAATATGAGCCTGACGTGCTTCCCATTGCTTCTACATATG
Source organism: uncultured Clostridium sp. (assembly GCA_964629615.1). Taxonomy (GTDB): domain Bacteria; phylum Bacillota; class Clostridia; order Oscillospirales; family CAG-272; genus SVTX01. The sequence goes on along the minus strand of CAZVUD010000006.1, from coordinate 49,340 downwards.
ACGAATGCATGCAGATGCTTGTATGGCACTGGAACGTTGACTATACATCCGAGCTTATCACTCCTGTTGATGAAAACGGTGAGCCCATTCTGGACCTTGTACTTGACAAGGACGGCAACCCTAAGCTTGACAAGGACGGCAACTATGTATACGAGGTAAAGAAGTACAGAAAGTACGATTATCAGTATCTCACAGAAAATAAGTTCAACATGATCGGTGTTGTTTACTCTTCGGCAAAGGATGCAGGAAGAGGTAAGATGAACATGTCCTTCAACAATCTTCTTGCCGACAACAATTATCTCAACATACTCATGACACTTAAGTATTATGAGTACAATAATTGCTATGGCGAGCTTAAGGAAGGTCAGAAGGCTGCTATATCCTTTATGGAAGGTAGTTATGCCGTAAAGAGCGAGGCAGATGCAAACTACGGCGTTTACACAGATGAAAACGGCAAGCAGTACTATCCTATTATAGTTAAGTATCCTCAGGCTGAGGAAAAGGATCTTTACGGCAGCATGTTTGCTGTATCCGCATACTCTGATTATGTAACAGAGAGCATGCAGGTGCTCACAGAGCTCAATACATCCTCTGTACTTAAGAACATACTTCAGTACGGCGTTGAGGGCGTACATTACGAGCTTCAGACAGAAGATCCCGATATAAGCCCTGTAAGAAGAGTTGAGGGCTGCCAGTATATCATGGATATAAACAAGACAGGTAACTGCTTTCTTGCATATCCTGAGGAAGGCAATGTGATAGATTATTGGGATAACGTTAAGAATCAGAATAACGATTCCTTGGTAGATCCGCTTCTTGGATTTGATATCAATAAGAGACTTGAGGCTCTTTCATTTGAGGAATACAATCCTGAGCATCTTGATAACAACCTGCTCAAGAACGTAAATAATCTTTCTGCTGAGATCTGGGAAAAGATCGAGGCGTGCCAGACATACGAGGAGCTTAAGACACTTGTATACGGTACAACATCCAATTCGTCGGAATCCCTTGTTACACTTTACGGTTCAACAGATAAGCCTACATACGGAACTATCACGGTAGACCTTGAAAAGTGGATGAATTCGTCATGGCAGGGTGATGCAGACGGCAATACCGAGGCAGGTCAGCCTCTCTACACACTCTATCGCGCATGGTGCGAGGAGCTTGGTTATTGGGTAGTTGAATCTGACACCTGATATATAAGATCTATACGAGGCATCGCTGCTATTTTGCCGCGATGCCTTTCTTTGAGGTGATTATGAAATATACACATGTGATATGGGATTTTAACGGTACGATATTTGACGATCTCATGCCGAGCATAAACAGCACAAATAAAATGCTCAGGGAAAGAAATATTCCCGAGTTTTCATCGGTTGATGACTACAGGCGCGCCTTTGGTTTTCCTGTAAAGGATTATTATGAGCATATCGGCTTTGATTTTTCAAAGTGGAGATATGAGGATCTGGCTGTGGAGTGGCTTGAGCTTTATCTTGAGTCTACAAAGAATTCAGGTCTTATGCCCGGAGTAAGGGAAGCAATACTGAAATTTGATGCTCTCGGACTTAAGCAGACAGTACTGTCGGCTTGCGAGTCGGGGATACTGAAGGAGCAATTGCATGCTCTCGGTGTTGATGGATATTTTTGTGAGATCATCGGACTTGATAATATCCACGCAGGCGGAAAGAGTGAGCTTGCGCATATATGGAGAAGAGAAAATGTGTCTGCAACCGCGGCATTCATCGGAGATACCGTGCATGATGCGGAGGTTGCAGATATTATCGGGGCGGATTGCTATCTGTATCTTGGTGGTCATCAGGACAAAGCAAGGCTTGAAAAATGCGGACAAGTTTTTGAAGATTTCTCGGAAGCTGTTAAGATGATAGTTCAAGCGTGATGTTGCTTTGATCTATCCGGTTTTGCTAAGATCCAATAAGAAAAATATAATACTTTTAAAAAGAGAATGCATTGCGTTCTCTTTTTTGATTTAAAGCTTACATTTTGCCTGCATGGTAAATATAGCGCTTAAAAATAAACATCATGTTTATAACTAAACATGATGTAGTGATATTTGCGATTTTAAAGGACTTTTGTCAACCGATACGATCATACATGCACAAGCGGTTATTGCGACGCAAGCGATCGTGTGATGCAAGGACGAAATGTAGCGGCTGTGGGATCAAAGAACTACATGCCATCAAAAGCGCACGGTCCTGATTTATGCTAAAGAAATGTACTGCATAGTTGAGGACTGCATGACCTGAAAACCGCGCGACTGAAGAGACACGACTTAAGCACTGCGCAACCGCGAACTTGGTAATCAAGGAGTTGCACAGCCGGAGAGCTCGGCAATCAAAGAACTGTGCGACGGGAGAGTTACGCGTCTGAAAAAGCCGCGGAAGAATACTGCACAAGGGTGGATCACATGATAGGGCGTCGGTATGGCAATGCAGAGATATGATCATGTACGGTGCTTTAGCTTTAAAATATTAAAAAATAGCAATTGTTTACTTTTATGGAAAAATGTGTAAATAGAAAAATGCCTCGGTTTGCATTTTGAGGCAAATTATGGATATTTTGAGGAAAAATCGCAAAAATTCGGCTTTTGAGGCTGATTTTTTGAGTGTAGAAATTTTGAGCCGAAAATTGTGCAACATTCACAAAGCAGACAGTCAAATGATTTTCAAATAAAGTTTAATGAATGTCAGATAAATCACACTAAAAGGTAATTTTGATTTACCGCGAGATAGTTTAAAAAATAATTATGTAAAAAATGTGCTGAAAACAGCAATTTGAATCATGATTTTTTTAAAAAATCCCAATATAAAGTAAATCAAAATTACCCAAACGCAATTTAATTTATTAAAGACAAAAACTGTGAATAAAAATAAAATTATGCATGAATTTTTGATTTTTTATTAACGCGCCGATGGGTGTTTTCTCTCTTTAATATATAATAAAGCGAGCATTTTTTCTCTTGACAATCAAGGCGAAATATGGTATCATTATTGAGTAAATTTGGGACATGGTGTGCAGTCTTGGTTGTTATGCAATGACCTGAATTGTTTGAGACGTACTTATGGATGTGACTTGGCGCAGAGGCGCGGGTGTGTGCTTTCATCTGTAGGTCTTATTTGTTGCTTTGGAGCTTTTTGAAAGTTCGGAGTCGAAATGCGATAAAGCAACGGAAATTGCATAACGTTGATGCCGCTGCGCGCTGTTCTTCTCTGCGTTGCCAAAAAGCGGATCGGCGCTGAGAAGACGGATACTTTGTGTCCCATTACCGCACGGACATATTGCCCGTATCCGTTTATCGCCCGTATCGCAAAGCTGCGGTACTGCGGTATTTGACGTACGCATTCAACCCAATTTGGCGGAATACCGCCGAAAAATAATGTAGGAGGAAAAGATTTTTAATGAGAAAGACGAAATTTCAAAGATTAACAGCCGTGTTGCTTTGTTTGATGTTTGTAATGGGTTGTTTTTCATTACCTACGTTTGCCGCTGAGGCGAAGGCTTCCTCGGGGAATACCTCGGGTGAGGAAACGTCGTCGGCAAACAAGAGCAATATCGAAGAGATCAGAGAATTGCTCAATGCGATAACCTACGAGGAGTATTCATCTCTTCACAGTGAGGTAAAGCGCACGGAGATAAAGGATCCCATAGTGATCGACGCGGTCGCGGATATAATCGCTGACAAGACTACAGCTGATTATAAGATCGCTGAATTCGGTAAGGGAGATGACAAATTCACCGGCGTATTTACACCTTCATCGGGTACGGTCGCATGGAAGGTAACAATACCGGAAACAGCAAAATACACCATCGTTATCGAGTATTATCCCATAGACGAATTCACTTACGGTGAAGGCGACGATGCGGTTACGATAACAGGTAAATCTGCTGATATCGAACGCATATTCAAGGTGAACGACAAGGTTCCCTTCAAGGAAGCAAGATACCTTACGCTCTCCAAAAATTGGGTCAGCAATTATGCTGATTATGAGTATAAGGGCAAGAATACAGATGAGGTGAAGAGTGCGGCTGAGGCTGCCAATATGCCTTATACCGTAAACGAAAACGGTAACCCTGTATTCTCATTCCCCGGTGTCTGGGATGCAAAGAAGTCGGATTTCTGCAGCAAGTACGGAATTCGCTTCATGACACAGGATATAAACGGCAACGAGCTTCGTCCCGATGCTGTTCAGGATCCCTACTGGATGGAATACACTATCCACGATTCAACAGGATATACCACATCTGCCTTTGAGTTCGTTCTTGAAGCAGGAGAGAACACCATCTCTCTTGAGGGCAAGAATGAGACCATGGCTGTAAAGTCCATAAGACTTGAGGCGGCAGAAGTTCTTCCCACATATGAGGAATATATGTCCGCATACAAGGGAAAGGGCAACGGAAGCGGATCTGTAAAGCTTGAGAGCGAATTTACAAATTCGACCACAGACAAGACTATCTATGCTATCGAAGATAAGTCATCTGCCATAACATCTCCTGCTGATCCCTCCAGAACACTTCTCAACACGATCGGTGAGACCAAGTGGCAGACAGCGGGTCAGGCTATATCCTATAAGTTCACGGTAGACAAGGACGGTCTTTACGACATAATGATGAGATTCAGGCAGAATGTGCTTGACGGTATGTATGTAAACCGTGCGCTCTACATATACAGCGAAGGACTTTCCGAGGGCGATGAAGGATATTACGACGGTATTCCCTTTGAGGAAGCAAGCGCACTTGTATATAACTTCAGCGACGATTGGCAGGTAACAGGTCTGCGCGGCATAAATTCGCAGGACAATTACAAGCTCTTCTTCAAGGCAGGAGTTACATACACCATAAAGCTTGAGGTAACACTCGGCGAGATGGGTAAGGTAGTGAGCAAGGTCCAGAAGGCGCTTGATAATATCAACAACGACTATCTGTCCATCATTCAGCTTACAGGCTCTAACCCCAGTAAGTACCTTGACTACGGTTTCTCAAGAATAATGCCCAATGTCCTCAAGGACATGGTAAATCAGGCAAAGATACTTGATAACCCCAATCCCACAGCTAAATTCCCCTATGACGGCGTAGCTCAGACTCTTACAAAGCTCGCAGGTCAGAAATCCTCCAATGTAGGTACGCTTCAGAAGGTTGCGGATATCCTCCTGACTATGGGTCAGAATGAAGATAACATCGCACGAAACCTTACGCGTCTTAAATCCTATATAGGTACTCTCGGTACGTTCCTTACCGACGCTCAGACACAGCCGCTCCAGCTTGACTACATACTTGTGCAGTCACCCGAGGAGGAAGCTCCCAAGGCTAAGGCAAACTTCTGGCAGGCATTCGTTCACGAGATCAAGAGCTTCTTCTGCTCCTTCACACGTGACTATGACTCCATCGGTGCTATGACCGAGGACACAGGCGACGGCGTTGAGGTGTGGATCGCAACAGGTCGTGACCAGTTCCAGGTAGTACGTACACTTATAAATAACGACTTTACTCCCGATCCCGAGGTCGGCGGTATTCCCGTAGATCTTAAGCTCGTAGCGGCAGGTACATTGCTTCCTTCCATACTTGCAAATCAGGGTCCTGATGTTTACCTCGGTCTTGGACAGGATGACGTTATAAACTACGCTATACGTTCGGCAGTTCTTCCCATCGAAGATCTTGAAGGATTTAATGATGTAAAGAAGTCCTTTACAGAGGCGGCTATGCTGGTTCTCGGTATAGACGACGCGCAGGGTAACAGACATTACTATGGTCTGCCTGAAACACAGTCCTTCCCCATGATGTTCGTGCGTGAGGATATCCTTGCCGAGATAGGCGTTGAGATCCCTGAAACATGGGAAGATGTTCTTGCAATAATCCCCGCTCTTGAATCCAAGGAGATGGAGATAGGTCTTACGACCGAATACAGAATATTCCTCTATCAGATGGGCGGCGAGCTCTTTGCTGATGAGGGTATGAGAATAAACCTTGACTCTAAGGTAGGTCTTGCATCATTTGAAAAGATGTGTAAGATGTTCACAGACTATAAGTTCCCCTATACTTATGATGCGGCTAACCGTTTCAGAACAGGTGAGATGCCCATACTTATTGGCGACTACACAGGTCTTTACAACCAGCTCAAGGTATTCGCGACCGAAATCGAGGGTATGTGGTCATTCTATCCGCTGCCCGGTATCGAGGACGAGAACGGCAATATAAACAATCAGTCTATATCCGCATGCTCGGCTACCGTACTTGTTAAGGGCGCTGAGGAAAATAAGCATGATGCATGGAAGTTCATGAAGTGGTACACAGGCAAGGATTGCCAGTCTGACTACACAAATGAAATGGTTGCTATCATGGGTCCCTCCGCTAAGCATCCTACAGCTAATATCAATGCACTTGAGAGCCTCCCCTGGACTGCTGATGAATATAAGCAGATTAAGGCACAGATCGAAGGTCATGACGGTGAGGGTGGCATTGAAGGACTCGCAGCAGTTCCTAACTACCCCGGTGCATACATCATAGGTCGTTATACAAACTTTGCATTCCTTGCAGCCTATAACGAAAAGGCTGACCCGTCCGAATCCCTCCTTTCTTATATCAATACAATAAATAAGGAAATAACGCGTAAGCGTAACGAATTCGGACTTGAGACCCTTGAACAGGGTCAGACACTTGCATCCAAGCGTCTTTCACAGGCTGAAGAAGCTATGAAGGCACTTGAGGAGCAGGACTCTTCTTATGCAGATCTTTTGAAGTCCGTAAGAGCTGCGATCAAGAGTGAAGATATGACTCTCATAAAGCAAAATGCCGCAGTTGTTGCATCCTATCTTAAGGACGGTGCAAGCACCGACCTCAAGGACGATACCATCAACATAAGAACTCTGGGAATCGAAGAGAGAGATATGAGTGATTCCAACAGATACGGTGTGCAGAATCTGCTTTATTTGCTTTCCACCGCGCTTTCCGATGCGGCAAGAGCAATGTCTACATATTGAAAATAATAAACGGACACAAATGATATCAAAATCAAAATAAGGAGAGAGCAAATGCCCAAGAAAACAGCAGAAAAACAAGCTGTCGCCCGTAAGGATATGACCATGGGACAGTGGGTATGGAAGGAAATGAAGCGCAATAAGGTCGCATATCTTATGGTAGCTCCGTATATGATACTCTTCTGTATATTCACAGTCCTCCCCGTATTACTTTCGATAGTCCTCAGCTTTACAAACTTTAATATGTTGGAATTCCCGGATTTTGTATTCTTGGATAACTACATATCGCTATTCTTCGATGATGATATATTCTTAATAGCTGTTAAGAACACATTCATTTTCGCGTGCATAGTAGGACCTGCATCCTACCTTATGTCCTTCCTCGTAGCTTGGTTCATAAACGAGCTTTCACCAAAGATAAGAGCTGTCGTAACTCTTATATTCTATGCGCCCTCCATATCCGGTCAGGTATATCTCATATGGGGTACGCTCTTCTCGGCAGACTCGTACGGTTGGGTAAACTCTATATTGCTTGAATACGAGCTTATAGATGAAGAAATAAACTTCTTCCAAAGAGAAGAATATGCTATGATACTCTGTATCGTGGTTGCACTTTGGACGTCCCTTGGTACTTCGTTCCTTTCGTTTATCGCGGGACTTCAGGGAGTTGACCGCTCGCTTTATGAGGCAGGCGCGGTTGACGGCGTTAAAAACAGATGGCAGGAGCTTTGGTATATCACCCTGCCTTCCATGAAGCCTCAGCTTATGTTCGGTGCGGTAATGGCTATAACGGGAGCGTTCGGCTTCGGACCTGTCGTTGACGCGCTTTGCGGATTCCCGTCTGTAAACTATTCGTGTCACACCATCATGCACCACCTTTCCGACTATGGCGGAATGAGATATGAAACAGGTTATGCGTCCGCGATCGCGACCGTGCTGTTCCTTGTAATGATCGGCGCAAACGGACTCGTAAAGAGAATGCTGTCAAAGGTAGGTACGTAATATGGCAAAGCTTAGAACAAGAAAACATAAAGTCGTACTTGCCCGTTCGGCAGGCGGTGACGCAGGTATAACGGTAGTGCTTGTAATACTCGGAGCATTCATGTTCCTTCCCATGCTCTACCTTATCATGCAGTCCTTAAAGCCTCTTGATGAATTGTGGATGTACCCCCCGAGATTCTGGGTTACAAGACCTACACTTAATAACTTCAAATCTCTGTTCCAGCTCATGAATTCATCTGTAGCACCTTTTTCGAGATATATATTCAATACAGTATTCACATCCGTTGCAGGTACGTTCGGACACCTCTTTATTGCATCTCTTGCAGCTTACACGCTTGCAAAGATCAAGTTCCCGGGTGCGCAGGGCATGTTCCAGCTGGTACAGATGTCCCTCATGTTCAACTCTACTGTAACGACGATCACTTCATTTATTATAATGTCTGCTTTTCACTGGCTGGACTCCTATTGGGCGATCATCGTTCCCGCATGGGCTTCCACTCTCGGACTTTATCTTATGAAGCAGTTCATGGATACTAACGTTCCCGACACGGTGCTTGAATCTGCGCGTCTTGACGGTGCAGGGGAATTGAGAACATATTGGGTAATAGCAATGCCTATGGTTAAGCCTGCATGGCTCACGCTTATCATATACTCATTCCAGAGCTTGTGGAATCAGGGCTCGTCCATGTATATCTATTCAGAGCAGTTCAAGTCATTTAACTACGCAATAAGCCAGATCACCGCAGGCGGTATTAAGCGTGCAGGTGCATCCGCGGCTTCACAGGTAGTAATGATGCTTGTACCGATACTTGTATTCGTTGTATCCCAGTCCAATATCATTGAAACGATGGGATCCAGCGGAATGAAAGACTGATGAAAGGAGAAACAAGATGAAAAGATCTATAAAAGCGTTAAGCATCATATTTGCGATCCTCATGGCAGTTTCTTCCTTCACGGTCATCGCAGGAGCATCGTCTGCTTATCAGACATACACATATTCCATAGACGGTTACCTCCTCCTCTCTCCTGATGCTTACGACGTTGAGCAGACAGTTACGAGCGAGGATATGGGACTTGATATTGCACTTAATGCGCCCAGTGATATAATCACGGACAGCGAAGGCAATGTTTATATCGCAGATACAAAGAACAACAGAATAGTTTGCCTTGACCGTTATTATAAGTCAAAGATGATCATATCTCAGTTTATAAACGGAGTAGGCAACACAGATACACTTTCAGAGCCCCAGGGTGTTTTCGTTACAGATGACACCATCTGGGTGTGTGATACGGGCAAGAGCCGTATCGTTGCATTCGAAAAGTCGAGCGGCAAATTTATAAAGGTGCTTGAAGCTCCCGAATCTCACCTCTTTGAGGATGACGCCGTATATAAGCCTGTTGCTATGGCGGTTGATGACTACAACAGACTCTTCGTAGTTTCTTCCACTACCTATCAGGGTATCATAGTAATGACAGATGAAGGCGAATTCCAGAAATTCATAGGTGCACAGACCTCCGAGCTTTCCGCATGGGAAATGATCTGGAGAAAGCTCAGAACTGAGGAACAGCAGGCACAGCGTGAAGAAAACATCGCTTCCGAATATAATAACATTGCTCTCGGATCTGACGGATTTATATATGTTACGACATCTACGATCGATGAGGGAACTGTAAGATCACAGATCCTTGCAAAGTCCAAGGACGGAACATATATGCCTGTTAAGAAGCTCAACACATCTGGCGACGAGATCATGAAGCGTAACGGCTTCTGGCCGCCTGCAGGTGAGGTAGACTTCAATAACAGCACAACAGGCAGCACCTCTAACAGCTCAAACGACGGCGGCGTTTCCAAGATAATCGACGTAGCTGAGGGTGAAGAGGGAACTTGGTCGATAATCGACGAAAAGAGAAAGAGAGTATATACGTACGACAGTAACGGTAACCTTCTGTTTGCTTTCGGTGAGGAAGGAAACATGATGGGAAGCATCGCCGCCATCAAGGCAATCACTTATCAGGGCGACAAGATGCTCATACTTGACAGTACGATCTCTACAAATAACTTTACCGTATTTTCACGTACTCCTTACGGAAATACGATAATAGAAGCCATTGCGGCTGAAAACAATCAGGACTTTACACTTGCCATCAATAAGTGGACGGACGTTCTTAAGAACAACTCAAACTTCGACGCGGCGTATATCGGTATAGGTCAGGCGATGTACAGAAACGGCGAATATGAGAGATCGCTTGAGTATTTCGAGTCTGCTTATGATACGACAAACTGGACGAAATCCTATCAGGAGATCAGAAAAGAGTGGATGTCTACATACTTCCTGCTCCTGCTTCTGATAATTGCTGCTATAATCGCGGCAGTGGTGCTGTTCAACAAGTTCGTCAAGAAGATCAACACAAAGGCGGCTACGTCCGGCAAGAAGAAGACCTTTGGCGAGGAGCTTGCGTACGGCTTCCACGTAATATTCCATCCGTTTGACGGATTCTGGGACCTTAAGCATGAAAAGCGCGGTTCTGTGAGAGCATCTCTCGTTTACATAGCAGTAACGATACTTGCCTTCTTCTATCAGTCCATAGGCTCGGGATATCTTCTTAATCCCGAAGGCACTTACGGATCTGTAATGACACAGGCTCTCGGTGTGTTGGTTCCCTTATTCCTCTTCATTCTTGCAAACTGGTGTCTTACGACATTGTTTGAGGGTGAAGGAAGCTTCAAGGATATATTTATCGCATGCAGCTACAGCTTGTTGCCGCTTCCGATAATAATTATCCCCGTGACAATTTATTCCAATTTCTGCATTTCGACAGAAGTAAGCATTCTCAACTTCCTTACAACTATCGCGTTCATATGGCTTGGATTGCTTATCGTATTCGGTACTCAGGTTACGCATGACTACTCAATGGGTAAGAACATAATCACTATTTGCGGTACCGCTATTGCAATGGTGTTCATCATGTTCATAGCTATTCTGTTCTCAACGCTCGTAAGCCAGATGGTCAGCCTTGTTACAAATATTGTCACAGAAATTCAGTTCCGCATTTAACTTGACAGATAGGAGAAAGATAATATGAAAAATTACATAAGAATAGTATCGTTGCTCTTAACTGCTTTGTTACTGCTCGGATCAATGACGGTCTTATCGACAATTGGCGTATATGCTGCCGAGGAAACGACTGAGGATCCAAAAGAAGAAGAAACGACCACGGGCGATGATGACTCCGAGAAAGATGATATAAGCTCGGCGGATCAGCTTGAGGCTAAGGTCGAGTCTTACAAGACAACAGTCTATGCAACTCCTGAGGATAAGATAGCGACTATGGGCAAGCCCAAGCTTGAAAAGGGCGATTATCAGCTCTATGTCGATGAGTTCAGCGGAGAGATCGCACTTAAAAATACAGTAACAAAAGAAATATTGTTCTCGAACCCCTATGATATCGGTACTTCAAAGGCTAACGAATCCGAAGGTCAGACCAAGGAAGAGCTTTTGTCGCAGATCATCGTAAACTTTACCTCAAACGGTACATCTAACGAGTTCTACAGCTTCACAGAGGCTGCTGCCAGAAATCAGATAGTGGTAAAGAACATTAAAAACGGTATTCGTGTTCAGTATACGATAGGACGTGAGCAGTCAAAGATGCTTCTTCCCAGAGTTATCGAGAAGAGCGAATTTGAGGCGATCCTTGAGGTCATGAGATCGAATATCAGCAACGATGCAAAGCAGGCAAGAGAGGACGAGTTCAAGATCAACGATAAGTTCTTCTCTTACTACACGCTTTACGATACTTCCACGATGAAGTCTGAAACTCAGAAGAACGACATCTACAAGAAGTATCCCGTAACAAAGACAAAGGGAATGGCTATCTACGTATTTGACCCTACAGCGTCTGACGTAGAGCTTACCAAGTGTGAGGATATCTTAAAGACATTCAACCCTGACTACACATACGAGATGCTTGATGAGCACCATGCGCAGACAGAGTATGTTGCAGAGGACCTCAACCCCCCGCTGTTCAAGATGGCTCTTGAATATACCATCGATGACAACGGTCTTTCGGTAAGACTTCCCGCAAACGGTATCAGATTTAATGAGTCACTCTATCAGCTTGATTCCATTGAGATACTTCCTTTCATGGGAGCAGGTAACAATGCATATGAGGGATATAACGTATTCCCCGACGGTTCGGGTGCTACGTTCGATTATCAGGATCTGAATATCGATATTTCCAAAAACGTAAACGGTAAGATATACGGAAAGGACTTCGCATATCACTCGGTTACAGGACAGTATCAGAAGTCGATAACCTACCCCGTATTCGGTGCAGTAGAGGAAACGACATATTATACTTATTCCTTCACGGATGCTGACGGTCAGGCTCAGGAGATCACGGTAAACGGAAGCATAGTTGATAAGTATAATTCTGGCACATATACATCCAACGATTTTAACACAAGAATAGATGAGATCAAGGTAGGCAACCGTAAGCTCAGCGACATAATCAACTCTGCTTCCTTTGAAAAGGTAGTAGACAAGCGCGGATTTATGGCGATAATCGAGGACGGTGAGGCGCTAACAGAGATCTCGACAAATCACCCCGGTACCACAAGCGAGTATAACTCACTTCAGGTACGTGTTACTCCCAGACCTACTGATACTTACAAGATATCAGGTTCGCTTTCCGTAAATGCGGAGAACAGCGAATACACTGTTGTTTGTGACAGAAAGTATGTCGGAAGCTATAAGATAAGATATGTCCTGCTTTCAGATTACAATGATGTGAAGGAGGCAGATGAGCCGGAGTACGATTGCTATGACACATCGTGGTTTGGCATGGCTGTGGCTTACCGTGACTACCTCATGAGCGATGAGGTGGGAATACTTACTCCCTTAAGCAGTGAGCAGCTTACAGATCAGATCCCTCTTTATATCGAGTCCTTCGGTGCTCTTGAAACAGTAGAGAGAGTAATGTCCATCCCTGTAAAGAAGATGACAGCTCTTACTACCTTCGAGGATATTGAAACCATGTATGAGGATCTTTCAAACGGCGGCGTTAAGAACGTAAACTTCAAGCTTACGGGCTATGCAAACGGCGGTCTTGAGGAAACTGTTCCTTATAAGTTCAATATTGAAAGCGCAGTTGGCGGAGAAAAGGGCTTCCAGGAGCTTCTTGACTATGCCGCTGAGATAAACAAGAATGAAGATCAGAATATGGGTATATTCCCCAACTTTGACTTCGCTTATGCAAAGTGGCAGTCCTACTTCGACGGACTTTCCCCCAGAAAGCACCTTGCAAAGACAATCGACGACCGTTATGCAAGCCGCAAGGAATACAGTGCAACACAGGGAACTATAAGCTACTATGACCTTGCAATATCTCCTGCATATTACAGCAGATTCTATGAAAAGATCAAGGAAAATTACCTTGAGGAATTCTCAAATGTTTACGGTATATCCGTAGGAACGCTCGGTACGGCGCTCAACTCTGACTTTGATGAGGATGAGCCTTACAACCGCGAGGACTCCAAGAATTATACCAAGAAGGCATTTGCTCATTTTGATGAGAACTACTCTCAGGTAATGACCGACGGCGGTAACGCATACTCATGGCAGTATGTTGACCACATTCTCGGTGTGGCTCTTGATTCTTCACGTTACAACATTTCCGCAGAATCCATCCCTTTCATCGGTATAGTTCTTCACGGCTCCATACAGTTCGCAGGCTCTGCCATGAACATGGAAGGTAACATGGATTACGCAATGCTCAAGGCACTTGAAAACGGTGCATCCCCCTATTTCATCCTCTCCTACAGAAATACTCAGAACCTTAAGGAAAGCTCTTACTTCAGTAAGTACTATTCCGTAAGATACGATATCTGGAAGGATGACCTTATCGACACATACAACAAGCTCAATGACGCGCTTTATGACGTTCAGGATAAGTTCATCATCGGTCACGAAAAGATCGAGGGTGGCGTTCGTGTTCCCGACCTTGATGAGATCGAGGCAGATATCCTTGCAGGTCTTAAGGACTTTGCATACAACAAAGAGCATGCAAATCAGATCGAGCTTGAGGAATCTGCATTTGCAGTATCCATTGCAAGAGAAATGTGCAGAAAGCTTCTTGACGAGGCTGAGCAGCTCTACGATATCGTATACAATATATACGATATGATAATCGCAAATCCCGATTCCAGCTTTACTTCCTACAATACACTCGTATACCGCTATAATAACTATAAGACGGCATACGATAAGCTTGAGGCTGTAAAGGAATATGAAAAGTACGAAAACTCTTCAGATTCCACAGAGCAGGCTAAGTACAAGGAGTACACAAGCGCACTTCAGGCTGCAAATCAGGCACTCAATACATACCTTATCGGTCAGTCCGGCATATTCATGTCGCAGACAGTAGTACGTGTTGACGGTGAGCCTTATGCTGCAGGTCAGATCAACGATCTCGTTGAAAAGATGTACAAGAAGCTTGAAACAGCTATTGATTACATTGATGTGATCGCTGCTTTTGAAAACGCAGATGTAGTTTATGAAGAGGGCAAGGAGGGCGACATATTTGCTGTCCTTAACGTAGATGAGCTTCCGAGATTTACAAAGAAGGCTGTGGAGCAGGTAAGAAGCGCTTATAAGAGCCTTACCTCCAAGGTATTCATGGAATCCACGACTCCTGTATCTCTCAGCGGTGATGAGATGCGTAAATTCCCGAAGTACAATGATGCAGGTGTTATCGAGGATGCGGATGTTAAGGAAACTTATTATGCATTCAAGATCGGCGCTGAAACATATGCATTTACCGGAACAAGCATTTCCAATTACAGATTCTTCCAGATCGTGGATGTTGCATCCAGCTATACTATGACGGATGCTGCAGGTAAGAAGATCAGCCCCATCAGTTATGAAGGATCAAGCGTTATACTCGTTCCCATGGCTCCCGAGCTCGTAAGCGGAAGCGAAACTGTATACAGAGATATCAGAAACAACGGTACTTGGTACTACTTTGAAAAGAATGCTGACGGCAGCATCACATACTGCTTGCCTGAAGGCAGCGGATATACAAGGATACAGCCTGTAGAATACACAGGAGATGCTATCATATCCGGAAATACAAAGATATTCGTTCTTAAGAATGAAGCAGGTGAGACCCTTGTGGACGGTAACGGCGATACTATTTATGTAAGCGGTACAGATCACAACAGCTTCAAGACCTACATACTCGGTAACGCTTTGAGCGATATCGTTGCTGATTTCAATGCAAAGATCGACAAGATCGTAGAGGACACAGTGGCTCTCGGACAGATAACCGCTGAGGAATTCTATGAGAAGATCCAGATAAAGGAATCTGACGATGAGGATGACGAGGACGACACCGACAAGACATACAACAAGTATGCTACAAGCGGAATCGTTGCAGTTACCTACGGCACACTTGAAGGCGAAGCATATAAGACTATGCTTCTCAACTACAACAACTATGCAGTAAATATCACTTATAACGGAAACAACTATACTATCCCTGCATACGGATTTGTAGTTATCAAGCTTTAAGGAGGAGATGTTAACATGACAAGCGATATAAAGCTTAATAACAGGAGCGGCAATAAAGCCGCTCCCAAAAGAAGAAAAACTGCATCTCTGAATAAGAGAAAGGCGCGCGCGGGTTATCTTTTCGTTCTCCCGTTCCTTATAGGATTTATATGTATATATCTTCCTATAATTATTGATTCGATAAAGGGAACATTTATGTTCGCAGAGAGCATAAGAGTAGATCCCCACTTTGTCGGATTTGACAACTATAAAGAGGCGCTTACAGGATATTCCTTCCTTGAAACGCTTCTCCCCGGTATCGGCGAGCTTGTATTTGACATTCCCGCGATACTGCTCTTCTCGCTCTTCATGGCTATACTTCTTAATCAGAAGATGATGGGACGTGCAGCATTCAGAGCAATATTCTTCCTCCCCGTTGTACTTTCAACAGGTATCATGACTCCTCCTGCATCCAGCCTTGACGATATGTCAAGCTTTGATGATGGTTCGGGATCGAGTGCCTCGGAGGAGATAGTATCCATAATGGATATCGAGAGCTTGTTCTCAAACATGAAGGTCGGACAAGAGCTTGTAGAATACGTTGTCGAGATCATAAATGATATATTCGATATCGTAAACCGCTCCGGTGTACAGATGCTTATATTCCTTTCGGGCTTGCAGTCCATTTCGCCTGCAATATACGAGGCATGTAAGATAGACGGTGCGACAGGCTGGGAAACATTCTGGAAGGTCACCTTCCCAATGATAAGCCCGATGATCCTTGTTAATGCCGTCTATACGGTGATCGACGCATTCACAACTGAAAACAATTCAGTTATGACGTATATCGAATCGGTTAAAAAAGCCAGCCAGGAGGTCGCTGCGGCGATGTCTTGGATGTACTTCCTGATAGTAATACTCATTATCGGTGCTGTTGCAGGTATCGTTTCGATGTTCGTATTCTATCAGAGAAAAGATTGAGAGGAGGTAAGATAAATGGACGCTCAAAATACAAATGCTCCTAAGATCAAGAAAGAGTCTAAGAACAAGATCAAGGTCGAGTTCGACAGAACGCCCTTAAAGGACAGACTTAAGGCGAAATTCTTGAACATGTACTTTATCAGCGGAGTTATAATTAAGATATTCCGATTTATATTCCTTCTCGGTATAGCATACATAGTGCTTTATCCCTTCTTCACAAAGATAACGGGTTCATTCATGGCTCCCGATGACTTTGTTGACGTTACGGTAAGACTTATCCCCCGTAATTTTACGCTGGATACCTATAAGGCAATCTGGACGGAAAACCATTACCTTACAGCCTTTGTAAACACTCTCGGACTTTCACTTACTGTTGCAGTCCTCCAGACATTTACATGCTGTCTTATAGCATACGGTCTTGCTAAATATAAGTTCAGAGGTAACAATATCGTGTTCCTTCTCGTGGTATTTACCATGATAGTACCTCATAAGACACTTTACTACGCGCTGTATACAAGCTTCCAGAAGTTTGATATCTTCGGCATCGTAAAGTTCCTTAGCGGCGGCGCTTCTGTGGGAATTGAGGGTATAGACAATATCCTTGCAAAGATCAATCTCTTTAACCCTGAGTCCAGTGTTAAGAGGATCGCACAGATAGCGGAGGACCACTCCATCAACCTTCTGAATACCAGAGCCCCGTTCATAATCCTTTCTATAACGGGTCTTGGATTTAAGAACGGACTTTACATATTCATGTTAAGACAGTTCTTCCGCGGAATTCCTGACTCTATCGAGGAATCTGCATATATCGACGGTTCGGGTGACTTCAGGACATTCTTCCAGATCATCCTGCCCATGTCGGTGCCTATGATGATAACCGTATTCCTGTTTGCATTCTGCTGGCAGTGGACAGACACATTCTATACAGGAAAGCTCTTCTTGCCAAGTATGGGATCGTGGAAGACTACCGCCAATGCGGACAACAGCTTGTATCTGCTTAAGGATATAGCAAGCTCGGTTCCTGAGTCACTTAAGATGGACTACGCAGGTACTGAACTGTACAATAATGCAATACGCAACACATCGCTTCTTATGATAGTTGCTCCGCTCGTTGTACTTTACGTATTCCTCCAGAGATATCTCGTTGAAGGAATTGAACGTTCCGGTCTTACCGCAGAGTAATATTTATATTAAAGCGACAGATCAAAATAAAATGCACACAGTGTCAAAGATCATTCTTTGGCACTGTGTGCATTTTTGAATATGATAATTATATCAGCCTTTTATGGAATCGATATCGCTTTTTGTGAGCTTGTAATCATTTCTTGGGTATACACTGTCGTATATCACAAGTGTTCCTGCCGCCTTTATATCCTTATTGTAGAATATATCAACGTAAACTGCAATGACATCGTCTGTTATATCAATTCCGTCAAATATGTATTTTTTGTAGTTGTATATGTTTTTTTGCGCTGTTATGTGGCTGGTAGCGGTGTATTGCACCTTTTTAACAACGCTTGTATCTTCACCCGAGTTGTCGTCCTTGTTGTCAGGCGTCAGGTCGTACATTACTGTCACCACGGCGTCGAACACGTCGTCATCACGCGAGTCTAATTCTGTTCCGAGCTTGTTTGATATCTTCTTCAGAGTGCTGTTGTTGTATCGCAATATGAATTGCAATTGATCTGCGCTGTCGATAAATATCGCGCGGTTTACTGAAAAATAACCGTAGTCGTATTCGGTGCGTGTTATGTTGTCAAGGTCGTCCTGAGTGAATGCGTACAGGCTGTCGCCATGCTTTTCGTAGGCTTCATTCAATATATCGTTCTTTGTCAGAGGTATAAGCTCCTTTGGGTCGCCAGACGACACCATTCGCCACAGCAGAACACCTACCACAGCCGCTATAAACAATGCGCAGACTATGCGGAATATGTATTTTATTATGAAATGAGATATTTTCCTTCTTGCCATATTTATCCTTACTTTTCCATATTTTTAAGTCTGTCAAGCGCATTTTGGAGAATTATTTGCGCGGAGAGAGTGTCTATAACGCCTTTTCTCTTCTTTCCTCTGGTGTCGGTTTCGTTTAAATATCTTGCCGCTGCCATGGTGGTCATTCTTTCGTCCATCATAACTATTGGCAGGCTTGCGTACTGCTCAAATGACGCGAGCCGCCTCTCTATCTCGCGGGCGAATTTTCGCGCATGCTCGGCGCGCGGACCCTCGCTTCCGTTCATGTTTACGGGCAGTCCAATGACTATTCCGCCCGTTATATTGAGCTCGCAGACCTTTTGACATACAGCGTCAACTGTTTTCTGCATACCTCCGACGGATATATTGCCTATTCCTTGCGCAAGATAGCGTGTAGTATCGCATACGGCAAGACCTGTCCTTTTGTCGCCGTAATCTATACCGAGTATTTTGCCTTTTGTCTGTAATAATCTCTGCATTATGCCTCCGTTTTATATCTCGTTTGCCGTCAGCTTTATGAGCAATTTAAGGTCGTCGGGCTGGATCTTTGCTTCATGAGCCGCGCGATTTCTGTGTATCTCGCCGCACCCCGTGCATTTATGGATTATTATATATCCCTTTTTGGGGTCGGTGATGACCTTGATGGGCTCCATTGGGGCTTTGCATTCGCAGGCTCTGTCACCCGGATTTATGTCGAGGTGAAGTGACCACAGGCAAAACGGGCAGTGGTTGCGCGAGGTGTATCCGAGAGGCAGGACCTCACGGTTGCAGTGGGCGCAGACAAAACCGCTGTCGTTTTTAGAAAATCTTTTAACTTCCATGCGCTTTATCTGAACCTTTTGGTTTCGCCGGGTTCAATCTCAACATCAACACCTGCGTATGTGAAATACACTTTTACGGATGAGGGGTTGTAAACGATATCGCCGACAGCTGAAAATTCAAGCCTTTCGTATGCGCTTATGTATTCGTATATCTCCATGTTTGTTGCATACCATATGTCATCGCGGAAGGATATCACCTTCAGAAATTCTTCTATTCTGTCCCAATTGTTGTCCTTTTGAAATTCAAATGAATGTCCCCAGAGATAGAACAGCCACGACTGCTGATTTGCAGGCGCTATGGGAGATATGAATTTTTCTGCGAGCGTAAAGAGCTCGGGATCGTTGTGATGGCAGGTAGGGCAGAGCCTGAGCCAATCTGTCGGGAGCTTAAAGCTGTGCGTGGGTATAGTGGTCCTTGCATAATGCACGCCGCAGTTGCGAAGCACCTCAACGCATGTGTCACTGAATGTTCCCATGGGGTATGCGCATCCCTTGATTATCCTGCCAAAGAGGGATTCCAAACACTCTCTGTCCTTGATGATCTCATATGTCTGCATGTCGCGAGGAAGTCTGTCAAGGAAGGGATGAGTGTATGAGTGAAGCGCAAGCTCGTGATCCTTTGCAAGCTCACCGCCGTATACCTCAAGTCCGCGCCTGCGTGCAAGCGGACGGTGTATGCTGTCCTCGGGATACTCACGCTCTTCTTCAAGAAAATGTGATCCGTTTAAGTTAAATGTCGCTTTGACTTTATATTTATTGAATAATTCCATGAGGCGTATATCATATTCGACACCGTCATCATAGCTAAGTGTAAAGGCTTTTCTTTTACCGCCCGGAAATCTCAGATACATAAGCATAAATATATCCTCCTTGTGTACATGATACTACCTTAAATTATATACTGTTTTGCCTCAAAAGTCAATAATAATAAGATATTTTTAAAATAAAATGAAAAAATATATGCGTATGTATTGACTTATATGTGTTTTTTTGCTAAAATAGTGTTGAACTTCGTTAAATAAGACAATATCACACAATGAAAGGCAGGTAGGATATATGTCAGGAGAAAAGCATACTCACATATCTCTCGGAATGGTTGATTGCAAGGATAAGGTCAACGCCTTGGAGATCACGTTTAAGAACCCAAGCACATGGGATGTAACGAGAGCGAGGATATACGCAGATAAAAAGACGGTTGGCTACTGCGTGCTTGCAAATGCAAGCGATAAGGATACTGTAAGGTGCGAGATCGATGAGCTTAGCGGCATGCACGATATCGAGATAGATATCGACGGAAATACACAGGTATATTCTGCAAAGCTTATATTTGTTGAGGATTTTACCGTGTCTGATTATGTTCCCACGAGTGACCGTAAGATACGCGATCTCCGCACATCAGAGTGGGAGGCTACCGATATGCTCGGCAGACATCTTGCGTCGGTCGAGGATACGCGCGGAAAGAAGGACAAGAAGGTCGGTATCTTTTATTGGACTTGGAGAGATGCGCACAAGGGCAGAAGGGCAGTCAATGTAACAAAGCTTTTGGAGGAGCATCCTGCGGCTGAATTTAACATGGATCACCCTGCTTGGGGAGAAGAGCCGCTCCAGGCTCATTGGAATGAGCCCTTGTACGGATTTTATCTCAACAGCGATGATTATGTTATAAGAAAGCATGCCATAATGCTTTCAAACGCAGGCGTGGATTTTATAGTTTTCGACTGCACCAACGGAAATTTCCTTTGGAAGGACGGCTACGAGCCGTTGCTTGAGGGATTGCACAAGGCGCGCGAGGACGGTATAAATGTACCTAAGGTCGTGTTTATGCTTAATTTTGCGCCGTTTGGCTGGTCAAACGATATGCTCAGAGTTCTGTATCAGGATCTTTACAGACCGCACAGGTACAGCGACCTCTGGTTCATGCTTGACGGCAAGCCCCTTATCATGGCATATCCCGAGGCTGTGTCCTTTGACGGCGTTTGCGATACAGATACAAAGATACTTAAGGAGATAAGGGAATTCTTTACATTCCGTCCCGGCATGCCCGGATACCACACAGGTCCTACAAGACCCGATCATTGGCCGTGGCTTGAAACTTATCCGCAGTTTAAATACGGCACCCGTGCAGACGGCTCTTGCGAGATGATGTCTGTCGGTGTTGCACAGAATGCAAATGACAAGCGCATATGCACGTATTTTAACGACAAGGATACATACGGAAGAAGCTATACTCATCGCGACAGATGGAGCAAGCTGACGAAAGACTCATATAAGTACGGATATAATTTCGAGGAGCAGTGGGAGAGAGCGCTTGACGCTGACCCTGATATAATATTTATTACAGGCTGGAACGAGTGGCAGATGGGAAGAATATATAAGGATCCCAATTGGCAGAAGGATCCCGATTCCACCCAGATAGCCATGGTTGACCAATATGACCGAGAGCACAGCCGCGATATCGAGCCTGATATAGACGGATATCTTGATACGTATTATCTTCAGATGGTGCATAATATAAGACGCTTCAAGGGTTCTTTGCCGAGAGTGGAAGCGTCGGGCGAAAAGACCATTGATATACGCAGTGGCAAGGATCAGTGGCGTGATGTCCTTCCTGAATATCTCAATGCGCGCGGCGGCGCTTGCAACCGCGACTGTGACGGTTATTCGGGAACTCATTACGTAAACTCCAGCGCGCAGAACAACATAGTAAGATGCAAGGTCGCAAGAGATGCTGACAATGTTTATTTTTACGCCGAGTGCGCGGACAAGATAGTTACGTCAGAGTGCGGATGCATGACGCTGTATATAGACAGTGACAGAAGTCATAAGAGCGGTTGGGAGGGCTATGATCTCGTTATAAACCGCAAAAAGGCAAGCGGCGGATATACTGATATAGAGCGCCATGTAATGCTTCCTAATGACAATAACGCGTATGTGTGGGAGAAGATGGGACGTGTAAGGATCAGCACTAAGGGCAATACTGTAATGATAGAGGTGCCGAGAAATATGATATGTACAGAAGGCAAGCTCAGCTTTGAATTCAAGTGGAGCGATAATATGCAGGAAAATAATATCATGGATCTTTACAAGAATGGTGATTGCGCTCCTATGGGCAGATTCAACTATCTCTATTGCGAATAATATGTATATATGGACAGGAGCTTGCGTTGACAGAGAACTTGATGCGGTTCGCACTGAGGTACGTGAGATCGACGGTATGCTTGGATTTCAGTCTAAAAATTCCGGCATACCACTCCACATAACTCTCAAAAACGCATTTTACGCATCTGATGATGCCATAGATGATATTTTGTCGGATATTGCTGAATATTGTGCGCATCTTGAGCCTTTGGAGCTGGATGTGCGCGGATATGAATGCTTTGATAATATTTGCTGGATAAGGTATGATATGTCAGACAAAGCTGCTTTGGCTCAAAATAATCTAAACGATATGTTGTACGCTAAATATGGCGTTGATATATCGGAATATGATTCCGACGGAAAATTGCACACCTCCCTCTTTTTTGATCCTGAAAATGAAAAGGTAAGGCGCGCATATGAAATGATACGTAATGTATCTCTTCCGCACAAGGTCAATGTGCGCGAATTTATTATATGTGTATCCGAAAGCGGTGAATTTGGCACTTTTAATACTGTCGAAAGCGTGAGGATATGATCCTTACCGAAGATCGAGGTGAATTATAATGCTTTGGATGATCGCGGCTGTCATGTCAGCGTTCTTTGCGGGCATAACAGCTATACTTTCAAAATACGGAGTTAAAAATACAGATTCGGACCTTGCAACTGCAGTGAGAACATCTGTCGTTTTGGTGTTTGCGTGGCTTGTGGCAATAGTAAGCGGATCTGCCGGCGATATAGTCAATGTGGATACAAGATCGCTTGTATTCCTTATCCTTTCCGGAATTGCTACCGGTGCGAGCTGGCTGTGCTATTTTAAGGCACTTGCGATAGGTGAGACCTCAAAGGTCGCGGCGGTGGATAAGTCCAGCGTCGTGATATCCGTGCTTTTGGCAATGGCTGTATTTCCAACAGAGCGCAGTATGTGGTATCTTAAGCTTTTGTTTCTTACAGCGATAGCAGTGGGAACATATCTTATGATAGATATAGACCGCAGCGGCAAGAGCTACAAGTCGCCGTGGTTTATATTTGCGGCGCTATCAGCGGTATTTGCTGCCATGACGTCTATACTTGCCAAGATCGGCATACAAAATGTGGACTCAAATCTTGCCACCGCCATACGCACATGCGTGGTCTTTGCTGTGGCATGGCTCGTGGTAATATTCCGCAAAAAGCCGAAAGAGCAAAGGCGCTTAAATAAACGCGACACAGCATTTATAGTCCTTTCGGGCATAGCAACGGGCGCAAGCTGGCTTTTGTATTACTATGCCATTGGAAACGGAAGCATAAGCGTGGTCGTGCCGATAGACAAGCTAAGCATACTTGTCACTGTGATATTCTCAGCGATATGCTTTAAGGAAAAGCACAAAAAGAAGTTTAATATTGGACTCCTTATACTTTGCCTGTCTACAGTCTGCATGGCAATATTTACTTAAATATGCATAAAAAAATATCGGAGGCGTGCCTCCGATATTTTTTTGCGATCATTTGTCGCCCTTATATCTGTCCTTTACCTTTTCTCTCGTGCCGTCGGGATACTGTATGACTGAATTATCAAGTACTCCGCGCAGATGAGAACGGTATGCTTCGATATATTCCTTGTGGAGCTGTGCTCTTTCAGCGTGCTCCTCTTCTGTAAGTCCCTCGGGGGACTTTTTCTTTTTTGCAAGCTCGTTTATTCTGTCAATCTTTTTCTGATCCATCTGAAGCCACCCTTAAAGTATTATTCTCTGATGCCGATGCCGAGCTTGAACTTCAGATCGTTAAGCACCTTGTTTGATACCTTGTCGGCTTCTTCAACTGTAAGTGTGCGGTCGTTTGCATGGAGTGTAAGACGGAAGGAAACAGACTTCTTGCCTTCACCTATCTGAGCGCCTCTGTAAATATCGAACAGAGCAACGCCTGAGCAGAGCTTGCCTGCCGCGCGAGCCATGGTCTCCTCAATTACGCCTACTTCAAGATCCTCATCGCATACGAATGAGAAGTCACGTGTAACGGACGGGAACTTGGAGAGGGGCTTGTAGTCCACGGTCATATCCGAATACTCAAAAACAGAGTCGAAATCTATGCAAGCTGCGTAGATGACCGTGCTTACGCCGTAATTCTGCGCTGTGAGCGGATGTATCTGACCCATTATACCGAGCAGATTGCCGTTTTTGTCATATATCTGTGCGCATCTTCCGGGATGATATGCGTTGTCAGAGGAGCAGGAAACATATTTGGCGTCAACTATGCCTGCGCTCTCAAGAATGTTCTCAACAACGCCCTTAAGTGTGTAGAAATCCTCATTTCCGTACATGCCAACGGTAAGTATCTTTCTTTCTACAGGAAGATCATTTACATCGGGTGTGGGGGTATATGTGGATGCCATTTCAAATACTCGCACGTTTGTATTGGAGAAGTTGATGTTTCTTGTTATGACCTCAAGGAGTGAGGGCAACGCAGTAGTTCTCATAACGCTTGTATCCTCACCAAGGGGGTTGGATATAACAACGCTCTCGCGTCTTGCGTCATCTGCCGCCATTCTTATCTTATCATAGTAACGGGGGCTGATGAATGAGAAGGTCTGTATCTGGTCAAATCCCATGCCGTACATGAGGTTTTCAGTGTCAACCTCAAACTGCTGCTTGGGAGTTCTGCCGCCCTGAGTTGTTTCTGCATATATGCATGTGGATTTTATCTTGTTGTAACCGTAGATCCTGATTATTTCTTCGGCAATATCCTGCATGCAGACAAGATCCTGACGGAAGGTAGGAGTGATGATGTTGCCGTCAACTACCTTGCATTCCAGCTTTGTAAGCACGTCTATCATGTACTCGCGTGACAATTCAACGCCCAGGAACTTGTTTATTCTGTCTACCTCAAGGGGAATGATGTTGCTCTTTGCCTTTGTCGGGTACACGTCGATTATGCCGTCTACGACATCACCTGCACCAAGAAGCTGTACCAGCTCACATGCTCTCATAAGACCGCCCATTGCGTTTTCGGGGTCAAGTCCCTTTTCAAAGCGTGCGGATGATTCTGTTCTCATGCCGTTCTTCTTTGCGGTAACTCTTACATTTGTTCCAAGGAAACATGCAGATTCAAATACCACGGTAACAGTGTCATCCTTGATCTCGGAGTTAGCGCCGCCCATAACACCTGCAAGCGCGCAAGCCTTCTTTTCGTCAGCTATTACGAGCATGGATGAGTCAAGCGTGTGATCCTTGTCGTCAAGCGAGCGGAAAAGCTCGCCGTCGTGTGCTCTGCGGACATTTATGCATTTTCCGTCGAGGCAGGAGTAATCAAATGCGTGCATGGGCTGACCGTATTCAAGCATTACGTAGTTCGTGATATCTACGATGTTGTTTATGGGTCTTACACCTGCTGCGCGCAAGCGCATTCTGAGCCAGAGGGGGGAGGGAGCTATTTTTACGTTCTTTACTATCTTTGCCGCGTATCTGTGGCAAAGATCGCTGTCGCTTATCTCGACCTTAAGGTAGTTGCTTATATCATCTCCGTCGCCAAGCTCCTTTACATTGGGGCAGGGGAGGTTAAATTCTTTTTCAAATGAGATGGCGCTTTCTCTTGCAAGACCGATGACTGAGAGGCAGTCGGGGCGGTTTGAGGTGATCTCAAATTCAACGACTGTGTCGGACAAAAGCAGAGCTTCCTTTATATCCATGCCGATCTTGTCCTCAAATTCGGGATCAAGGATAAGTATTCCGTCCTCTTCCTTGTTCGGCATGTCGTGTGCTGTAAGTCCAAGCTCACCCATAGAGCAGAGCATACCGTTTGATTCAACGCCGCGGAGCTTGCCTGCTTTTATGGTAACGCCGCCCGGAAGATGTGCAACGGGAATAGCCGCGGGAACTATGTCGCCCTCGTTTACATTCTGAGCACCTGTAACGATCTGAATGTTTTCGCCCTTACCTATATCCATCTGGCAGATAAAGAGGTGGTCAGAGTCGGGGTGTCTTTCCATTGAAACCACCTTTGCAACAACTACGTTGCTGATATCTGCGCCAAGCTCCTCAAAGCCCTCTACCTTTGAGCCTGTGTCGGTCATTCTGTCGCAGAATTCCTTGGTGGTTATGCCGGTTGTATCTGTAAAATCGTGTAACCAATTAAGTGAAAGATTCATTATTTTCGCCCTCCTATATTAAAACTGTTCGATGAAGCGAACGTCATTTTCATAGAAATAACGAATGTCATCAATGTGATATTTTAGCATAGCGATCCTCTCGATACCCATACCGAATGCAAAGCCCGAGTATTTTTCGGGATCTATGCCGCACATTGAGAGCACGTTGGGATGTACCATTCCTGCTCCGAGTATCTCTATCCAGCCTTCGCCCTTGCAGAGTCTGCAGCCCTTGCCGCCGCACATAAAGCAGGATATATCAACTTCAGCAGACGGCTCGGTGAACGGGAAATGGTGAGGACGGAATCTGACCTTTGTATCCTCGCCGAATTCTGTCTTTGCAAAGGTTTCAAGCATGCCCTTAAGGTCGCCCATGGTTATGCCCTCATCAACTACAAGCCCCTCCATCTGGTGGAAGAGAGGTGAATGGGTCGCGTCCATTGCGTCACTTCTGTAAACGCGTCCGGGGGAGATTATGCGTATCGGGGGCTTCTGCTTTTCCATGGTCCTTGCCTGAACGGGAGAGGTCTGGCTGCGCAGAAGTATCTTATCTGTGATGTAGAATGTATCCTGTGTGTCGCGTGCGGGATGGTTTTCGGGGATGTTGAGAGCCTGGAAGTTGTAGTAATCGTACTCAACCTCGGGTCCTTCAACGATGGAAAAGCCCATACCGATAAATATGTCCTCGAGATCTCTCTGAACGAGAGTGAGGGGATGTCTGTGACCTATCTTCTGTGTTTTGCCGGGCATGGTAACGTCAAGCTTTTCACTCTTAAGCTTAAGCTCAAGTGCGCGCTTTGAGAGCCTGCTCTTAGTGTCTGCTATCGCGCTCTCAATGGCAACTCTTACTTCATTTGCAAGCTGACCTATAACAGGTCTTTCCTCGTTTGAAAGCTTGCCCATTCCGCGCAAAACGGCGGTGAGCTCACCCTTCTTACCGAGATATTTGACTCTTGCCGCTTCAAGCTCTTCGTCGGAAATATCATCAGAGCTTATCTTGCTCAAAGCCTCGGCTTTGATCTTTTGGAGAATGTCCTTCATTTTAAGTTTATCCTTTCAAAATTATTATCTGTAAAAAAATCCGTCCCGATATGCAAAGATCGGGACGGACATTATCCGCGGTACCACCACGTTTCGTCTTATAGACGCACTCAAAAGGGCCAGAAACGGACCCATAAGACGTATAACGGTGTCTTATGCCGTATTCGGCTACTTGTCGCATAGCGATTTGACCGAATATGCTCCGAAGGGAAATGCGAGGTTATCGGCGAATATCCGCCTTACACCAGGTGGCGGACTCTCTGTGAAACGCAAAGAATAACAGCTGACTTCATCACAGCATTTTATACATATTATTATATATATTATATCATTCACGGACGATTTTTGCAAGTGACATTTTTGTCAAAAACAAGTCGAGAATGTAATGTAATGTTGTGAAAATTTCACAACATTACAGCGCAAGTATACCGAAATAGAAGCCTGCTATCACAAGAGCGGCATGCAATAAGATAAACACGGGAATACCGAGCATGAACTTTACATGCTTTGTCTTATGACGTATGATGAGCATAGTCAGATACATGGCTACACCGCCGCCTATGGCTGACAGGAGCATGAGTGTCTTTTCGGGCACGCGCAATTCAACTCTGTTCTTTTTGGATATGGATTTGTCGTATATGCAGACTATTATGGATATCAGCGATATCACAGCTGTATATATGCAAAGCATCTTAAAGAGCAAAGGCGCAAATTCAATGTCGGGTGCCGATGAAAGAGCGGATGCCGCAAGGCAGATCATTTTTGGGTTCATATGAGCTCCTTTCAGATATTCAGATCGTGATTATTTTTTTGCAAAGCTGTCCTTAAGTCCAACAACGCGGTTATATACACCCTCGTGCTTGTAGTCCTTGCAGAAATATCCCATTCTGACAAATTGGAACTTATCGCCGCCGACAGCGCTTGAAAGTGCAGGCTCTGCCTTGGCATTTACCTTTATGAGAGAGTCGGGATTGAGGTAATCGTTGTATGTCTTGTCCTCGGGAATGTCGTTTACATTGTCGATGGTAAAGAGCTTGTCATAGAGATGCAGAGTTACATCCTCGCAGTATTTTGCACTTACCCAGTGTATGGTTCCCTTGATCTTTCTGCCGTCTGCGGGGTTGCCGTTTCTTGTTTCAAGGTCGGCTGTGCAGTGTATCTCCTTTACGCTTCCGTCGTCATTTGTGATGACTTCGTTGCAGCGAACGATGTAGGAGCCCATGAGTCTTACCTCACCGTCGGGCTTCATTCTGAAGAACTTGGGCGGAGGTGTGAGTGCAAAGTCGTTTGCATCTATATAGAGCTCGCGTGTAAATTTAACCGCTCTTACCGACAGCTCGGGGTGCTGAGGGTGATTGGGAAGATCAAATGTCTCTTCCTTATCCTCGGGGTAGTTTGTGATAACTACCTTGATGGGATCGGCTACGCAAACACGTCGCGGAGCGCTTTCGTTGAGCTCATCTCTTATGCAAGCCTCAAGCTGACCGAGTGAGACGAGGTTTTCGGATTTTGAAACGCCGGCACCTCTGACAAATGTGCGTATGGAGGAAGGTGTGTATCCGCGTCTGCGAAGGGCGCAGAGAGTGGGAAGTCTGGGGTCGTCCCAGCCGTCTACCATATCATTTTCAACGAGGTATCTTAGATATCTCTTGGACATTACCGTGTTTGTGACATTCAAGCGTGCAAATTCTCTCTGCTTGGGCTTGTGCTCAAATCCGATATTTTCAACCACCCAATCATAGAGGGGACGGTGATTTTCAAATTCAAGCGAGCAAAGTGAGTGAGTTATGCCCTCTGTTGCGTCCTGTATCGGGTGTGCATAGTCGTAGAGAGGGTATATGCACCACTTGTCGCCCTGACGGTGATGTGATGTGTGAACTATTCTGTATATGGCGGGATCTCGCATGTTGATGTTGGGAGATGCCATATCTATCTTGGCTCTCAAAGTCTTTGAACCGTCGGGAAATTCGCCGTTCTTCATTCTTTCGAAGAGATCGAGATTTTCTTCAACGCTTCTGTCTCTGTAGGGTGAGTTCTTGCCGGGGGTGGTGAGCGTGCCTCTGTATTCCTTAAGCTCGTCTGCGCTGAGATCGCAAACATAAGCCTTTCCGTCGCGAATGAGCTTGATGGCGTACTGGTAGCAGAGATCGAAATAATCCGATCCGTAGAAGATGCCGCCGCTGGGCTCTTCACCTATGAGCCATGTAAGGTCGCGGTATATGGAATCTACATATTCTGTATCTTCCTTTGCGGGATTTGTGTCGTCATAGCGGAGGTTGAATACGCCGTTGTATTTTTTCGCCGTTTCATAATTTATCATTATGGCTTTAGCAGAGCCTATGTGGAGGTATCCGTTAGGCTCGGGGGGAAATCTTGTGTGTATCTTGAGTCCGGGATCAAGTGCGATGTCCTCATCGATGATATCGTGTATAAAGTTGCCGGCTATAATTTCTTCTGACATAGCTTAAATCTCCTTTCAAACCGATTATTTAAGGCTTTCTGCCATGCTGTTTATGCGCGACAGTGTCTTTTCGCGTCCTATTATCTGCATGACCGTATAAAGATCGGGCGCGTTGGTCTTGCCTGTAACGGCGAGACGGATGAACATGCTTATATCTGCGACATTTCCCTTGTACGCGTTCGGATCTGCCTTGTATGCCTTCATGTCCGATGCATATCCGAGAGACTCGGCAATAGCCTTTATCTTGTCAAACCATGCGTTCATGTCGTCATTTTCGTCGTAGCCAGAAGCAAATGCAGAGAGAGAGGACAATATATCCTGCCTGTCAAAGCTCTCGGGGTAATTCTCCGTAACGCTGAAGAACTCGTCAAAGAAGAATCCCATGTAATCCTTTGCGTCAGCCCATGTTGCAAGGTCCTTTCTCGGCTTTTTGCCGCCGCGACCTATTGCAAATGCCGCCTTGGCGATATCCTTGTTATTTGCGAGAATACGTCCGAATTCGGGGTCGAATTCCAAAGCCCATTCTGTTACCTTGTCTGTAACCTCGTCGGCGCTCATTCTGGAAATGATGTTTTTGGATACGTCATTGAGCTTGTTAAAATCAAACAGGCATCCCGAAACAGACATCTTCTTTATATTGAAGGGGAAATCTGTGTATGGCTTGTCGGGATTTTGCGCATGCCATTCCTCGTAGTTTGAGTTGAGCAGGGTCATAACGTATTCGCAAACGCATTCGGGAGCATATCCCATACGTGTGTAGTCGTCCATATTTGCACCCATATCGCGCTTTGAGAGCTTCTTTTTGTTGCCGCTCTCGTCAAGGCGCATGATCTGGGCTATATGCATGTACTTCGGAGCCTTAAATCCGAGATAGGAGAAGAGCTGTATGTGCTTTGCAAGGCTGGGGAGCCATTCCTCACCTCTGATAACGTGGGTGGTTCCCATGAGGTGGTCGTCTACTGCGTGTGCAAAGTGATATGTCGGAATTCCGTCGGATTTGAGCAGTACGAAGTCCTCGTCATTCTCGGGGATCTCAAGATTGCCCTTTACAAGGTCGGTGATCTTGAATTTCTTTTCGGGATCGCCTGTGGCAAGTATCCTGAGAACAAAGGGGTGAGATGCCGCAAGATGCTCTTCTACTTCCTCTATCGTAAATTCACGGCGGCTGAGCATCTCTTGCTTTTTCTTTGCGGCTTCAGCTTGCCAATCCGTGTTTTTGATCTCTTCCTTTTTGTTTACGGCGTGAAGCTCGTCAAGCTCTTCCTCCGTGGTGAAGCAGGGGTAAGCCTTGCCTTCGCGCACGAGCTGCTTTGCGTATGTCTGATATATGAGAGCACGCTCGCTCTGCTTATAAGGACCGTATATACCCTTGTCGCAGATCTTGCCGTCGTCGCCGAGCACAGCGCCCTCGTCAAATTTGATGCCGTATTTTGCAAGTGTTTTTATAAGACCCTCAGCGGCGCCCTCGACCTCGCGCTTTGCATCGGTGTCCTCAATTCTAAGATAAAAAACTCCGCCCGATTGATGTGCAAGTCGCTCGCCGACGGTAGAGGGGAAAAGTCCTCCGAAATGTACAAATCCTGTCGGTGAAGGTGCAAATCTCGTTACCTTAGCGCCCTCGGGAAGCTTGCGCGCAGGGTATCTCTCCTCCATATCGGAGGGAGTTGTAGTGATATGCGGAAAAAGCAGATCAGCAAGATAACCGTAATCCATGTTAAATATGTCCTTTCATTTATGTGCGTCTGAATTTTATAAATATTTTACAGCATTTAGTGCGCTTATAAGATCCTGCGATGAGGCATGCCCCGGGTAGATAAGCGTGTCGGGCGGAAGCTTTTTCAGAGCATCAAGCGATTTTCTCAGTTCTGATATGTCGCCGCCGTAAAGATCGCACCTGCCGTAAGAATTTGCAAAAAGCGTGTCACCCGTAAACATGACCTTGCCGTCTGTCAAGCATATGCTGCCCTTGGTGTGTCCGGGTGTGTGTATTACCTTAAGCGTAATACTTCCTACATGTATCTCGTCGCCGTCCGAAAGCAATATTTCGGGAGATCTGAACTGCCTTTCCTTATGAAAAAAGGTATAAAAGGCATTTTTTCTGCCGTCGAAAAAGTTTTCCTTGTCGTCAGCGTGGACTGCCACGGGAGCATTTGTTGCATCTCTCAGCTGGTCAAGCGACAGCATGTGATCGAAATGCGCATGCGTGAGTATTATGATGTCAAGGGTGAGACGGTTTTCATTCAGATATTGCATGATACCCGATACGGAGGCAGACGGGTCTATGACTGCCGCATGCTCCTGATCATGAATTATATAGCAATTTGAACCGAACGATCCCGGAAAAAGATTTTTTATCTGCAAGATGCTCACCTCCGACTTTTTGCAAATAAATATACATTATATATTATAACACACAAGTGCCGAATTGTCTACAATTAAACACCATTTTTTTCAAAAAAAGCGGCAAAAAATATAAAAATAGCCTGCGCGACGAAGGATGATCCGTCGCGCAGGCTCGTGCTGACTTAAATTATTTTACGAATATGAAGTCGTAGATGGATGTTTCAATGGAGAACTCATCCCAAACTATATCCTTGAACTGATAGAGGTAGGTAAGAGAAATGGCTTTCTTGGTTGCCTTTACCGTATCCTCATCTGCACCGTATGCAGAATCATCAAGTGCAAGTCTGTAGTAATCGTAATTTCCAAGTACCCAGCTGTTGCAGAGTGAAACATAATCGGAATAGTCCTTCTTGTTTATGTACATCTTTGCAAATTCAAGCGTGGAGTAGTAGTTTCCGTTTGTATTCCAGAACAGTACCTTGTTTCCGAGATTGATCTTATCGGAGATAACGCTTGCGTACTGGTTGTGAACTATGGGCATAGCGGGCATGTCTTCCATGAGAAGTGCCTCTGCATCAGCATACATGGAGCATCTTTCCTCGATGTCCTTCTGAGCGAATATGTCCTCGATCTTCTTGTTGTATTCCTCAGAGTCGTAGCCTGTGATGTGTGTGGGTATGATGTAATTATCAACTGTTGACATATCCATGCTCTGACCTGCAAATTCCTTTGCGAAGGGAGCAAGCACAGAGAAGGGATCAGGTGTGGTCGCACAGAGATCAAGAGCAATTACCTCGAATTTGCCACTCTTGAGATCTTCTGCATAAAGGTCGTCACACATATCTGTGGGAATATCGTCTACAAGAGCGTAGTAGTCGTTGTTTATAACTGTACCTCTCTTGTTTATCTTTACATCAAATCCGAGTCCTTCAGAGCCCCATACTGCGGCAACTGCCTCTGCTATTGCAACATGTACATCGTCATATGCTGCAACTGTGATGGAGAATGAGTAATCGGAGGGGTCAACGCCTGCAGACTCAAGCTTTGCCTTAGCGCCTGCAATGTCGTTTTTAAGGTATTCGTAGCTGTTTGTGCACTCTTCTCTGTATGTTTTCTTTGCAGAATCGTAGGAGAACATGCCGTTGGGTATAATGCCCTGTGCAGCCTTTGCAAAAACAACTGTATTGGCTATAGCTTCACGGTCGATCGCCATGGAAAGAGCCTGTCTTACCTCCTTGATGGCAAAGAGAGCGACCTCCTTGTTTGTGGAGGAGTTCTTTATCATAGCGTTCTGGTTGAAGTAATATGTATGTGTGGAGAGCGAGTCAGTAACAGTCGCCTCGTCCTTAAGATCTTCTCTTATGGAAAGGGGAATATCGTTTATGCAAAGTATGGAGCCGTCGCGGTAGCCCTTGAGTATATCAGCGTCGGAAAGTGAGCAGTCAACGATTATTCTGTAAGGTGTAACTGCCTTGTCAAGCTTGACATCCTCAACGTTCTCACGTCTGTAATAAACGTTTCTTTCAATAATAAAGCTGGTTATCTTTGCTTCAGAGCAATTCTTTTCGTAGTCACCGGGAGTACCGTTCTTTGTGGTCCAATTGGTGTCCTTATACTTTACTTCAGAGTTCTCGGGTGAGAATGTGATACGGGAGAGCTTGAAGGGACCGCTCGTTACCATGGTGGAAGGCTTCTTTGCCCAGTCGTCCGTCTTGTTGGCAATGTCCTCTCTTATGGGAGCGAGAGCCAGGCTTGTGAGATTGAGAAGGAAACGGTCGTAGTCGATCTTGCCTTCAAATGTGATCGTGATGATCTTGTTGTCGGCGGTAACACCGAGGTCGTCCTCAGAGCATTCGCCCATCTTTACATCTCTTGCGTTCTTGATATCAAAGAGAAGTGAAGCGGATTCATATGATGCCTCAACATCAAGAAGCCTGTGGCATGTATAAAGGAAGTCGTTTGCAAGGACATCAACACCGTCTGACCAGTGAGTGTCATCAAGTGTTATCTCCATCTTGTATTCTTCTGCGATCTCGTCTTCAATTATCTCGTAGCTCTTTGCAAGACCTTTCTTGATCTTACCGTTTTCATCGAGCTTGAAGAGAGTTTCAAACAAAAGGCTTACCACATTGACGGTGGATTCATTTTTGTATGCGTTTGCAGGATCAAGATCGTAGATGCTGTCCGAAAGGTACATAACTACGCTCTGTCCCTTGTGGTCGGAGTCAACCTCCGGGCGTCCGCAGCTTGCCATGCTCAGAACAAGAGTGAGGCATGTGGCGATACAAAGAAACAAGGCAATTATACGCTTTGTCATAATTAGATTTTTTCCTCCTCAAAAAAGAAAAGTGTTGTTGCAAAAGGCGATCATGCCGCAAAGAAATATGTTCGCATATACGGGTGATAAGGCGTGATACGCATAGGCATGCAACTATAATTTGCTCCTTAAATTATACCACATGTTTTGAAAATTATCAAGTGATTTATCCGACATAAAAAAATCTTCGTATAATTGCACAATTAATCTGTTTTGTCTTTGTGCAAAATTACTTTATTATTGTGAGAAATATGAATAAATGATGAGTAATGAGTGAAGCTTCCCCGGCTTTTTGCGGCATAGACAAAAGGCAGGGCGTTAAACGTATAATTTTGCACGGCCGTAAATATAATGTCCTTGAGATAAAATATGAGCTTTAAAATGAGCATGGCGGAGGTTTTTATGAGGGAGATCGGAGATGGAATAAAGGATGGAAGGATAGATATAAGAAAGCTGTTTTGCACAAGATATGACGCAAAAAGAGTAAAGCTCGTGCTCATCAGAGTGTCGGCGGTATTGCTCATTATCGCTGTCAGCGTTGCCCTTACGCTCTTATGCACAAAGGCACACAATGAGAGAAGCGATAAAAGCGACGGCAACGGAGATTTTGGCATGATGGGCACGGAAAGCAATATGCTCGGCACAAGGGACGACGGGGAAATGTCGGACGTGACCGATACGGGTGCAGATACGGAAACGAATACCGCAGAAGCGGACAGCGAGACATCGGACACGGAATGGGATATGACATGCAGAGATATATCCCACAAAGAATACGGGGATGCTTATATTGTAAATAAAACAGACCGTGACCTGATGTACGATCCGTATGCCGAATATCCGAGGTATTATACAAAGAAAAGCCCTTATCCGCTCGTACTCGTCCTGCATACGAATGACAGGCGGGAGTATGGCGGTAAGAGCATAATTGATGTGGGATATGAGCTTGCAGACGCACTTGATCGCTCGGGAATAGCGACGGTGTTCTGCAGTGCAAGGCACGAGGACAAAAATATTGCCGATTCATACAGCAATGCCGCTGAAAGCATAAAATTTTACCTGCAGATGTATCCGAGCATAAGGTATATAATCGATGTCGATCAGCTTATGTGCGAGGACGGATACAATTACGCTACGAGCGGAAATTACAACGGATATGCATCTGCCCAGATAAGGCTCGATGTGTGCGGCAAAAATGCCGAAAATTGCGACGCAAATATAGATCTCGCCGTCAGATTGCGCTCGTACTTGAACCGAGGAGATATGAATGTCGCAGGCGAAATTTATGTTGATGATTGTATGCTTAACAGTGCTTATTCAAGTTATTACCTTACACTCAGAATAGGCAGTGCATTCAATACGCTCGATGAGGCGAAAAATGCGGCTATGGCGTTTGCATTTGCCTTTGCGGAGCATATAAAATAAACAAGTTGTCGCTAAATAAACTTAATGTTTAAGAATTTTCACTGTTATCAGGATCATGTGCAGAAAGACTGCGCAGGATGAATATCTCTGCAACGGCACAGCATGCGCAGAGAAAAGCGCCCTTGATGGCACTGATACTACCGCTGTCCATACCGCCTGCAATGCCGAAAAATGCGATAAAGCATATAGCACTTACTGCGACCTTGACTACCTTTACAACAATGTCACATGTAAAGAATGCGACTATGCTGCAAAGAAATTCTATAGTTCCTTTGTTGAATGTTATCTTGGGGAGGCTTGCGCGTTTGATATCCTTCTTTTCTTCGGGTGAATAATATGCGTTCATAACTACTCTTACCTTTCTTGGCTTTACAGCCTTATCGAATTTGCGTTGACCTTTAGTTTTTCCAAAACGGGAATTGAATGATCGTAAATGAGGTGAAAAAGTCCGTTTTGGATGCCTTGTGATGACATTATAACACCAAACTCGGAATTTGTCAATAGCAAAATTCCAAAAATAGAAAAAATATTTTTAAAACCTCTTTACAAATCGGAAAAAATATGCTATAATAATACCGTAAAAGGAATTATTACATGGATCGTATTTCCGAAAACAGATCTTTTGGAGGGCAAGATGCAGGAGATAACATATATTGAACGTATAAAGCAGCTGAAAAGCGAAAAGAAGATAACCAATGATAAGCTCTCGGAGCTTACGGGCATACCGCTCGGCACACTTTCCAAAATACTTGCGGGTATAAGCGATTCGCCAAAGCTCTCGAACATCGTGGCTATATGTGCTGCGCTTGAATGCTCGCTTGATTACATACTTACGGGCGTTGAGGAAAATACCAACAATTTCACCCTTGACCCGGGAGAGATCAGTCTTATCGAAAATTACCGCAGGCTGGATAAGCACGGCAAGGAGCTTGTGGGACTCGTATTAAATAAGGAATATGAAAGAGTTACCGATATTTACGGTGCGTCCTTTGAGGGCGAGGCTCTTCCGAGCGCAAGAATACTGCGCAGAGATACCTCTGTCATGTCGCGCGCAAGCGCATTTAAAAATCTTCAGGGATTTTCAAAGCGCCAGATCTGCCTTTACGACATGCCTGTGTCTGCGGGAACGGGAGTGTATCTTACAGACATGGATTCCACTGTCATAAATATTCCTGATACACCTCAGTCGGCAGGCGCGGATTTTGCTTTGCGCATAAACGGAAACAGCATGGAGCCAAAATACAGGAACGGCGACATATTGCTCTGTGAGGAGTGCGACACGCTTGAGTTTGGCGAGCTTGGTATATTTATTCTTGACGGCGACGGATATTTCAAGAGATTTGAGGGGGATAGGCTCATATCGCTTAATCCTGAATATTCCCCCATATTGCTGAGCAACTTTGAAGAGGTCACATGCTGTGGCAGAGTGGTGGGCAAGCTCAAGAGAAAATGATCTTGAAAAAACCTTCATTTAATTATACATAGAATAATATGCAGTCTTTGTACTGCGACGTTGGAGGGATATTTCACTTTTATGATACTGTGCGAGCATGTATGCTTTGCAAAAAGATCATCTTTAGTGAAAATCCCTCTTGACTTTTTTTCGTATGTGTATTATAATAATCCTATATGAAGATATTCAAACGCAGTGACGGAGATATCCTTTGAGTTGTCGATGCAGAGAGCTGTCGGATGGTGCAAGACGGTGAGATGCTCAAAATTGGATGCTCGCTCCCGAGCGGTACGCGTGAAGTTTTGTCAGCGCGTAACGGTTGCCGCCGTTATCGGTAGAGTGGGCTGTATGCTTGCAGCCAATTTGAGTGGTACCGCGGAGGTCATGGCTTTCGTCTCATTTTGTTGGGACGGGGCTGTTTTTTATTTTGATCAAAATTAAGAAATATATAAGTTTCCCTCATTTATTTTGGGGGAAGGGAGGTTTCAGATGAAATACGATTATCTTTCCGTTGAAAAGAAATGGCAAGACAAATGGGCTGATGCCCACATATTCGAGGCAGAGGATCATTCCAAAAAGCCCAAATTCTATGCTCTTGTCGAATTTCCGTATCCGTCGGGCGCAGGTATGCACGTCGGACATATAAAGGCATATTCCGGGCTTGAGGTGGTTTCGAGAAAAAGAAGGATGCAGGGCTACAATGTGCTTTTCCCGATAGGCTTTGATGCGTTTGGTCTGCCTACCGAGAATTCTGCCGTTAAATACAATACGCATCCGAGAATACTTACCGACAGAAACATAGCTAAGTTTTCCGATCAGCTGAAGAGAGTGGGATTTTCCTTTGACTGGACGAGAGTTATAGACACCACGCAAGAGGACTATTACAGATGGACACAGCATATATTTATCGAGATGTTCAATAAGGGCCTTGCGTTCCGCGATACTGCGCTCGTAAATTACTGCCCTCACTGCAAGGTGGTTCTTTCAAATGAGGATTCACAGGGCGGAAAGTGCGATATATGCAACAGTGACATAGTTCAGAAGTCTAAGGATGTTTGGTATCTGCGCATAACAAAGTATGCCGACAGACTGCTTGAAGGTCTTGACGGTGTGGATTATCTGCCGCAGGTAAAGCAGCAGCAGGTGAATTGGATAGGCAGATCCACAGGCGCGTTCGTTGATTTCTCAGTTAAGGGAATAGACGAGAAGCTCCGTATATACACCACGCGTCCTGATACGCTCTTTGGCGTGACATTTATGGTAATAGCACCCGAGCATCCGCTTATAGACAAGCACAAGGACAAGATATCCAACATGGATGAGGTCATGTCCTACAGAGAGGAATGCGCAAAAAAGACGGAATTCCAAAGAACACAGCTCGTCAAGGAAAAGACGGGTGTTAAGCTCTCGGGCGTATGCGGAATAAATCCCATAAACGGCAAGGAGATCCCGATCTATATTGCTGACTATGTAATGATGGGCTATGGTACAGGCGCAA
The DNA here is from genome assembly GCA_964629615.1 of uncultured Clostridium sp. GTDB lineage: Bacteria > Bacillota > Clostridia > Oscillospirales > CAG-272 > SVTX01. The sequence continues at coordinate 10,233 of CAZVUD010000006.1, read as the reverse complement.
TAATGGCAGTTCCTGCACATGACGAGCGCGACTATGACTTTGCAAAGAAATTCGGCATAGACATAATCGAGGTCATAAAAGGCGGAGATATAAGCATTGGCGCATATGCAGGCGACGGCGAGATGGTAAATTCCGATTTCCTTAACGGATATACGAACAAGAAGGAATCCATCAAGCGCATGATAGAGGTGCTTGAGGAAAGAGGCATCGGCGAGAAGGGCGTTCAGTACAAGATGAAGGACTGGGCATTCAACAGACAAAGATATTGGGGCGAGCCTATACCGATCGTGCATTGTCCGTCCTGCGGAATGGTTGCATTGCCTGAGAGCGAGCTGCCCTTGAGATTGCCTGATGTCAAGAATTTCGAGCCCGGTGAGGGAGGCGAGAGCCCTCTTGCAAAGATCCCTGAATTTGTGAATTGCAAGTGCCCGAAGTGCCATGGGGATGCAAAGAGAGAGACTGATACCATGCCCCAGTGGGCGGGATCGTCCTGGTATTTCCTCAGATATATAGATCCTCACAACAGCGAAGCGCTTGCGGATCCTGAAAAACTCAAGTATTGGATGCCTGTCGATTGGTATAACGGCGGTATGGAGCATGTTACAAGACATATGATATATTCCCGTTTCTGGCATAAATTCCTCTATGATATGGGCGAGGTCAACACAGAAGAGCCTTATGCAAAGAGAACGGCACAGGGACTTATCCTTGGTCCTGACGGAGAGAAGATGTCCAAATCCAAGGGAAATGTTGTAGATCCCAATGAGGTGGTAGACAAGTACGGCGCGGATGTATTGCGCACATATATACTCTTCATGGGAGATTACGGTGCGGCAGCTCCGTGGTCGGACAACAGCGTTAAGGGATGCAAGAGATTTATCGAGCGCGTTTGCGACCTTAAGAGCATGGTGAGCGGAAGCGGCGAGAGCAAGCTCTCCTCACATTTCCACAAGACCGTCAAGAAGGTAAGCTCGGATATCGAGGAGATGAAGTTCAACACCGCGATAGCGGCTATGATGGGCTTGCTCAACGATATTTGCGATGCGGGAACACTTACGGTTGATGAATACAAGGTGTTTATACGCCTGCTCTGCCCCATTGCACCTCATATCTGCGAGGAGCTTTGGGAGGATATTGGAGGCGAAGGCTTCTGCTCGTTGGCTCCGTGGCCCGAATATGATGAGGCTAAGACAGTGGATTCCACGGTTGAAGTGGCAGTTCAGGTAAACGGCAAGCTCAAGTCTACCGTGACCCTCCCCATCAATTGCGATAAGGATGCTGTGCTTGAAGCGGCAAAGGGAGATGCTAAGGTGCTTGCGGCTATTGAGGGCAAGAATATCGTAAAAGAGATAGTTATTCCCAACAAGATAATCAATATAGTTGTAAAGTGATATATATTCCGAAGTTTTTTTGACTGATACGCAAAATATTTTTGAAATATATTGACAAAACGGTTTTTTTAGTGTATAATAACTAAGTATTGTGCGTAATTTATGCACAAGATATCCTGTACAAGCGAGGGGAGGGAAAAAGATATGGCAGAAGTTAAAGTTAAAGAAGGCGAGTCGCTTGACAGTGCACTCCGTCGCTTCAAAAGACAGTGCGCTCGTTCGGGAATCCTTACCGAGCTTCGTAAGAGAGAGCACTACGAAAAGCCCAGCGTAAAGCGCAAGAAGAAGTCTGAGGCTGCACGCAAGAGAAAGTACAAATAATTTGTATTTATAAAAGGCTATCTGAAAACCGAGGGATCTTTATCCCTCGGTTTTTGATATATTCGATATAAATGTCGGACTTGAACTGAAAATTAAATAAATGTTAATAATTATCGACTACTTATTAACAGAAATGCAAAGAAAAAATAACAATTGTCAAGTATAATTATAATACAGTTCTTTTTGATCTGTAAATAAATTGATTTGGAGAATGAGATTATGAAGAAAAGATCCGGAATACTTATTTTTATGTGCATCTTGATCTGTCTTTCCTTGGTACTCACATCCTGCCTTGGCAATGAAGATCAGCAGAGAGAGCCTGAAGATACTTCAAACGGCAACGAGATCCAGAAGGATAACGATCCCGACAAAAATCTGGAGAAGCTCATATCTGAGCTCAACAAGGGCGAGACCTTTGCTGATATGCTCAAAATGATGGAGAATATCTATGATGAAACTGATTACGCGGGTGCTATAAAGGAACTCGGTAAGCTGTCAGGCAAGCTTGACGGAAGCCTCAGTGTAAAGCAAAACGGTGAAGACAACGGTACTATGAGCGGAAATGCTGTTATAAAGGACAATAATTTCCACTTTGAGGCTGATGTTGAAGGCGAGTGCGCAGGCATTGATGCAAAGATCACGGATTCTCTCGTAGCTGCTGCTGTTGTTTGGAGCAAGGCTGATGGCAAGGTAAATGTAGATACTGCTACTGCCATCGATCTTGAAAAGCTTATCAGTGCGTCTACTGATAATGCGCTTGATTCCATAACATCCACTATCGGCTCTGATATGAATCCTGAGGATCTTAAGCTTCCTAAGCTCAAGGCTGAGAATTTCACATATAAAGACGGAAAATTCGTGCTTTCAAGCGAATTCTTTATTAGCATGCTTGACACTACAATGGAGAGTGTTATCGATGCTATGAAGAATAACGGTAACGAGATCACAAGCGATGTTGAAGAGCAGGTAAACGAGATCATGGATCTTGTAAAGAAGGTCATCTCGTCTGTTGATTTTGAGATCTACTATGTAGTTAATTATGAGGTCGTAGAGACCATGGGCATTAAGCTGAATGCAAACGGCGACAAGGTGGCACAGGCTATCGGCGCTGAGACTGAGGCTCCCTTTGGCTACATAAAGCTTGAGCTTGAGTACGGTATCAAGAGAGAATATGTAAACATTGAATACAAGGCAAATGACGATGATCACGTAAACAAGATCATGTGCGACCTTAATCTCATCTATAATGAGAATACTGTCTGCGGATTTGATGTGGCTTTGGATATTGATATAATAAACAAGGAAGTCAAAGAAGGTCTGTATGATACTATCATTATGGGCGGCGGATCGAGCAATGGCGGAATCATCGGCGGATCACACATCGATTCTTCTGTGGGTAATACAGAATCCGGATACAGAATAAATACTGAGATCACAAAGGTGAACGGTACTGCTTCTATGGATCTTTCAAAGCTTGGCTCTGAAAATGCTACGGTAATGTCTGCTGATATCTACGCTCATACAGAAGAATATTGCGAAACATTCTATGACTCCGGAAAGACGAAAAAGGATGTTTACAGTGTTGAAACGACCGAGATCGCCGCAAGCGTAAAGACAACAGCTGCATATAAGGCTGATATTTCCATGAAATATTACAATGAGTATTCCAGAAACCCCGGAAGCGAGGAATTCGCAAGCAAGGGCGAGGATGCTATGGAGCTGATAGGTCATATAGAGTACACAAATGAGAATATAACATTGCCCACTCTTGATGCTACTGTTGAGAATGCTTTGAATGAGGCTGTGAAGAATCCGATAGATTCTTTTGAAAAAAACTGATATTTTATAACTAATATGAAGGATATCCGCCTTCGCGCATTGCACGGAGGCGGATATCCTTCATTTTTACGTTTTAATGCTTTAAACTGATAAAGAAAATGCAAGAAAAAATTCTTTTTGTGCAAAATTCACTGCATTAAAGCAATAAAGCAAAAAATTGATAATTGTTGAAAATTGCGGAGCATGAAGCTTTAAAATGCAATTTTGGCAACATTTTTGAAAAAATATTAAATTTAAAATGACAAAAAAGTACATCAAATGTCATAATATTGACTTAACATTAAAATTTTTACAAGTTTGGAATAAAAAAATTGCATTTTTTTCGTAAAAACCCTTGACAATCAAAACTATATGTGCTATAATGACCATACTTTATTACATTTCTTGCAAAAGCAAGGTATCGGCGCATAACATATAATGTATGTATACGACCTTGGTCGCGAACGATAACAGAAAGGAAAAAGTGATATGAATTCTAAAACACTGTTTTATATACTTAAAAGGATACTGCTTGCTGTATTGACTATATGGATAGTTATCACAATTACCTTCTTTGTTTCTCGCGCTGTACCGGGCGGACCGTTCAACAGCGAAAAGGCGATGACGCCCGAGGCAAAGGCTGCACTTGAAGCAAAATTCGGACTTGACAGACCTGTATTTGAACAATACGTCACTTACTTAAAAAATATAGTTACAAAATTTGATTTCGGACCCTCCCTTAAGCTCAAGGGAAGAGAAGTTACCGAGATCATAGCAGACGGCATGAAGACCTCGCTTAAGCTCGGTGTGATAGCCGCAGTTACAGCACTTGTAACAGGTGTGGTGCTCGGTGCAATAGCTGCTCTGAAGAGAAACAAGATAATCGACAGAGTGATAATGGTAGTCACCACGGCTTTCATTTCCATGCCAAGCTTCATAATGGGAACCTTGCTGCTCCTTGTGTTTGCTCAAAAGCTGAATTGGCTGCCTGCCAACGGCACGACGAGCGCAGGACTCGTGCTTCCCGTTATAACCCTCGCACTTTATCCCACGGCTCATATAACAAGATTGACACGCTCGTCCATGCTGGATGTTCTCGGTCAGGATTACGTTACTACCGCTAAGGCAAAGGGCGTTTCTAAGGTAAAGATCATATTCGGTCATGCCTTAAAGAACTCCCTCATCCCCGTTATCACATACTTCGGACCCATGCTTGCATATATCGTTACAGGATCGCTCGTAGTTGAAAAGATATTTGCAGTTCCCGGTGTAGGAAGGGATTTCGTAAACAGCATAATCAACCGTGATTACACACTCATCATGGGTACTACTATCGTGCTTGCCAGCCTGATAGTTATAATGAACCTTATCGGTGATATCCTTTATAAGGTGGTAGACCCGAGGATCTCGCTTGAATAAAAGGAGATATATAATGGAAAAGAAAAAACGATTTTTAACAGGACATTTCGATGCAGACGCTTTTCTTCCGGCAACGGATTCCGAAAAAGAATATCTCGTTTCGATGCGACCCTCCTCAACATTCTTTAAGGACGGCGTTAAGCGACTGCTTAAAAATAAAATAGCAACTATAAGCTTTTTCGTTATAGTTGCGATCACCCTATCGTGCATATTTATTCCCATGTTCTGGCCTTACGAATACGATCAGCAGCTCGGAATAGGAAAGTACGGAAGGGTAGACTCAAGCTACTATAATCTTAAGCCCTTTGAATACGGCGAAACAGAGCAGGAGATGATAGCTGCAGGCGAAAAGGTGTTCCCGCATGTGTTCGGAACAGACTCTCTCGGACGTGACTATTTTATAAGAATAGTTTACGGCACGAGAATATCCCTCACAGTTGGATTTTTCGCAAGTATAATAGTTCTTATAGTCGGACTTCTCGTAGGCTCGATAGCAGGATATTGCGGTGGTAAGGTCGATCTGTATATCATGCGAGTCGTAGATGTTATATACTCTCTGCCGGATATGCTCATGGTAATATTACTTGCGGCGGTGCTCGGAGAGAGAATGAAGGCGGTCATAAGCGGAACTGCTCTTGAAAAGGTGGGTAGTAATATCATAAGCTTGTTTATAGTGTTCGCGCTTCTGTATTGGGTATCAATGGCACGACTTATAAGAGGTCAGATACTTTCACTCAGAGAGCAGGAATACGTTCTATCGGCTAAGGCATCGGGTGCTAAGGCATCGTGGATCATAAGAAAGCACCTTATACCAAACTGCATAAGCGTAGTTATAATATCTACGGCACTGCAGATACCGAGTGCGATATTTACGGAAAGCTACCTTTCATTTTTGGGACTTGGAGTAAACGCTCCCATGCCATCGCTGGGATCGCTTGCATCTGATGCTCTCAACGGTATCACATCATATGCATACAGACTTGTGATACCTGCAGTAGTAATATCGCTGATAGTTTTATCGCTCAATCTTTTCGGCGACGGTCTGCGTGACGCGTTCGACCCGAAGCTGAATAAATAATGTAAAGGAGGTACATTTTATGGCTTTACTTGAAGTAAAAGATCTGCGAACGTCCTTCTTCACAGATGCGGGAGAGGTCAAGGCGATCAACGGAATTTCCTTTAACCTCGACAGAGGCGGCGTGCTTGGCATCGTTGGTGAGTCGGGATCGGGAAAATCCGCAACCGCTTATTCGATAATGCAGATACTTGCTCCCTCCGCAAAAATACTTCCCGGATCCTCAATAAAGCTTGACGGCGTTGAGCTTGTGGGATCGGGAGAAAAAATGATGCGGCATGTCAGAGGAAACAGGATAGCTATAATATTCCAGGATCCGATGACCTCGCTCAATCCCACCTATACGATAGGTCATCAGCTCATGGAGGCAATATTGCTCCACACGGGCAGAAACAAAAAGCAAGCGTACGAGAGAGCGGTTGAAATGCTCAAGCTCGTAAACATAAATGAGCCTGAAAAGAGAATGAAACAATATCCGTTCGAATTTTCAGGAGGTATGCGACAGAGGATAGTTATCGCGATGGCACTTGCCTGCGAGCCTGATATCCTTATTGCAGACGAACCCACAACGGCGCTTGACGTTACTATTCAAGCTCAGATACTTGAGCTTATGAGCTCACTTCAAAAGCAGCTTGGAATGGCAATAATACTTATCACACATGACCTTGGCGTAGTTGCCCAGATGTGTGATGAGGTGGTCGTTATGTACGCAGGATCTATATGCGAGCAGGGAACTGCAGATGAGATATTCTACAATCCTTGCCATGAGTATACGAAGGGTCTTATGAGATCCATTCCCACGGCAGATTCCGCAGGAAAGAGGCTTCAGCCCATTTCGGGAACACCGATAGACCTTCTTAATATGCCAAAGGGATGTCCCTTTGCACCGCGTTGCGAACAGGCTATGAAGATATGCTTAAGAGAGTCCCCCGACTCGCGTATTATAAACGATAAGCATTTTGCTACCTGCTGGCTTAACGTAAGAGATCATATCAAGAACGGTACCCTCGATCTTAAGCTTTCCAGAGCCGCTACGCATATAGCTATACAGGATGATGAAGAAGGAGGAGAAACAGATGAGTGACATCATAAAAGATACAGTTTCCTCCGAAACACCCCTTATAGAGGTAAAGAACCTCAAGGAATACTTCGATATCAATGTCGGAGGAATAAAAACAAAGCCGCTTAAGGCGGTAGACGGAGTGTCATTCTCCATAAAAAAGGGAGAAACGCTCGGACTTGTAGGAGAGTCAGGATGCGGCAAGACCACCGTCGGAAGAACGCTCTTGCATTTGTATAAGCCCACAGGAGGTGAGGTCTACTACAACGGCAAGCTGCTGAAGACAAAGCAAGATATCAAGGAATTCAGAAAAAAAGCTACCATGGTATTCCAAGACCCGTATTCATCACTCAATCCGAGAATGACCGTGTCGGATATCATAGGCGAACCGCTTGACATCCATAAGCTTTATTCAAGCAAGGAGGAAAGGCGGCAGAAGATCCTTGATCTTATGGGACACGTAGGACTCAACAGTGAGCATGCCTCAAGATACGCACACGAGTTTTCGGGCGGTCAAAGACAGAGGATAGGTATTGCGAGAGCTCTTGCGGTAGACCCGGATTTCATAGTGTGTGATGAGCCGGTATCTGCACTTGATGTGTCGATACAGGCGCAGGTAATAAACATGTTCGGCGAGCTTCAGGAAAAGATGGGGCTGACGTATCTGTTTATTGCACACGACCTGCTCGTAGTAAGACATATAAGCAACAGAATAGCGGTAATGTACCTCGGAAAGATGGTAGAGCTTGCAGACGCTGACGAGATATACAATCATCCGTTGCATCCCTATTCAAAGGCACTTATGTCGGCAGTTCCGATCCCCGATCCGAAGATCGCGAGATCAAATCAGAGGATAGCTCTTACAGGAGATATTCCCAGTCCCTTGAATGCTCCGTCCGGATGTCCATTCAGAACAAGGTGCGCATATGCGACAGAGCAATGCGCGTGCGAGATGCCTGAATTTAAAGAGGTATCAAGCGGTCATTTCGTTGCTTGTCATAACAAGGACGATATCAACTGACACAAAGCATAAGCATTTTATGTATCAATTCCTCATTTGAGGCGTTAATAAAAATATGAAAGGAAAAAAGACATTATGAAAAAGTTTTTTGCACTTCTTTTAGCGGGACTTATGATGGTGAGCCTTGTAGCTTGCTCAGATCCCAAAGACCAGTCCGGTGAAGACGGTAAGGTAAATCCTCCCTCTCTCACATACCTTTACAACACAAGCGATTCCCATAAGGCTATCGGTGAGTTTATTCAGGGTGTAATCAAGAATGCAGGCTTGAATATCGATCTCCAGAACCAGGAGTGGAACACGTTCCTTGAAACAAGAAAGAACGGCGACTATTCAATAGCTCGTAACGGTTGGGTTGCTGACTATAACGATCCTATCTGCTTCCTTGATATGTGGACATCTAATTCGGGTAACAATGACGTTCAGTTCGGTAAGGGCGCACATGCTTCTCTTAAGATGTATAACCTCGATCTTACAGAATTCGGTTATGATGTTAAGGTTGAGAACGGAACATGGGCAGAAACATATGATGTTCTTATTTCCAAGATCAAATCCTGCACGGATAATACAAAGCGCTACGGCATGATGCACGTTGCAGAGGATATGCTTATGGATACAGGTTGTATCGTTCCTCTGTACTTCTACACAGACCTCTTTATGATCAATAAGGGCGTTGAAGGATTCTACTCCAACCCTCTCGGATACAAGTACTTCATGCAGACAAAGTATAACGGCAATACAGATGCTATAAGCGTATGCTTGGCTTCTGAGCCCCAGACTATCGACCCCGCACTCAACAGTGCAGTTGACGGTGCTACAATGCTTGCTCACCTTTTCGCAGGTCTTGCAAAGTGGTCACAGGATGCAAACGGCAACCTCGTTATCGCTCCCGACCTTGCTGAAGAGCTCGTAGAGCCTGTTACAAATGACGACGGTACACTTACTTACACATACACTCTTAAGGATTCCAAGTGGAGCAACGGCGATGCAGTTACAGCTGAAGACTTCGCAGCATCCTGGAAGAGAGCTGCATCCGCAGAGCTTGGTGCAGACTACGGCTACATGTTCGAGGTAGTTAAGGGCTACGGCACAGACGATCTCGCAGTTGAAGCAGTTGACGCTAAGACACTTAAGGTTACACTTGCAAATACTGTTCCTTATTGGAATGAGCTTCTTGCATTCCCGACATACTTCCCTGTACACAGCTCCAACCGCGGTGATACTAACGGTACATGGGCTACAAATGTAGATACTTACATTTCCAATGGTCCTTACAAGCTTACACAGTGGAATCACAACAGCCTTATCGTAATGGAGAAGAATGGCAACTACTATGATAACGCAAACGTTACCATGAACAAGCTCAACTTCTATCTCTCCGACGATACAAACAACATGCTTACAAACTTCAAGAACGGTGACTGGCAGTTCATCGACGATGTTCCTACAAACGAGATCTCCAACCTCAAGAAGAACAATCCTGATGAGTTTAAGATCGTAGGTCAGATCGGTACTTACTATGTATGTTGGAACATCAATGAAAATCTCCTTCCCGGCACAAGCCTTACAGGCGTTGAGCTTGAAAAGGCACAGCAGGAGATCAGAAAGGCTATCGGACTCCTCATCGACCGTAACAGCCTTGTAGAAGACGTTGCACAGGGTGGACAGGTGCCCGCATCCTCCTTCGTTGCTATGGGTATGACAGATGCTGACGGTAAGGAATTCTACCAGAATGCAGGCGACAACGATGGCTATGACGGCTACTACAACACAAGCGAAGAGGCACAGGAAGAGAACTACAAGAAGGGTATCGAAATACTTGAAAAGTATTACAACCTCAAGAAGTGATCTTTATAAAATATGAAAGCTGTATGCCGCATGCGGCATACAGCGCATACAAAAAATCGGCAGAGGAATTTTTCCTCTGCCGATTTTTATATCTGAATTAAAAAGAAATGATGATATTGAAAATAAGATTACGTATGAGATAAAAGCTTTTTCGATTGCCTTGATCCTTATCCCAACACGACATCAAGCACCATCATCAAGCTGAAACCAAATGCAAAAAATACCGTGCCTAAAGGCACAAAAACAAAGGGAGGTTTTTATTATGAAAAACAACATTACTGAA
>CAZVUD010000005.1:0-51738 GCA_964629615.1 uncultured Clostridium sp. | reverse complement strand
GTTTATAACCTTTACTGTGGCGATAGTCAATATCTTTGTATACAGAAAATATCACAGCCCCGTGTATTCGGCATCGAAAGCCGTAAATCTTACGGCGGCAAGCCTTTCCATGCTTACGCTGGAATCGACGATGCTCACCACATTCAGCACGGGAGAGCTGACGGAAATGTCGAAAAAAATGTTTCTGGGACTTAGCGGCGGACTGCTGACGATCGGAATAATCACTATGTCGATCTACATGATAATCAGCAGTACCAAAAAGCTCAGACGGTTAAATTCAGAGGAAGAGATAAATGGATAATAACAGCAACAACAGCTTTTCATATACGTATTCCGCAAAGGAAGCATCCGAGATATCAAGGATACGCGAGAAATATTCCGTTAAGGAAGAGAGTAGTCTTGAAAGGCTCCACCGCCTTGACAGGGGAGTCACCAAAAAGGCAAGAGCCGTTGCCATAGCCTTAGGTGTTATAGGCTCGCTCGTGCTTGGCATAGGCATGAGCCTTGCAATGACGGATCTGAGCATGATACTCGGAAAGTATTCAGAATACTCATTTTTTATCGGTATCGTGATCGGTATCATTGGTATAATCACGATAAGCATAGCATATCCGATATACAATGCGATGGTAACAAAGGAGAGGGAGAGGATAGCTCCCGAGATATTGCGGCTTACTGATGAACTTTTAAATAAATAAATAAAGAATAAGGCAGAGATGGCGCTATTTCAGGGTGCTGTCTCTGCATTGCTTTTATTTAAGATCCAATTTACAAAAAATATACACTTTGCGATAAAAATATTTATATTTATTGGCAGTTTGTTTACAAAATAAGATTTTAATTTATATTTCTATGTGTTATACTGTGATCGTGGATTTATGCGGCAAGCTTTGTTTGCGTAAAAATAACCGTATTTTTAATATGGAGGAACACTATGTTTGACATTTTTGATGCTCTTGCGCTCATAGGCGGTCTGTGTCTGTTTTTGTTCGGTATGAACATAATGGGCGAGGGACTTGAAAGACGCGCAGGTAACGGACTGAAGGCATTGCTTGGAAAGCTTACCAACAGTAAGATCAAAGGATTTTTGACGGGTATGGGCGTTACTGCCGTTATCCAGAGCTCGTCGGCAACGACGGTCATGGTAGTCGGATTTGTAAACTCAAAGATCATGACGCTAAAGCAGTCCATAGGCATTATCATGGGCGCGAATATCGGAACTACCATAACGGCATGGATACTCAGCCTTGGCGGAATATCCAGTGATAATATCGTTATGAGATTGCTCAAGCCCTCTTCATTCACACCGATACTTGCACTTATAGGTATCGGATTTACAATGTTTTCGAAGTCGTCTAAGAAAAAAGACGTCGGTACTATACTTCTCGGATTTGCAACTCTTATGTTTGGTATGGATGCAATGTCGAGCGCGGTTTCGGGATTGGCTGAGATCCCTCAGTTCCAAAACCTCTTTTTGGCATTTAAAAACCCCATACTCGGTGTTATCGTCGGCGCATTGGTAACAGGCATCATACAGTCAAGCTCTGCGTCTGTCGGTATACTTCAGGCACTTTCAGCTACGGGAGCTGTATCCTATGCCGCCGCAATTCCGATCATAATGGGTCAGAATATAGGTACTTGCGTAACGGCAATGCTCTCATCGCTCGGCACAAACAAAAATGCAAAGCGCGCCGCTGTGGTGCATCTGTCATTTAATGTTATAGGAACTGCGATCTGGCTTGCGGTATTCAGTTTGCTTTCAGCTATCCTTAAGCCTGCTATACTGTCAGAGTCCGCTACTCATCTCGGCATCGCGGTATGCCATTCACTCTTTAACATACTCTGCACGGCTATCCTGCTTCCTGCATCGTCATTGCTTGAAAAGCTTGCGTATAAGATCGTGCCCGAGGGCAAGAGCGATGAAAAGACTGTTGAGCTTGACGACAGACTTCTTGCTACTCCTGCCATCGCGCTTGCACAGAGCAGCAATCTCGCATGCAGAATGGCAACAGAGGCAGTTGAAGGATTTAAACTCAGCATAAAGGCGATAAACAACTACACGCCCGAAATAGCTGAAAAGATACGCAAGATAGAGGACGACACGGACCATTACGAGGACGTTCTCGGAACTTATATAGCAAAGCTCAGCAAAAATCAGACATCGGATGAGGACAGCGCCACCGTTACCAAATTGCTCAAGGCTATCGGTGATTTTGAGCGCATATCCGACCATGCGGTTAATATACTTGAATCTGTTGAAGAGATGCGCGAAAAGGACATCAAGCTTTCCGAATCGGCTATGAGAGAGCTTAACACTCTCTGCGGAGCGGTAGATGAGATACTTGATATAACAGAGCGCGCCTTTATTGAAAACGATATCGCGCTTGCCTATGAGGTAGAGCCGCTTGAGCAGGTTGTAGACAGACTTAAGTCCATACTTCGTGACAGTCACGTTCTCAGGCTCAGAAACGGGGAGTGCACGGTCGAGGTCGGATTTATCTGGGCGGACATGCTTACAAACTTCGAGCGTGTCAGTGACCACTGCTCTAATATAGCTGTCGGTATAATCGACGCGCATGATTACAACATGAATGCGCACGAGGCACTTAAGGTCATCAAGCGCGATAATTCCGAGTTTGACAAGAAATTCAACGAGTATCTTGCAAAATACTATATTGATTGACGGCATATTGCAATGACAGCTAATGAGATATCGGCTCTCTTTGAGAGTCAAAGAAAATTTTTCGGCACGCGTGCCGTGCTTGACACAAGCTTCCGCATAAAGCATCTGAAGATGCTGTATAACAGCATACTTAAGCATGAAGACGAGATATACGACGCACTTTCAAAGGATCTTGGAAAAAGCCGATATGAGAGCTTCATGTGTGAGGTGGGATTGACCCTGTCTGAGATAAGCTACATGCTGAAGCATATAAAGAAATTTTCAAAAAAGCAGAGGGTGAGAACGCCGCTCTCTCAATTCCCGTCGCGCAGCTACACGCTTTCTCTGCCTTACGGCAACACTCTTATAATGAGTCCGTGGAACTACCCGTTTCTTTTGACAATGGAGCCGCTTGTGGACGCGCTGGCGGCAGGCAATACTGCTATACTCAAGCCGAGTGCTTATGCTCCTGCAACGGCAGATGTCATAGATGTTATCATAAGCGAGTGCTTTGACAAGAGCTATGTTGCCGTAGTAAAAGGGGGCAGGGAGGAGAACAAGGCTCTCTTGCTTGAAAGATCTGATCTTGTGTTCTTTACGGGAAGCAAGAGTGTTGGGCGCGAGGTGCTGGCGCATACTGCCGTGCACTTGACTCCTGCTGTGCTTGAGCTTGGAGGCAAAAGTCCTTGCATAATAGATGAGAGCGCAGATATCAGTCTTGCGGCGCGTAGGATCGTGTTCGGCAAATATCTGAATTGCGGTCAGACCTGCGTTGCTCCTGACTATATCCTTTGCAAAAGAAGCATTAAGGACAAGCTTATAGAAGAAGTTATATGCGAGATAAAGCGTCAGTTCGGCGATCATCCGCTTTCAAATGATAATTACGGAAAGATCATAAATGAAAAGCACTTTGACCGCATATTGGGTCTGATTGATGCTGACAAGGTCGTATACGGCGGTGAGCACAGCCGAGAGATACTCAAGATAGCTCCGACGGTGATGGATAATGTAACTCTTGATGACAAGGTGATGGGTGAGGAGATATTCGGACCTATTATGCCCATAATACCATTTGATTCCATTGACGAGGCAATAAGCATCATATCTGAGAATGCATATCCCTTGGCACTATATATCTTTTCACGCGACCGAAAAAATATCGATGCGGTGACTCAAAGCGTGAGGTGTGGCGGCGGATGCATAAATGATGTTGTGATACATCTTGCCACATCCTATATGGGATTCGGAGGAGTCGGTGAGAGCGGTATGGGCTCTTATCACGGAAAGGCGGGATTTGATGCCTTTTCGCACAAGCGATCTATTGTTAAAAAGAGCACGCTTATAGATCTCCCCATGCGCTATGCACCCTATAACAGCAAGACATACGAAAAACTTGTACGAAGATTTCTAAAGTGATTTTTCTCCGCTTTTTCCGCTTTTTTGAAAAAAGCTTGGCTTCTTCCGCTTTTTTGAAAAAAAGCTTGGCAAAAAACTTTCTGACATGTTATGGATTGGTTTGAGTGTATCGTGTAGCCGTGGAATAAATATAAATTTAATGTTGTGCGGACCGACGAATGCAAGCAAGTTGCCGACGGTCCGTAAAAACAGTAATATATCGATTGCGTTATGTCAACGCAATACACAATAATTTTATGATAACCCGTATATACCGGCGAATGCAAGCAAGTTGCCGACGGTCTGAAAGAATATTGTTTTATGATTACTTTACATAACGATAGGTACATAAAATCTATAACCTCTGCAGGGGCGAACTGTGTTCGCCCCTTTCGGGTCTTTAAAAGTTACCTTGAACTAACTTTTTTATTCATGTTGCTTTAAAATAATGTTAGTTTCGGGTAACAAAACTGTGACGGTATACGAAAATGCGAAATTATGGAAAAAAGCGTTGACACAGAGCATAAATTTTGGTATAATATCCACGTTAGCAGGAGCTAACAAATCCTATATATCAAAGAAAGGAGCTTGTCATGAACTTAAAAGAAGCACAGGACGGAATTGAATATGTCATAAGCGGTATCAATACCGATGATGACGAGCTTAATGCTTTTCTGTTCTCACTTGGATGCTACAGCGGAGAGAAGATCACCGTAGTTCGCCACTTAAAGGGCGGTTGTGTAGTTGCAATCAAGGACGGAAGATATAATATTGACAATCAGCTTGCTGAAGCTATCATTATATAATTTGTATGCCATGAAAAATTGTATCCTCAAGGCTTCAGCAGCTGATCAATTTTTCGGCATATTGTTAGCTATCGCTAACAAATCACTGTAATCTATATCCGCAAGGATCAAAATAAGGAGGAAATACCAATGAGAATTGCTTTAACGGGCAATCCGAACTCAGGTAAGACAACTATGTACAATGCCCTGACCGGACGCAACGAAAAGGTCGGAAACTGGGCAGGTGTAACGGTAGACAAAAAGGAACATCCGATAAAGAAGATGTATGCAGGCGAGGAACAGCTTATAGCAGTTGACCTTCCCGGTGCTTATTCAATGTCACCGTTTACAAGTGAGGAGAGCATTACAAGCTCATATGTAAAAAAAGAAAATCCCGATGTTATAATAAATATCGTAGATGCTACCAATCTCAGCAGAAGCCTTTTCTTTACGACACAGCTCCTTGAACTTGGCATACCCGTAGTAGTTGCCCTCAACAAGAGCGATATCAACGAAAAGAAAAAGACCAAGATCGACACAAAGGCACTTTCCGAAAAGCTTGGCTGCCCCGTTATAAATACGGTCTCCACCGAGGCTGACGGACTTAAGGCTGTTGTGGAAGCCGCAGTTGCATGTGCAAATGTATCCCAGAGCGCTCCGTATTCCGAGGGTGATGTGGATCTTACCGACAAGCACGCGGTAGAAACGGCGGACAGACTTCGCTTTGATTTTGTAAACGGCATCGTAAAAGAGGTAGAGAGCCGCAAGGTGCTCACCAAGGATAAGAACATAGGCGACAAGATAGACGCCATTCTTACAAACAAGTGGCTCGGCATACCGATATTTGTAGCCGTTATGTTCCTTGTATTCTTCATTTCGCAGTCAACTCTCGGCGCATGGATCGCAGAGGGTATAGAATTTGAAAACGGCACGACCATCCCCGGTCTTGTAACTCTGCTTGAGTACTTCCAGGAATGGGTAGGCGGACTTCTTGGAAATGCAAATCCCCTTATCAGTGCAATACTTGTAGACGGTGTTATCGGCGGTGTTATCGCTGTCGTTGGATTTTTGCCGCTCGTTATGGTCATGTACTTCCTTATCGCGCTCCTTGAGGACTGCGGATACATGTCCAGAGTTGCAGTAGTTCTTGACCCTATATTCAAGAAGGTAGGTCTTTCGGGTAAATCGGTAATTCCTTTCGTTATTACGATAGGATGTGCAGTTCCCGGAGTTATGGCATCACGTACCATCAGAAACGAGCGTGAAAGACGCGCCACGGCAATGCTTGCGCCCTTCATGCCCTGCGGAGCAAAGATCCCTGTTATATCACTCTTTGCAGGTGCATTCTTTGACAATGCATGGTGGGTAAGTGCTCTTATGTATTTTGCAGGCATCATACTTATATTCCTCGGCGCACTTCTTGTAAATGCGGTAACAGGATATAAGGCAAGAAAGTCCTTCTTTATCATCGAGCTTCCCGAATACAAGCGTCCCTCATTCCTTGGCGCATTCAAATCCATGTGCGCTCGCGGCTGGGCTTACATAGTTAAGGCGGCTACCATCATACTTTTGTGCAACATGGCAGTTCAGATAATGCAGACATTTACATGGCACTTCACAGTTGCAGAAAATGCTGATGAGTCTATTCTTGCATCTATTGCATCTCCCTTTGCATACATTTTGCTTCCTATCGTTGGTGTGCTTTCATGGCAGCTTGCAGCTGCAGCTGTTACCGGATTTATTGCCAAGGAAAACGTTGTAGGTACACTTGCAGTTTGCTTCGTTGGACTTGAAAACCTCATAGACATGGATGAGCTTGCAATGATCGAGGGCGCAGGCGGTGAGGTAGCAGGCATACTTGCCATTACCAAGGTAGCGGCATTGGCTTACCTTATGTTCAACCTTTACACACCTCCTTGCTTCGCGGCTATCGGAGCTATGAACTCAGAAATGAAGAGTGCAAAGTGGCTCTGGGGCGGTATCGCACTTCAGCTCTGCACAGGCTTCACGGTAGGTTACCTTGTATATACCATAGGCACACTTATCACAGCTCCCGAGCTTCTTAATGTCGGTGCGGCATTTGCAGGTCTTGCGGCAGTTCTCGTTATGGCAGCAATAGTTGTATTCCTCAGCATTCGTGCAAAGAAGAACGTAAAGCGTGAATATGCTCTCGGAGCGTAATATATCATGTTGGAAAATATCATAGTAATTGTTGTCTTGGCTCTTATCGCTGGTGCGATAATATGGTATATTTACCGCGCGAAAAAGAGCGGGCAGAAATGCATAGGCTGTCCTGCCTCCAAGACATGCAGCGGCAAATGCGGTCATTGTGACAGCAATTGCCACTGCTCTGACGAAAAAGAAGGCGACGTTGCATCTTCCGATGCATGCCCTCACTGCAATGAGAAAAAAGAAAATTGAGGTGACATACATTTGAGCGACTGCAGATATTTTACACCTGCGCAGATAAGATATATGATCCATATGCTCAGACTGTCCGAGAATGGGATCGGTGTCAAAAATTCCGAGCTGGCAAAAACTATAGGTGTCAGCAAGCCGAGCGTGCATAAAATGCTCAGATCGCTGTCGGATATGGGTGTTATCTCTCAAAAAAGCTTTGGACTTGCTCATCTTACCGATTACGGCAGGGAAGCTGCTTTGAGGTACGAAAACGGTTATTGCGTTTTGGACCGAGCGATAGTTGAGCTTTGCGGCGAAGGTGCGGTAAGCGAGGATGCGATATGCGGACTCATGTCCGACATGTCTGAATCGACTCTTGACGGATTGCAGGAAAAAAACAAATAAATATCGGTCGTACGGAAAATTCCGTACGACCGATATTTTTATATCTGTAAGCTTTAAAAAATTATTCTTTGGGATGTATTTTCGATCACATCGCGCGGCAGGCAATAGTATTTGAGTATGGGGGAGAGCTTGTACCCGTCTGCGAGTATATATTCCTTTACATATTCTTCACCCTTGCCGCTTACCAAAGTGAGTATCACATCGCCGTCATAATATATGCCGTCTATCTTTTCTGCCTTGCCGCTTTTACGGTAGAAGAGAAGATCTGCATTTTCATTTATATAGAAAAGTCCTTCGGCAAGTCTCATTGTACAGCAGAAATATGCCTCATACATTTTTGCGTGCAATGTATCGCACACACCGTGAAGCACGACTGTATCCGTGCCTGCGCCGCCGTTATCGCGCTGGAGCGTGGCAAATCCGTTTTGGTATATCCGAGCTGCCGTTTCACGGAAGGATGGCTCTTTTGTTATCTTGTACAGCTCGCATGAAAGCATCAGTGAGTCTATAATTGCGCAGGGCTCTGTCCATGTGTCGGGGCGTCCCCACCAATTGAGGTTCTGATAGGTTGCGGTCATGCCGCCTCTGTTTACGTACAGATCCATGATATCTTTTGCACCGTCAAGGTAAAACTCATTATGTGTGCATTCATACATGCGCAGCATTCCGCGTGCCGCAGTCAGCGTGCAATGGGTCTGCGCCTTCAGCTTTACCTTGTCAATATTGAGATAGACATTGCACATCTCATACAAAAGCTCTTCGAGATCCGAGTCGCGAAGGATGGAGTATGCGTGTGAAAGCCCGTCTATGCTCATAAATGCGCATCCGATATCACTTGAAAGTACCCAGCCGTGGCAGGATCCCGTGCAGGATCCGCTGACATCGCCGCCGCTTGCATCACGGTCTACGGGATATGTGGCAAATCTCCCTTTTTTTGAAAGGTAAAGACCTTTTGTGATACCGATAATGGCATCAAGTGAGGCTTTGTCCGCAAACACATCATAGTGCTCACACAGACCTCGCAAGAGCCATGAGTGACCTGAGAGCTGTTGCTCGTGTATCTCGTCTTCAAATGCAGGACCTAAGTATCCTTTGTCATTCAAACGGTGGGGGAGCTCTGAGAGCAGCTTGTCCATGCATGGGATCTTGTCGCCGCTTATTTTGTAATGGCTCATGAAAGCTAAAAGTGCGCGGCCTTCCTTGTCGCCGTACCATGTATAGCTTTCAGGGGAGAATATGCTTTCATACTGATAATAATCGCCACATGAAAGCCTTTCTCGGTTTTTTTCTATTCTGATCTTAAGCTCGTCCCGATCTATCGGAAGACATCCTTCTTGCATGCTCAGTATCTCCTTATTTCAAAAGATGTTATTGCTTTCTTTTCAGGGGCTTTGCCGTCTTTGCCTTTTTGACCTTTTTCTTAAGCATGAGGACACCGCTTTTTTTATTGATCTTGCCGTACCTTTTGCTTTTCTTTTTCTTCTTTTTTCTGTGCTTTCGCACCACTTGGTTTATGGCGGCAAGCTTTATCGCAAAACGCTCTGCAGAGTCAAGGAGGCTGTATATTTTGTCAGAAAGATCCCGTTTTTCATTGCATTGAGATGCATTTGTATCTTCGCATGGAGTCTTGCCCACCTCAGATACCGTATCTTTGTTTTCGCCTCTTTTGCGCATTTTAAAGCCCTCTCTTATTTTGCGTTCTTGTCCTTATTTATGAGGATCTTCAAGGCATCTATTGCAACTCTTATCGCCTTTTCGGTGTCATGACATTCATCAAGACCGCCCTCAAGTCCTGCGTCGGCTCTTTCCTGATTCCATACCGTGCAGAATACCGATCCGCAACGCACATCAAGATGTGAAGCTGCTACGAACAGAGCTGCGGATTCCATCTCGCTTGCAAGTGTATTGAGTCTCTTCCATGCCTCCCACTGATACAAAAGCTTTTGGCTCGTGGGCATGCGCGCAGGGGAGTGCTGACCGTAAAAGGAGTCCTTTGCCTGAACTACGCCTGTGTGATATGTGTCGCCTGATCTCTCTGCCGCCTCGCAAAGAGCCATAAGCACCTCTGTGTTTGAGACTGCAGGGAATTCTATGGGTGCATATTCAACAGATGTTCCGTCCTGTCTTATAGCTCCCGATGCGATAACTATGTCGCCCGAGCGCACCTTTGTAGCGATACCGCCGCAGGTTCCGACTCTTATAAATGTGTCTGCGCCGCAAGCTGTAAGCTCCTCCATTGCGATAGCCGCAGAAGGACCGCCTATACCTGTGGAGCATACTGTTATTCTTTCTCCAAGGAGAGTACCCTCGTATACGTTATATTCACGGTTTACCGATACATGATGCGGATCGTCAAGAAAAGCAGCTATCTTTTCGCAACGTCCTGGGTCACCGGGAAGTATGCAGTATCTGCCTACGTCACCGCGTCCGAGATTGATGTGGTACTGTACCTCTTTCATTAATTTTGACATTATATTCTCCGCCTTTCATAAATTTTCGTATTTATATTTTATCATATTTTCAATTATTTTTCAATAGCAAAATGAAATTTACCGTATAAAGTGCGTGCCCGCCTTAATTTGCCATGATTTTATGCTTGAATATGAGGAAAGATAATAAAAACGAAATCAGAAAAGGGGATCATCATGTCGCAGATAATAAAGCTTGATTCAAGCATCATATGCTCGGGAAATGCGGTCGGTGTCAAGGAATATGAAGGTCCGATAGGGCATCTGTTCGATCATCACGACAAGGACGATTATTTTTCACAGGACACATTTGAAAAGGCAGAGAGCGAGCTTATGCGCATATCCTTCAATATTGCGCTTTCAAAATGCAATATGTCGGAGGGCAGTATAGGAGCTGTATTTGCAGGGGATCTGCAAAATCAGTGCGTCGGGTCGTCATACGGTCTGTCCGATCTGCCCATCCCGTATTTCGGGCTGTACGGTGCATGCTCCACATCCTGTGAGGCACTTCTTTTAGCCTCGGTGTTCACCACAAACAATATATACAAGTACTGTGCGGCTGTGACCTCGTCGCACAACGGCGCGGCAGAGCGACAGTACAGAAATCCCGTGGAATACGGCGGTCAACGCTCCCCCACATCGCAGTGGACCGTCACAGGCGGTGCGACATTTATAGTGGGGCATGGATCAAGCACGGGAGTGCGGATATGCGACGGCATGCCGGGGATAGTTATAGACAAGGGCATAAACGATGCAAACAATATGGGCGCGGCAATGGCTCCTGCCGCCGCATCCACTCTTTTAAGATATTTTCGTGAGAGCAATACCCTGCCTTCTGACTATGATATGATACTTTCAGGGGATCTTGGGCATGAGGGAAGCATGATACTGAAGGAGCTGCTGAATGCAGAAGGCTACATCATGGATAACCATAACGACTGCGGAAAGATAATATATGATAAGGAGACCCAGGATACGCATGCAGGCGGCTCGGGATGCGGATGCGGAGCGAGTGTTTTGTCCTCATATATACTTCCGCTCATGGAAAGGCAAGAGATAGGCAATATCCTGTATGTTGCGACAGGTGCCATGATGAGCCCTGACAGCTTAAAGCAGGGCAGGAGCATACCTGCAATAGCACATCTATTACACCTTGAGGGGAGGTGATCATATGTCGGATGTCATACTTTCGCTATTGCGCGCGTTTCTTGTAGGCGGCGCTCTTTGCATCGTGGCGCAGATACTGATAGATAAGACCATGCTGACGCCTGCAAGGATACTTGTTTTGTATGTCGTAATGGGCGTTTTGCTTGGCGCGTGCGGTGTATATCAGCACCTTATAGACATAGGCGGAGCAGGGGCTACCGTTCCATTGACGGGATTTGGAAATCTCATTGCCACAGGTATGAAAAAAGCAATAGACGAGAAGGGATATATGGGGATATTTACAGGCGCGCTGACCGCCGCGTCGGGCGGCACATGCGCCGCCCTTGTCTTAAGCTTTAACGCCGCGCTTTTTGTGCGAAGCAAGCGTCGGGGCTGATATCACATAAGTATATCACGAAGCTTGAGCAAAGCGCTCTTTTCTATACGGCTGACGTACGAGCGGGATATGCAGAGTTTTTCTGCTATCTCCCTCTGCGTCAGCTCTTTTGTCCCGAACAGTCCGAAGCGCATTATTATTATCTGCCGCTCGCGCTCGGACAGGACTGTGTTTATGCAATGCAGTGCCTTGCTTGACATTATCTTTCTGTCTATCTCGTCTGTCATATTGTCGTCCGAGCTTATGACATCCATGTAAGTCAATGGGTTTCCGTCGCGGTCAACGTCTATGGTCTCATTTATGGATATCTCATTTGCTCTTTTCTTCTGCGCGCGGAAGCTCATAAGTATCTCATTCTGGATACACTTGGCGGCATAGGTTGCAAATTTTGCACCGTTCTCACATTTAAAGCTGTCCACGGCTTTTATAAGTCCTATCGTTCCGATGGAGACCAGATCCTCACTGTTTTTATTTGTCGAATAGTATTTTCTGACTATGTGAGCCACGAGCCTGAGATTGTGAAGTATCAATTTCTGCCTTGCGTCCTCATCGCCCTCCGACATTTTTGAAAATAAGATCCCTTCTTCCTCCCGACTCAATGCCTCGGGAAAGCTCTGATGCCCACCTATACTGAGCGTTGGATGGAGCATCTTGGCTAAAAAAGCCACCACAAGAGAAAAAATAAACATATGCTGACCTTCCTTTTTGAAAGCTTTATGGGATTATATGAAGGGTGGGCGTGTACATATTTTTACGGACATGCAGAAATTTTGCTTGCCATCATGATTTTACTTTTTAATCTTGACGAAACGGCAGGGTTATGATATAATTGTAGGAAGAGATATATATTTTTGGAGATATGCTATGAATGCAAGGCTTTTAAAATATGCTGTAAGCCCGATACTCTGTCTTGGTCTGACTGCCGTATCCTTTGTCGGATGTAACAGGATAGACAGCCCCCATGATCAAAAAGAAACGGAAAATAGCGGCACATATACGGATACTGATACATATATTGAAAATACATCTGATGTGTCTGATACTTCAAGCGACACCGAGGCTGATACAGAACAGAAAAAGGATCCTGTCGTGTTTCCCGAGCCTGTGGGCGGAACTGACATATGCCATTCAGGCTACGGCGAAAATAAAGATCGTGTGGTCGTTATAGATGCAGGTCATCAAAGACACGGTATGAGCGAAAAAGAGCCGAACGGACCCGGAAGCGATGTGCTTAAGGCAAAGGTCACATCAGGCACATACGGACGCTTTACCGGGGTCAAGGAATATGAGCTTACTCTCACCGTTGCCTTGGCGCTAAGAGATGAGCTTATGAGCCGCGGATACACTGTCGTTATGGTGCGTGAGGTGCATGATGTCGAGGTCAGCAATATAGAAAGAGCGCAGATAGCCAATAAATATGCGCCGAGTGATAAGAACGGTTACATAAGCGCAGTAAACATCAGGATACATGCAAACGGCTCGGATGCAACCTCGGCAAACGGCGCACTTATGTGCTGTCCGACACAGAATAATCCCTATAAGATAGGCAAGCTGTTTTCGGAATGCAAGAGCCTTGCCGAATACGTGATAGACGATTATTGCAAAGAAAGCGGTATAAGCAAGCGCAAGAACAGTATCCTTTACGGCGATGATATGACAGGCACGAATTGGTGCGAGATACCCACGACCATACTTGAGATGGGATTCATGACTAACGAGGGCGACGACAGACTTATGCAGACAGCAGAGTTCAGACATAACGCCGCCGTAGGCATTGCAAACGGAATACAGAGGTATTTTGATTCAGTCTTATGACTTAAGCTAAGAAAAATATGAAGGATATCCTATATCTTATTAAAATGTCACTTAAGGACGTATGCGGCATAGCGATAGATCATGTCTGCAAAATAAAGGATGAGATACAGGACCAGACGGATGCCGCATTGCTGCGCGATCCTGCCGCCAAAAGCAGACTGCATGTGCTTGTCTTTTACCCCGGAGTCAAGGCAGTGCTGATGTACAGAGCGGCGCACAGCCTATATACTCGCGGACATGTCGCCGCGGCACATGCCGTAAGCTGTGCGGCAAGACGCATGACAGGTATTGAGATACATCCTGCCGCGAATATAGGAAAGAGCTTTTTTATAGATCACGGCATGGGCACGGTGATAGGTGAAACGGCAAGGATCGGTGACAGATGCACGCTATATCAAGGGGTAACGCTTGGAGGCACAGGCAAGGAGCGTGGAATACGTCATCCAAGGCTTGGCGATGATGTGACTGTCGGAGCTGGAGCTAAGATACTTGGCAATATAAGCGTTGGCAACGGATGCAAGATCGGGGCAAATGCAGTCCTCTTAAATAGCCTGCCGCCATTTTCCACGGCAGTTGGTATACCTGCAAGAGCGCTGAAAACAAATGAAAGACCAAAAGATACCGTAAGATATGCACGTGAGATATCCTTGCTTGAATATGAGGTGTCTGAATATATAAAGACAATAAAAACGAAAGAGAATATACTATGAATTATCTTCTTTTTAATCCGAAATCAAATAACAGCAACAACGATATAAACGTAGTTGACAGATCCATGGGAGAAAGAGAACTTGTAAAGATCAACCTTCTTGACATCGACGTAAAGGAATTTATAAGATCCGTCAATGACAAGGATAATGTTTTCCTTTGCGGAGGCGACGGAACTATATCAAGATTTGCAAATAACACGTACGGATTTGATATTCCTTGCCCTGTGTATATAATAAGATCGGGAACGGGAAATGACTTTTTGCGTGACATAGACGCGCCTGAGATGCGAAGCCCCGATGTACGAGAGTATTTTAAGGATCTGCCTGTCGTGAGCATAAACGGCAAGGATATGAGATTTATAAACGGTATCGGCTACGGAGTTGACGGAGTTGTCTGCGAGGAAGCCGATAAGCTCAAGGAACGCACGGATAAGAAGATAAATTATCTTATGATAGCCATGCAGCTCATACTTTATAAATACAAGCGTCCCGATGCCCGTGTTATCATAGACGGTGTCGAGATGCATTATAAAAAGGTATGGATAGCAAGTGCCATGAAGGGAAGATTTTACGGCGGAGGCATGATGGTCGCTCCAAATCAGGACAGAACATCGGGCAAGCTCGGCGGAATGATCTTTCACGGAGGCACGAGGGCAAAGGTATTAAGCGTGCTGCCTACCATATATAAGGGCGATCATGTGAGATATAAAAAGATAGTTGATATGTACGAATGTGATGATATATATGTTGAGTACAGCATTCCGACGGCACTCCAGATAGACGGCGAAACTGTTGTGGGCGTTACATCGTACAGAGCAAGAACTGCCAAAAAATATGAAGAGGACATTGCCGCGGCTGCCTGCGGATCGGCTGCGCTCTGAGGCGCGGATCGGTATTTTAAAAGGGCAGTCATATTGGCTTTGCGTTTTTAATGAAGACCATGAATGTAGATGAAATAATAAATTCCGATGAGCCGTCCGAGCTTACCGAAAGCTGTGAGGATATTGCATTTATCGCGCTTGAGATAGGCGAGCATATCCAACGTAACGGCGGAGAGATAAACCGAGTTGAGGACACCATAAAAAGAATATGCAAGGCATACGGTGCTATACATGTAGATGTATTTGCACTCACCTCCATAATCATACTTTCCGTAAATTTCGGTGAAAAGACGGTAACTCGTACGCGAAGGATAACCAAAGGATGCGCGAATAATTTTTCGCGTCTGTCAAAATTGAATAATCTTTCAAGGACCGTGTGCATGACATGCCCGTCAAAGAGCGAGGTCATAAGCGAGATGGACAGGATATATGCGCGCACAAAGCCCATACTTCCGCTGTTTTTGCTTGCACATGTGCTTACTGCGCTTGGATTTTGCATATATTTCGGTGGCTCGGTCATAGAGGCTGTTATAGCGGGCGGTATTGCCTTGCTTATGTATGTTTTGCATAAGATTATCTCGGGACCGCACATGAATATGATAATGGCAAAGGTGATAATCTGCTTTTTCGGCGGACTTTGCACGATACTTATAACCTTTCTCGGCAATAAAGCAGGGCTTGAATTGCACTCTGACAGGATCATGATAGGAACTATCATGAATGTCATTCCCGGAGTTGCATTTACAAATTCTCTGCGAGATCTGCTTGGCGGCGATGTAATGACGGGAATACTCAGACTTTCCGAGGTGCTCATAGATACAGTTGCCATAGGATGCGGATACGCACTTGCGCTTCTGACACTGCAGACGATAGTGCAGAATTCGGGCACATCAGCCGCAAATGCGGGCGTTTCCGACATACTCTGGCATGTTTTCGGAGCTACTGTATGTACAGTGGGGCTTGTCATGATGTATAATCTTGAATTCAGGTCGGGCGTGTTTGCCGTGTTCGGAGCAATGATAGCTTGCTCGATATTTGAGTTTTATGTGTACTATAACGAAAATGTATTTGTGGGCGCATTGCTTTCGGCACTTGCAGTGGCATCCTATTCCGAAATAATGGCGCACGTGTTAAAGACACCTACGACAGTGTTGCTGATACCCGGTATAGTGCCCATGGTACCAGGAGGACTTTTATTTAATACCATGCTCTCCATTCTTGACGGCGATGCACAGAGATCGGGAGAGTGCGGAATGAAGGCGCTGTTTATAGCGCTTGGTCTTACGGTCGGAATAATAAGCGCGACCTTTATATTCAGGACCATGTGGTCGCTCATTATAAAGCCAAAGAAAAAAAGATGTTAAGACTTATGTAAAATCGATTGAGAGGTATAATAGATATGTCATTTGAAAGAGCAAATGCGGTGGTCGGACAGTCAGGCGGACCTACAGCTGCCATAAATGCGACGCTTGCAGGCGTTATAAGCGGAGCTATGAAGAGCGACCGAATAGACAAGATATTCGGAATGAGAAACGGTATCGACGGACTTTTGCGTGAGGATCTCATTGAGCTTGGCGAGATCTTTTCGGACAAGTCTAAGATAAAGATGCTTATGACCACACCTGCGGCAGCCCTCGGATCCTGCAGAAGAAAGCTGCCTGTGGTGGATGCTGATGATTACGAAAGCGTATTTTCAAGCATAATATCCGTGTTTGAAAAGTATAATATCCGATATTTCTTCTATATCGGCGGAAACGATTCCATGGATACCGTTGCAAAACTCTCACAGTATACCGAAGCGCACGGATATGACATGCAGATCATAGGAGTGCCTAAGACTATTGACAACGATCTTATCGGAACAGACCACACCCCCGGATTTGGCTGTGCCGCCAAATATATTTCAACAACTGTAAGCGAAATAGTGCATGATACGGCTGTATACACAGTTCCTGCTGTGACGGTCATCGAGATAATGGGACGTGACGCAGGCTGGCTCACCGCATCATCTGCTCTCGGAAGGCTTACGGGTGGCATGTATCCCGATCTTGTATATCTTCCCGAAAAAGCCTTCGATATGGACAGATTTATAGCTGATGTGAATGCATTGCTTGTAAAAAAGCCCAATGTCGTGGTATGCGCCTCGGAGGGATTGCAGTTTGCAGACGGAAGCTATGTCGGAGAATCCACACAGGGCGGTGCTGTGGATGCCTTTGGTCACAAGTATCTTGCAGGTACAGGAAAGGCACTCGAGATTGCTGTAAGGGACAGGATAGGATGCAAGGTGAGATCATGTGAGCTCAGCTTGCCGCAGAGATGCGCCTCTCATATCTCAAGTGCGTGTGATATAAATGAATCGTGGGGAGTTGGAAATGCCGCGGTGCGCGCCGCAGAGCAGGGAGTTACGCGCGAGATGATGGTCATACTTCGTAACAGCGAGGACGGGGAGTATTCATCGGTATACGGACATATGGATATCGACCTTATCGCAAACAAGACAAAATATGTTCCTGACAGCTATATCACAGCTGAAGGAAACAATGTTACCGACAGATGCCTTGAATATATACTTCCGCTTATAAACGGCGAGATATATCCTACATATAAAAAGGGACTTCCCGAATATTTCAGATTTTAATATCAAAAGATCAAAGATGCACGGAATGGGTGATGTTCTTAGATGTATTACGGTGCGGATCTCGATGTGCTGAAAGCAAACAATTTACCCCGACAGATCTTTGATAAGATCCCATATAGCAGACGCTTGAAAAATAAAAAGTTTTAAATACTATAGTGTGCCCCTGTCTATTTGACAGGGGCACACTATATGCTTTTATGGCTTAATTTAATATTTATTTGTTTTTAATTCCGAATTTAAGGATCTGCTCGTCAGTAAGGTCATTATCACTTATAACAATTCTATAGTAAATACCTTTCTCTTCTGCAAAGACCCGGATACAATCGATAGTTTCCTCACTTTCGTTCAGATCATCTTTAAGATTGTATTTTTTCATAACTACAAAGTTTTTATCCCCACTTTCGAGTCTGTATAAGTATGTTTTACAAGTATTCTGATAGCTTGTAAAAATATCTGTACCTCCATTATCAAATTCGGAACTTATTATTATCGATTCGTCATCAGCCATTTGAGATTTTACATCTTTTATCTCACGGTTATACATTTTTGAAGTTATTAATTCCATGAAGCCTTCATTGTTTTTAAAATGATACATGATACCGTACACATTCCACGTCACATAATCAAGACCTACAACCTCTTGCTCAAAATTGATCTTGATTATTTCGTCAGGGTTTCCGAGATCCAATTCTCCGTTCTTATCAGAATAAAACGACATTATTCTGAGCTGTTCTTTGTCAAGATTACCGCTTTTGAAAGATGAGATCAGATCGTCTATATTGCAAAACGAGCCTCCAAAGGAGCGAAACATCCGATACCCTGACTGTAATTTTGCTCAGACAGATATTTTCGATCAAATTTCATATAATAATTATTATTTTTTACGTATAAAGAGAAATTGTCTGTTTTAACTATTTCTTGCATAATATCTGCAGCTTCCGAATTGCTCTCGGTTTCGGAATTTGACTCCGTATCCGTTGACATATCCTCATTTGTACTTACTGTATTGCATGCCGTAGCAAACATACTTGCTGCCAATAATGCTGCTATTATAATATAATTTAATTTTTTCATTATTTTTTCTCCTTTCGAATTAAGTATCACCTATCTCTTCAGATCAGTGACCCATCGGTAACACTCCTTTCATTATATCTACTTATCCAACTTAATGATATCACATTATCATCTATGTGTCAATAATAAATATTACCAATATTATATTTGCTGATTTGTATACAATAGACAAAAAATTGTCATTCGGATTTCTGATTTCACGAAAAAATCGCATGGAGCAAATTCTCATCTTTTTCTTTTGCCCGAAATGGAGATCAAGGCATATCGGTATGCATATTGCGTACGCCGACAAAACAGGTATATTATGCTATAATAGTATACGGAGCGCATGCTCTCGCGCACCTCATCCCATGCTCTCGGGATGACAGATCAATAAAAGGAGGAATCTTATGACTGTAAAGGAAGTTGCAGATTATGTTGACAAGGTGAAAGAGAATTCATTTGATTTTGATACTAAGCTTTTGTGGATAAATGATGTCGAAAGCAAGCTGATGACTTTCGTGTTCGGCAGATCCCCAGATGAATTCAAGCCTCATACGCTTGGCAGTGATGAGCTTACAGCTCCGTTTGCCTTTTCGGATATTTACACATATTATATGATAGCTATGATAGACCTTTTGTGCGGTGAACTTGAAAAATACAGTGTATCATCTGCGGCGTACAATTCATCCTTGAAGGATTATGCAAAATGGGTGATAAGAGGTAAAAAATAATGGGAAAGATCAGACTTACTAAATATACAAGTGCTGATAACGATACAGTGAGTGAGCGTATTGAACGCATAGAGGACTACATAGCTCTGCTTTGCATGGAGCTTGAATATATCTTAAATCAGCTCAACAGATCAGGGGAGGAAAATTGATGTATCTTCAGGAAACAAATTCAAAGGAAAAAAGAAAGATATTTGAGTATTCATTTGCCGACGGACTTGTAAGCGCAGACAGCACGGAGGGCAAAAAGATAGTTGCCATGCAGAATATAGCACCGATATCATATCCCTCGCTCTCACCGAGAGATCCATATTTTATGTGGGATATAGACACGCCCATATCGTCGATAGGCATATTGGACGACAAGGTGTATTATGCAGATGAAAACGGTGGATTTTATTATGACGGGGCAAAAAAGGGAACACTTACGGTCGGGAGAAAGAAATTTCTGAACTTCAATGGTGAGATAATAATATTTCCCGATGCAAAGAGATATGATCCCGTAAGCGGAACACTAAGCGATCTGCAGAAAAACGATGCTGTCAATATCACATTTATAAATTCATCTCTCGGTGTAAATGCCATAAAGAGTGCAAGCTCTCTTTTGAAGCTGACGGATCATTTTCACGCAGGTCAGGGCGTGTACATGGTCGGTGATGCAAGCAAGGATGTCATAGACGGATATCACTATATAATCGGCGTTGATGAAGAGCAGGGAATACTGTATTTCAACAACTATGAATTCGGAAGCGCCGACATTGCGACATGTAATTGCGGAATATACAATGAAGTCCCAAAGCTCAGCTGCGCATGTATAGTACAGAACAGAGTCTGGGGCGTGCTCGGAAACAAGGTGTATGCCTCAAGCGTTGGTGATGCCACATCGTTTTGCGCCTTTGGCGGCAATGATAACGACTCTTTTGTTTGCGAATATCACGATACCGAGGGATTTACTGCGTGCATTGAATACGGCGGATACCCCGTGATATTTTCAAACAATAAGATATACAGGGTATACGGCGACAACAGCAATGCATATCAGCTTGAAAAGATATGCAACAATGGCGGAATACTTAAGCGCGACATCGACAGCATAGCTGTTATTGCAGGTGATGTATTTTATCTGTCAAGCGGAGATATAATGAGATTTTCCGGCAATAAGAGTGAGCGCATTGCAAAATGCCCTTATAAATATCTTGTTCGCGGCTACGGTATGGCAGATAAGAGCATATACTATCTTGCCTGCCATGACGGCGACGACAACGACAGATTTCTTATGTATGACGTGTATAACAAGGCGTTTTATGAGCAAAAGCCGCGCATGATGAACAATATGCTTAAGATAGGGGATATGCTCTACGGTCTGTCTCCAACGACAGCCTATCTCATGACGACTCCTGAATCAGTTCCATCGGGATCGGAGTATGAGGGGTTTGTTGAGAGCAGCTTTGAGATAAGCGATACATACGATGTGTCAAACGTGCTTTATCCTGCCCGTATATATGTCCGCGGATATTTCGGACTTGGTGCGTCACTCACATTTGAGATATCCTATGACGGCGACAGCACATGGCAGACTGTCGGAACCATCAAGGGAGAAAAATACGGTATACGGTCGCTCAGCATATATCCGAGAAAGTGTATGCTTTACAGATTGCGCGTAAAGGGTAAGGGGTATTATTGCATAAAGAATATGTCATGTGAATGCATACTCGGAAAATGATGCTTTTGCCACCCTGTAAGTAAATTTCCGGAAAATCAGAAAATCCTTGACAAATTAAGAACAAGGGTGTATAATGATAGCGTAAAGGAAATATCATTACTATTTTGAAAGGACTAAAATTATGACAGCTATACTTCCTTACGCGGTTATGATAGTCTTGCTTGTGATAATTGCTTGGTGCGGACTTGCAGGATTCTTAAAAAAGCTCAAAAAAACGATCGGTGCTACCATCTGTATAATCCTATCTGCGATAGCCTCACTCATCATCACCTCGATGATATGCAGCGGTACTCTCGGATTTGGTCAGGTTATAGTTGATAAGATAACCGATATGCTCAGCAGTACAGCTCTTGCGGATGTATTGGAACTTGAATCGTTTGCTACAGCATCGGGTTATTATGTGACGATGCTGCTCGCTCCGATAGTGTTCACATTGCTTTTCTTTGTGATAAGACTTATACTTAATATTGTAGTAGGTATCATTATAAGATTTATACCACTCTTGAACCACCTTCCGAAGCTTGCTGACAGGCTTGGCGGACTCGGACTTGGTATGGTAAACGGATTCGTAGTTGCACTTATGCTCCTTATGCCCTTGCTCGGTACTGTCAGAATGGTAAATTCTGTGGCAAAGCAGGCAGATGTTCTTATGGATGAGGGAACTGAAAACAAGGTGGTTGAATATACCGATCCCTTGGTAAATGCAGGCACGGGAAAGGTAGTTCTGGATCTCGGCGGAAAAGCCCTGTACAGCAAGACCTCTACCATGAAGTATGAGGGATGCGATATCACACTTGAAAATGAGCTTGTAAACCTCATCGATGTTGCAAATTGCGTAAAATTGCTCACAGAGGATGTTGAAACATACGGAAGCCGTCAGGTAGACGCCTTCCACAAGAGTGCAGACGATCTTGAAAAGTCAAGACTGCTGGCATCTCTCACATCCGAGATACTTTCCACAGCCTCAAACAATTGGCTGGAAGGAAAGAAGTTCCTCGGAGTTGAAAGGATAAACGGCGGTGAGATGCTTGATCCCACCATCACAAGCGTGCTGAAGGTATTCTCTACATCAAATGCCGATAATATCTCGGAGGATCTGCATACAGTTGCGGATGTTTTTGGGGTGCTTGCCAAAAACGAAGTATTCCAGCATACCGATAACAGCGACGAGATCTTGTCCATACTCAGTAAGAAGGGCGTTGTTTCGGGAGTCGTTTCAATAATAGAGCATAACGACAGAATGACCCCCATAACTGCTGAGATCACAGACCTCAGCGTGCGAAGCCTTGCATCTGTCCTTGGCGTTCCCGAGGGCGAGGACGAAGAATATGACAACCTCATGAACAATATCGCTGACATAATGAATGTGCCTGACGGCGAAGATAAGCATAGCTCAGTTCGCGAGGGTGTAGTAAGCGCGCTTGATAATTACGGAGTAAAGATCGAGGGTGAAGCGGCTGATGAGATAACAAACAGCCTTATAAAGGATCTCGGCGACAAGGAAGACCTGAGCGGTGATGACGTTAAGGCGTTCTTTGCAATGTACGCTCTTGAAAACAGCGAAGAATTTGAAGGATATTTAGATAATTGATAGGCTGACGGTAATTTACTGCCGCCGCACCGCCACCATGGCGGCGCGGCGGCACTTTTGCGCTTTATATTTTTTTCGCTTATTGACACAAATGAAGTTGGGTGGTATAATAATGTAACAGAGAACAGTAGATCTTGATTTTGATATATCGGGTGATTTTGTATGGATAGATTTGTATTAAAAAGCGATTATAAGCCAATGGGCGATCAGCCTGAGGCGATAAAGGCTCTTGTTGAGGGAATAGCGCGCGGCGACAGGATGCAGACACTGCTCGGCGTTACGGGCTCAGGCAAGACATTTACTATGGCAAATGTCATAGAAAAGATCAACCGTCCCACTCTTGTTTTAGCTCACAACAAGACTCTTGCCGCACAGCTGTGCTCGGAATTCCGTGAATTTTTCCCTGACAATGCGGTGGAATATTTTGTATCTTATTACGATTACTATCAGCCCGAGGCGTACATCCCCGGCAAGGATATGTATATAGAGAAGGATGCCCTTATAAATGAGGAGATAGACAGACTTCGCCACAGCGCGACCAGCTCACTGTTTGAAAGACGCGATGTAATTATAGTTGCAAGCGTTTCCTGCATATATTCGCTCGGTGAGCCTGATGAATACAAGGATCTGCTCATCCCACTGCGCCCGGGGCAGAATATGTCAAGAGAGGAGCTTATACGCAGGCTCGTATCTGTCAGCTATACAAGAAACGATATGGATCTTAAGAGAGATTCATTCAGAGTCAGAGGGGATACTGTCGAGATAATCCCGGCAAATATGAATGACAAGGCGATAAGGGTAGAGTTCTTTGATGACGAGATAGACCGCGTGTCTGAGATAAATATAGTTACAGGCGAGCTTATAAGGCTCCTGTCATATGCAGGCATATATCCTGCAACTCACTATGCGGTGTCCGATGAAAAGCGTGAGGCGGCGATCTCTGAGATATACAGAGAGATGCAGGAGAGAGCGGCTTATTTTGAATCTGAAAATAAGCTCATAGAGGCGCAGAGGATAACCGAGAGAGTTAAATATGATATGGAGATGCTGCGTGAGGTCGGATTTTGCTCGGGTGTTGAGAATTATTCGAGAATACTGTCAGGGCGTCCTGCAGGCTCTACGCCATATACATTGCTTGATTATTTTCCAAAGGATTTTATTATGTTTGTAGACGAGTCCCACGTGACTCTGCCGCAGGTCAGCGGCATGAGCGGCGGCGATACGGCAAGAAAGAAGAATCTTATAGATTACGGCTTCAGGCTTCCGTCCGCATATGACAACCGTCCTCTTTGCTTTGATGAGTTTTGCGAGAGGATAAATCAGGCAATATTCGTAAGCGCGACACCGGGTGATTTTGAAAAGGAGAATTCCTCGCAGACGGTAGAGCAGATGATCCGCCCCACGGGACTTACCGATCCCGAGATCGAGGTGCGCCCGATAGAGGGTCAGGTCGATGATCTCATGGGCGAGATAGGCGTGAGGGTGAAAAAGGGTCAGAGAGTCCTTGTCACCACTCTGACCAAAAAAATGGCGGAGGACCTTACCGAATACCTTGAGGAGAACGGCGTTAAGGTAAGATACATCCACCACAATGTGGATACCATGGAGAGAATGGAGATAATCAGAGATCTGAGACTTGGAGTTTTCGATGTGCTCGTGGGTATAAATCTTTTGCGAGAAGGACTTGATATCCCCGAGGTATCTCTTGTGGCAATACTTGATGCGGATAAAGAAGGATTTTTGCGCGCCGAGCGCTCCCTCATACAGACTATAGGCAGAGCGGCAAGAAATGCCGAGGGCAAGGTCATAATGTATGCCGACAGCATCACGCGATCCATGCGTGTTGCAATATCCGAAACAGAGCGACGCAGAAAGATACAGGATGCCTACAACAAGGCACACGGTATCATCCCCGTTACAATAAATAAGGGAATACGCGATGTTATAGATATAGGACTGTCGGACGCACAGGGTAAGGGCAATGCAAAGAAGGGCAAGAAGAAGCTGAGCCAAAAGGAAAAGGAAGCGCTTATAGAGTCTATGACGAGAGATATGAAGGAAGCGGCAAGGCGGCTTGACTTTGAAAAGGCGGCTTACCTCAGAGATGAGATAAAGCGTATAAGAGAAGAAAAGAATTGATATACCATCGAAAGGCGGTAAAATGGAAAAAAATATAGTTATTAGGGGCGCGCGTGTGCACAATCTGAAAAATATCGATGTAGATATACCGCGCGACAAGCTCGTGGTGCTGTCGGGACTTTCGGGAAGCGGCAAGTCATCGCTTGCTTTTGATACCGTGTATGCGGAGGGACACAGGAGATTTGTGGAGTCGCTGTCAAGCTATGCGAGAATGTTTTTGGGTCAGCTTGATAAGCCTGATGTGGATATGTGTGAGGGGCTTTCACCTGCGATATCCATAGATCAGAAGACCACGAGCCGAAATCCGCGCTCTACTGTGGGAACAGTTACCGAGATATACGATTATTTGCGACTTATGTATGCAAGGATAGGCGTGCCGCACTGTCCTGTATGTAACAAAGAGATAAAGCGGCAGACCACGGACGATATAATAGGCAGGATACTTGAATTGCCGCAGGGGGAGAGATTTATGATCGCGGCTCCCGTTGTGCGCTCAAAGAAGGGTATGCATGAAAAGGTATTCGAGGATGCCAAAAAGAGCGGATATGCCAGAGTCAGGGTGGACGGAAGCATATATGATCTTTCCGAAGAGATAAAGCTTGATAAGAACAAAAAGCATTCTATAGAGATAATCGTTGACAGACTTGTGATGAAGGATGGAATTCGTTCGAGACTTGCGGATTCTGTCGAGAATGCGCTGAAGGCGGCAGACGGTCATATCACTGTGGTGACAGTTCCGAGGGGAGATGAAGAGGGAGAAGAATTCAGCTTTTCCCAGTCTTATGCGTGTGAGGATCACGGCATTTCGGTGGGTGATCTTGAGCCGCGCATGTTTTCGTTTAACAATCCCGAGGGCGCATGCCCACATTGCTCGGGTCTTGGTGACATGCGCACGGTGGGCGTGAACAGGATAATGCCGAATAAAAAGCTGTCATTGCGTGAGGGCGGCATAGCCGTAAACGGCTTTAAGTCGCTTGAGGATGAGAGCTGGAACGGTCCTCTCTTTGCGGAGGTCGGTAAAAAGCATGGCTTTACCATGGATATGCCGTTGTGCGAATTTTCTGCTGATGCGATAAGCAGCCTGCTTTACGGAACGGGAAATGAAACTTATGAATGCACGCGCTACTTCGGAGGCGAGGCACATGAGCGCAAGGCTAAGTTCGACGGCGTTATACCAATGATAGAACAGCGCATACAAATGGGCATGTCGGCTGATTATTACGAGCAGTTTATTGAGGACACGCCTTGTCCCGTTTGCAAGGGAATGCGACTTAACAGTATGTCGCTTCATGTTACCGTGGGAGGAAAGAACATACATGAGTTCTGCGCCATGTCGGTAAAGGACGCGCTGGAATTTACAGAGCATCTTGAGCTTTCAGCCTCGGAGATGACCATAGCCAAGGAGATACTCAAGGAGATACGCGCACGTCTTGGATTTTTGGTGAGTGTCGGACTGGAATATCTGACGCTTTCGCGTAAGGCGGGAACATTGTCGGGCGGAGAAGCGCAGAGGATCAGACTTGCGACCCAGATAGGATCATCACTTGTTGGAGTTTTGTATATACTTGACGAGCCGAGCATAGGTCTGCATCAGAGAGATAATTCAAAGCTTATAGCCACTCTCAAAAAGCTTCGTGACATAGGTAATACCGTTATAGTTGTGGAGCATGATGAGGAGACCATGCTGGAATCCGACTATATCATTGACATAGGACCGGGCGCAGGTATACACGGCGGTCATGTCGTGGCGGCAGGCACGCCGGAAGAGGTTATGGCTAATGAAGAATCTGTTACGGGAGCTTATCTTTCGGGCAGAAAAAAGATAGAGGTCCCGAGAGAGCGACGCCAAGGTAACGGAAAATATATCACGGTAAAGGGAGCAAGAGAGCATAATCTTAAGAATATAGATGTGTCTCTGCCTATCGGAAAATTTGTATGTGTAACGGGTGTTTCGGGCAGCGGAAAATCCTCTCTTGTAAACAGTATCATATATCCCGAGCTTGCAAAAAGGCTGAATCGAGCCATGACCTACAGCGGCGATTGCGACGGTGTGGAATGGGACGGCGAGCTTGACAAGGTCATATGCATAGATCAAAGCCCGATAGGCAGAACGCCGCGCTCCAATCCTGCCACATATACAGGTCTGTTTTCGGATATACGCGAGCTTTTTGCGCAGACGCGCGACGCTAAGGCAAAGGGATATGGCGCAGGACGCTTTTCATTTAACGTAAAGGGCGGAAGATGCGAGGCATGTGAAGGCGACGGCGTTAAATGCATCGAGATGCATTTCCTTCCCGATGTGTATGTCACATGCGATCTGTGCAAGGGTAAGCGCTATAACAGGGATACTCTTGAGGTAAGATACAAGGATAAAAATATATATGACGTGCTTGAGATGACGGTCGAGGAGGGCTTGACATTCTTTGACGGATTGCCAAAGATCACAAGAAAGCTCCAGACACTGTTTGATGTCGGACTCGGATATGTAAAAATAGGTCAGTCGTCAACTACCCTGTCAGGCGGAGAGGCGCAGAGAGTTAAGCTTGCAACAGAGCTTGCGCGCCGAAGCACGGGCGGCACGGTGTATATACTTGACGAGCCGACGACGGGATTGCACACCGCGGATGTCGCAAAGCTGCTCTGGGTGCTTGACCGCATATGCGACAGCGGAAATACCGTTATATGCATAGAGCATAATCTGGACGTTATAAAATGCGCGGATCATATCATAGATCTCGGTCCCGAGGGGGGCGACGGCGGCGGCAGGATAGTTGCGTGCGGCACTCCCGAGGAGGTAGCTAAGGTGAAGGGCTCTTATACGGGCATGTACCTTAGAAAGTGGCTGAATAAATAATCATTTTCAAAATGTGAGGATACTATAATGAACACATGTGACAGAAAAGAGCAGATAAGTGAGCTTTTGAAGAAAGAAAATTACGGATTTTACGATCTTGTGAAGATCATGGAGATATTGCGAGGCGAGGGCGGATGCCCTTGGGACCGCGAGCAGACACACAAGAGCATACGAAATAATTTCATTGAGGAAACATATGAGGTCATCGAGGCGATTGACACTGATGACAAAAAGCTTTTGAGAGAAGAGCTTGGAGATGTGCTCTTGCAGGTGGTGTTCCATTCGAGAATGGAAGAGGAATGCGGTGAATTTTGTATAGACGATGTGGCAAATGATATATGCGTTAAGCTTATACACCGCCACCCTCATATATTTGCCGATGTTATTGCGGATAACTGTGACGAGGTGCTGAAAAATTGGGAAGCTATCAAAAACACCGAAAAACAGCGTATAACTTATACGGATAAGCTGAATGCCGTGCCTAAGATGCTTCCGTCGCTCATTCGTGCGCAGAAGGTCGGAAAGAAGGCTTCCTTCTTTGACTTTGAAAGCTCGGATCTTGTTATCGACAAGATATATGAGGAAACAGAGGAGGTCAGGGAAGCTATGGCGACGGGCGACAAGGACAGGGTAGAGGAGGAGATAGGAGATCTCTTGCTCACCGTGACCAGCCTTGCGCGCAAGGCTGGTGTGGATTCCGAGCAAGCGCTTTACAACGCCACGAATAAGTTTATATCCCGCTTTGAAAAGGTGGAAAATAAAGTTATTGATATGGGCAAGAGCATAGACGAAATGTCAATGCCCGAGCTTGATGCGGTATGGGATGAGATAAAACACGGCTGAAATAGGAAAAATTGAGAAAAAATCGAAAAAAATATCAAGATTTGTCAAAATTTTATTCAAAAACTATTGCAAAATGCATTAAAGTGTGTTATAATAATATCGCAAAACAAAATAAACAGTATAGGAGTGTAAACAACTATGAACAAACAGCAGCTCGTTGAAGCAGTAGCAGCAAGAACAGGTATGACAAAGAAGGATTCCACAGCGGCAGTTTCCGCTATCCTTGAAGTTATTACAGACACACTCGCTTCCGGAGAGGATGTTAAGATCACCGGCTTTGGCGGTTTTGAAGTTAAGACTCGCGAGGCAAGAACAGGCAGAAATCCCAAGACAGGCGAGCCTGTAAGCATTCCTGCTTCCAAATATGTTTCCTTCAGCGCAGGCAGTGTGCTTAAGGATAAGGTCAACGGATGAGGCTTGATAAATACCTCAAGGTTTCCCGTATCATAAAGAGAAGAACTGTGGCAAACGAAGCGTGTGACGGCGAGCATGTTTGTGTAAACGGCAGACAGGTGAAGGCGTCATATGACGTTAAGGTCGGAGATATCATAGAAGTAAGCTTTGGACAGCGGACTCTGAAGGTCAGGGTCACGGATGTGCGTGAGTTTACCGCAAAGTCCGATGCCTCATCTCTATATGAAGTGATCGAATAATCAAAAAGCTTTCCGCATATAGTTTAGTACTATATGCGGAGGTTTTTTATTATGAACGGAAATGAGAGTCACGGTGTATATCTGGAAGGCAGAAAGAGCGTAAAGATAGTCGGGATCAGCGATGTCGAAAGCTTTGATGAATTTGGCGTTGTTGTAGAAACGCCGCTTGGGCGCATGGCAGTCGAGGGTGAGGGACTGCATGTAGGTGAGATCAGCGTACAGTCAGGCAATGTTCTGATAGATGGCAGGATAAACGGGGTATTTTATCTTGATGAGCGTGAGGGCAAAAAATGGGGTCTGTTCTCACGAAAAAAGGATGAACGGGATAAAAGATGAATATATACAATGACGATATACTCTGTTTGCTCTTGCTGTCTTTCGCTGTCGGAGCGGCATGTGGCGTACTATACGATCTTTTGCGTGAGATGAGATACAGGGCAGATGTCGCACATAATGCTGTGCCTGTAAGGGTGAAATTGATATTTGAATATATCTCGATCTTTTTGACCGATATCGTTTTTTGCCTTATATTCGGCATTTGTGCAGTCATGCTCATGTATAACGCAAATAACGGGGTGTTCCGCGGCGGAGTTTATATCTCAATGTTTCTTGGATGTATTTTGTATCGCCTCACTCTGTCGCGGCTGATAAGAAAGATATTTTTTTATATATTCAAGCTTTTGCGCGGGATATGGCGGAGGATAGCCTTTGTCATTTTTATCCCGATACGTCTGATTTTAAAGATTTTTCACTTGACAATAGGCAGATTTGTATGTATAATTATAAATAGAGCATTGAGAGGGATCAGAAGCAGAAGAAGCAAAAAAAGCGGAGATCTTGCTCTTATATGTGTAAGCAGCGCGAAGGAGGGAGAGCATGTCGATATTAAAAAAGCTGAAGTACAAAAAGCACGGATCATTATCGGAAGAAGAAATGAAGAGATATGAGAGTGAAAAGGGTACAGATGCGCTTGAATATGTTATCGGTGATGTAGGGCAGAGCATATCAAGACCGTCTCTCAAGACTGCGCTCAAGCTCATGCTCGGCGTGCTTTTAACGGCGTCTGTCATAATGTTCGTGACGGGCGTTGTAAAATACGATCGGCTCATGGAGAAAAAGGAGATGCTCCTTGAAAGAAGTGAGGCGCTTGACGAGGAGATAGAGGAGCTTCAGTACAAGCTCGGTATATCCGACGGAAATACCGATCTTATAATACGGATCGCAAGGGAAAAATTAGATCTGCACTTTCCTGATGAGATAGTTTATTATAACGATTCGAATAAATAAACGGGACTTTTTTCAAAGTCCCGTTTATTTGCTTTTACATAGCTCGTCATATTTTTTCTTTACCTTGCGTATATCGTCAAGCATATCTGCGCGCTTTGTATGATCACGCAGCAGAGCCGATGGGTGATAAAGCGCGATAAGGCTGTATTTGCCGCGCTCAAACCAGATCCCGTGATCTTTCGTGATCTTAAGATCGGGGCTTATCAGCCGACATGCCGATATTCTGCCGAGGCATACGATTATTGACGGGTCTATACATTTTACCTGTTCTCTCAGATATCGCATGCAGGCATCCTGCTCCTCGGGAAGGGGATCCCGGTTGCTCGGAGGTCGGCATTTTATGATATTAGTGATATATACATCTTCTCGCTTTATGTCTGCGGCGAAAAGATATCTGTCGAGAAGCTGACCCGCCTTGCCGACGAAGGGTATGCCCTCGTTGTCCTCGCATTCGCCCGGAGCTTCTCCTATAAACATTATATCTGCATGCTCATTTCCGCACCCGAATACGGTATTGTGTTTGCCTTTATAAAGATCGCACATGGTGCAATCGGCACATCTGCTTTTTATTTCATCCAACATAAGTATCTCCTTTTGCAAGGTATCCATATGACCATTATAACAGATATATGAGCAAAAATCAATACCGATATGGGCAATTTCTCATATCCTTGACAGCTTATCTATCGCGTCGCCTTTGCATATTGCAATTGCATGCTCGCAAAGGTATGAATATGCATATGCATTCATGATGCGTGCTCCGAAGTCAAGTATCAATGCAAGCCTTTCGCGATATATGTCATTTGCATTTTCGGGTATGAGAAGGGCAAGATAGTATCTGCCGCCTTCCTTGTAAGCTGAGCTTTCACAGGATATGCCGATCGCAACGAGGGCGCGGCATACAGATATAAGGTCAGACAGAGCTTCAAATATGTATACTCTATTTTCCGTATCTGTGTGATATTGCTTTTGCATCTTGTCGTT
Organism: uncultured Clostridium sp.; assembly: GCA_964629615.1. Classification (GTDB taxonomy): domain Bacteria; phylum Bacillota; class Clostridia; order Oscillospirales; family CAG-272; genus SVTX01. The sequence continues at coordinate 20,178 of CAZVUD010000005.1, read as the reverse complement.
GCCCCCACTCATATTATCCGATCTATCCCTTGTCTGAGTTATGAATATTTCAAATGATCCGTTGCATGGACCGAACATCTCCACCACAAGTCCCTCCTTTTGGGTGTTAAATCCCGACATGCGGCGGATGTCATCCAAAAGCCTTTTCATGCTTTTGTTTTCACATATATTCATATTTTGGCATATCTCATCCAGTTCGTATTTTTCTCTGTCGCTTCCGTCAAGGGTCACCTTGAGCTTGTTTGAGCTTATAAGTATCAGTTCCATGTATATCCTCCTTTGAGACTTGTGTTTTATACTTATATTATAATACAGGTGCAAAGAAAATGTAACCCCTAAAAATTTGGTAATTTGTATTCATATGCTTGACGTGTGAAAGTATTTATGTTAAAATTAATATAAAAAAGAAGGAGGGCAGGACATGAGATATAATTTCGATGATCAGAGCATAGAACTTTCGGTAAGCGAGCTGTGTCTTACGGCTTGCCCGAACCGTGATATAGATGTACGGGATATAAGCACGGCACGGCTGGAGTCCATGAAGGATGCGGCTATAAAAAAGATGCGTAAGATTTATTCCGACAGATACATGGCGTTCGTGTCATTCACGAACACCTCAAAGCTTGACGATATTTATTTGTGCGTCAGCGGAAATGCGGACGGAGTGATATGCGATGAGGGCGGATATACGGTGGACCAGATAAAGGTCGTTTCTGCACAGAGCGGATATGACAGCGGCTTTTATGCGTCACAGCTGTATTGCTATGCGTATTTTCTTTGCCGCTCCAAGGGACTCGACGGTGTCAATGTGCGCTTGACCTACTATACGCCAAAGGATGGGGAGATACGGTATTCTCAGAGATATATCAGCACAGAAGCTCTTTCGGATATGTATATGCAATTGCTGTGCACGGTAAAGCGCAAGGCGGAATTCTTAAAGGCGAGGTATGATATAAGACGTCCTACGGGCGCTTTGGCGGCATTTCCGTACAGAGAGCTGAGAGACGGTCAGTCGGATATGATACGCGAGTGCTATCTTGATATAAAGCATTCATCAAGGCTCTTTTGTCAAGCTCCGACAGGAATAGGCAAAACTGTTTCTGTAATATACCCCTCTGTGCGTGTCTGGGGTGATGGCGGTGCAGACAAGATATTTTATCTCACATCCAAGGCAAGCATAAAGAGGGAAGCCTATAATGCCGCAAGGCTCATACGTGAGAGCGGCGTTTCTATCTATACATGCTCGCTTTCTGCAAAGGAGCATATGTGCATCTGCAAGGAAAAGGGTAGCGGCATGCGTATATCCGATAATTGCAGACCTGATATCTGCCCCTATGCTCAGAATTATTACGGCAAGCGCGACGATGCAGTATTCGATATGCTTGAAAACGGATATGAATTCAACAGGGAAGAGATACTTAAGTATGCGCACAAGCATCTTGTGTGCCCGTATGAGCTGTCTCTTGATCTTTCGGAATATTGCGATATACTTATATGTGACTATAACTATGTGTTTTCGCCGCTCGTTTATCTGCGGCGGTATTTTGAGTGTGTAAACGAAAAATATGTATTTCTTGTCGATGAGGCGCATAACCTGCCTGCAAGAGCGAGAGATATGTTCTCGGCATCCATAAGCAGATCTGCAATAGATGAGCTGGCGCAAAATGCGATATATGAATATAAGAACGGCGCGGACAAGCTTGGCAGATGTGCATCGGATGTAAGGGATATATTTGATTCATACAGAGAAAAATACAATGACAGCATAAGATGTGCTTCGGACGGAAATGAATACGGATACGGGATATCAAGGGAAATGCCCTATGTGCTTGCAGAAAAGCTGGAAGACCTGCAGAAGATGTGCGAAGGCTTCAGAAAAAAGTGCCCTGAGAGCCCCATATATCAGATCGTTGATCGCACGGAATATCAGATATATGAATTTTTGCAGATGTCAAAGCATTACGGTGAGGGATATATTACGTTTACGAGCATAAGCGGAGCTGATGTGAGCGTGATGCTGTATTGCCTTGATCCCTCCATACAGCTCGACGCATGCCTGTCAAAGGCAAGGGCAAGCGTGATGTTTTCGGCTACACTGACCCCTGCAAGCTATTATGCGGATGTCCTCGGAGGCGGCGAGGATGCGGTGTCTGTCAGCTTTGATTCACCGTTCCCAAAGGACTCGCTGTGTGTGGCGGTGTATGACGGAGTAAGCACACGGTATGAGGACAGGGAGAGATCATATAAGAAGATAGTATCGGCAATTGCGGCAACGGCTTCGGCTCGGGCAGGCAACTATATAGTGTTCTTCCCGTCGTACGGATATATGGAGAAGGTGTATGAGCAATTCAGAAAGAAATATCCGAATGTGAGCACGCGCAAGCAAAGGAGAAATATGTCCGCACAGGAGAGAAATGAATTTCTTGATTATTTTGCGTGTGACAGCGGAGTGCTTCGTATAGGCTTTTGTGTGATCGGCGGATCGTTTTCCGAGGGTATAGACCTCCCCGGAGATAGGCTGATAGGCGTTATAGTCATAGGCGTCGGCATGCCCGGAATAAGCGATACCAACAATATAATACGCGAATATTACGACGAGAAATGCTCTGAGGGATATGACTATGCCTATACATACCCGGGATTTAACAATGTGCTTCAGGCAGTGGGCAGAGTCATCAGGGATCAAAATGACAGAGGCATAGCTGTGCTTATCGATGACAGGTATGCAGATCCGAAGTACAGAAGGCTGTTTCCAACGGCTTGGAAGGACGCAAAATATGCAGGAGATCCTGTTTCTCTTGCAGAAATTGCCCGAAGATTTTGGAATGAAGGGAAAAAATAAGAAAATTTTGCAAAAATGCGAAAAACATCTTGCATTTTGGCGGAATATATGATATAATATTCATCGTTATATCGGTTTAGATGAGATATTGCACGAATACATACATTTTTTTGCAAGTTTTGCTTTAAAATTATGCAAAATGTCAACTGTATATATGCGTGTCATATATTATTAAGAGAAACACAGATCACTGGTAAAGGATGATATATTATGAAATACACACAAATGCAAAGGCAGGATATGTGCCGTGAGCGAGATGAGCTTATTTCGTGCTACGAGCGGTTGAAGGGGGAGGGCTTGTCCCTTGACCTGTCACGCGGCAAGCCCGACAGCGAGCAGCTGCGCTTGTCTGACGGTATGCTCAGCGTTATTGCAAATGAGGCTGATTGCATGACCGAGGGCGGCTTTGATTGCCGAAACTATGGCTTGTTTGACGGCATACCCGAAGCTAAAAAGATGTTTTCCGAGCTTCTCGGCATTCCTGAAAATTATATATTTATCGGCGGCAGCTCGTCACTCAATCTTATGTATGACGCAATGTCACGCGCAATGCTCTACGGTGTGTACGGAAGCGAAAGACCGTGGTGCAAAGAGGAAAAGGTGAAATTTCTCTGTCCTGTTCCCGGATACGACAGACACTTTATGATCACGCAGTCGCTCGGAATTGAAATGATCAATGTCGGAATGACAAAGGACGGTCCTTGCATGGACGAGGTGGAGAGGCTTGTAGCCTCGGATAAGTCGATAAAGGGAATATGGTGCAACCCGAAATACTCAAATCCCGACGGAATAACATATTCGGACGAAACAGTATCAAGGCTTGCAAAAATGAAGACTGCGGCATCGGATTTCAGGATCATGTGGGATAATGCATATGCGGTACATGATATCTACGGCGATGGTGACAAGCTTCTTGATATATTTGAAGAATGCAGAAGGTACGGAAACGAGGACAGAGTCTTCTATTTCGCATCCACATCAAAGATAACATATCCCGGCGCGGGAGTTGCGATAATTGCGGCAAGCGAGAATAACCTTTCTCAGATCAGATCCATCGTGGCTGCACAGACCATAAGCTTTGATAAGCTGAATCAGCTTCGTCACGTGAGATTCTTTGGAGGTGCGGACGGCATACGCGAGCATATGAAAAAGCATGCAAGCCTGCTCAAGCCTAAATTTGATATGGTACTCAGCACGCTTGATGCAGATCTGGGCGATAAGGGCATAGCAAGATGGACAGAGCCGCGCGGAGGATATTTTGTAAGCTTATATACCATGGACGGATGTGCAAAGAGGGTATACGAGCTTTGCCGTGAGGCGGGACTCACGCTTACAAAGGTGGGCGCGACATATCCCTACGGCAAGGATGACAGCGACAGCAATATAAGAATAGCTCCCACATATGCATCTATGGGGGATCTTAAAAAGGCAATGGCTGTGCTTACCGTGTGCGTAAGGATCGCGGCACTTGAAAGGCTTATAGGATAAAAAATACGGGCGTTGCGGGAAACTGCAACGCCCGATAAAGGATAAAGGGGGTATGTTATGAGCGCAAAAAAAGTGACTCAGGCGGACATCAATCCGTACAGAAACAGCGACAGCAATAAACGGTATCAGACATATGACTATTGGCTCAAGCATACATTTGGCGGCAAATGCATGAAGATACCGCTTGACGCAGGATTTACCTGCCCGAATATAGACGGCAGATGCTCACGAGGGGGATGCATATATTGCTCGGATCGCGGAAGCGGTGATTTTGCAGAGAGAGCGGATATAGATGTAAGCCAACAATTTGACATAACGCGCAATAAGCTTTCCTCAAAATGGAATACAGATATGTATATACCGTATTTTCAGGCGCATACAAATACATATGCGCCGATAGATGTGCTTCGCGAAAAATATGAGAGCGTGCTTTCAAAGGAAGGCGTTGTGGGTATAAATATTGCCACACGCGCAGATTGCCTTGAGGATGATGTTATATCTTATCTTGCCGATATTGCAGAGCGTAAGGTGCTTACGGTGGAGCTCGGACTCCAGAGCGTGCATGACAGCACTGCATTTCTTATCAACCGCGGACATACATTTGAGGATTTTTGCCGTGGCTATGAAAGGCTGAGGCTTGCGTCTGACAAGATAAACATCTGCGTGCACCTTATATTCGGTCTGCCAGGAGAGGATGAACAAATGATGCTTGAGAGCGCGAGAGTGTTAGGGCGTATGATGCCGCATCAGGTAAAGATACATCTCTTGCATGTGATAAAAAACACCGTGCTTGCCGATATGCATGCGCGCGGAGAATATGTTCCCATGGAGCGTGATGATTACATATGCACAGTGGCAAATGCGCTTACATACATACATGAGGATGCGGTCATAGGCAGACTTACGGGCGACGGTATGCAGAGCGATCTTATTGCGCCCGAATGGAGCAGGAAAAAGACAGATGTCATAAACGGAATAGACAAATATATGTTTCAGCATGATCTCTGGCAGGGAAAGAATTTTGAGCCTTTAAAGTGATATATACAGAAAAATGCACCAAGCGACAGTGTGTTCGCTTGGTGCATTTTTATTTAAGTATATGCGTGAGTTCTTATGTACTCAAGTATTCGCTTGTATCCTGCGGAATTCATATATATGCCTTCTTCGGATGTGTATTCCTGTGCAAGATATCCGTCTGCATCTTTAACTGATATCGCGCTGTAAAGAAAGCTGATATCATTTTTCTCACACAGCTCGGCTATCCAGAAATTTGCCTCATCTATCTTTTTGTTCGTGATGGTAGGGTCGCTTTTTTAGTAAGTGCGGCTGACTGGGAATATAGACTGCAAAATTATGACCGTGTCAGGTGATGAGCTTTTGATAATGTCTATGACATCCTGATAGTATGAGGTGAATTTTTCTTTGCTGCAATAGGGAACTCCGTTGCTTATACCAAGCGTTACCATGATATATCTCGGGCTTCTATCGGTCAAAGCCTCGGTCAGCGTATGTATCTCACCGCTGTCGGGGTATGCCACCGACAGATCCTTTATGCTTGAATCGAGCGGAATGTCGCCGCTCTCACCCGTCCATACCTGATGTGAGGTCTTGCCGCCTGTCAGAAGCTTGAATTCGAGCAGCTTCTTTATGCTTTTGTCACCGAGAAATGTGATGGAGTCTATATAGCTTGTGCCGTGGTCGGCGCTCTCGCCGAGAGCTTTTTTGTGATCTGAAAGATCAAATGAGGCGCTATCTGCCTCACTGTCAAATATTTCGTCTCGCACACCGCGTACCGTCAGCATTATCACACATATGCATGCCGCAAGTGCGAGAGGTATCACAGCGTAAAGTAAGTATCTTACCGCACGCTCTGCTTTTTTGCTGTCTGTGTTCATATGCGCACCTAAGATCATTTACTGCTTTTTGATGAGAAAAGGCTTGTATATTCCTCGTCCTTCATTTTTGCGGGTTTGCTCTTTTTTGTGACCTTTGCCGAGCTGTTGCTATTGCTTGCAGCGCTGCCTTTTTTGGATGACTTATTGCTTGCATTTTGCTTTGCACCCTTTTCGTCGTATGTGATTATGCTGATCAGCACACGTACTATGACATATGCCGCCGCAAAGCCGAGCGTGAGCATAACGCTTCCCGAAAAGCCTCTGTTTAAGGGAAGCACGAAAAAGAAGAAAAATCCGCCGATATAACCTGCCGCATGAATGAACAGCTTTGCCGAGTAGGGGATCTTTTCGATCTTGCAGATATTGGATGCCAAGGATGCTATATATGCATATATGAGCAAAAACAGGTGTGTGGATATCTTAAGAAACTGTCCGCCTGTTTCTGTCACCTGACCGCTGTCACCCGTGACCAGCGCGGATATGATGAGTATGCATGCGGATACCAATGTGTACAGCAGAGCGCCATTTATAAGCACGCCCTTTGCAAATTCTTTTTTGTTCATGATATTTATTCCTTTGTTTTTTTGTTTATCTGTTATATATTTTAACATACATCTGCGCATTTTTCAATACGGTTTTCAAATTTTTTTGATATATGTTATGTGCGAATATATGTATGTTGCGAATTTTTTAAAATTTCATGAATATTCGGAATAAATATTCATTCTGCCTTGACAATGGACTTGAAATTATGTATAATATAAGTTATAATATATAACTATGCCCAAAAGCAGATTGCGGCTAAGGAGGAAATATGGCAAGCATTACGAGAAAAGAGGCAAGAGAATTGCTCTTCTGCCTTTTGTTTGAAACACAGTTCGGAACGGATAAGAGCGCACAGGAGATATACACCTCGGCAAAGGAAAACAGGGAGATACCCGACAATGCTTATATTGAAGCATGCTATTTCGGTATAAATGACAATTCCGCTCTGCTCGATGCTGTTATAAGCAAGTATGCCAAGGGCTGGAGCGCAGAAAGGCTTTCAAAGGTATCGCGCTCTGTGATACGTCTTGCGGTATATGAGATACTTTTCGTAAAGGATATTCCCGCGAATGTCTCTGTAAGCGAGGCAGTAGAGCTTTCCAAAAAGTACGGCGAGGATAAGGCAAGATCCTTTGTAAACGGTGTGCTTTCGGCTATCGTAAAGGACGTTGCATCAAACGGCACCTCTTATGTAATAAGCCTTGCAAGCGAGGCTGATGCTGAATGCGACAATGCGTCCGAGATAGCATCCGATAAGGCAGAAGAAAACTGATATATGACGCTTTTGCAAGAAAAGCTCGTTTTTCTTGGTATAGATACGAGCAATTACACTACATCCTGCGCAGTCGCAGATGCGAACGGCAGGATAATAGCCAACATAAAGGTCCCGTTGCCTGTCAAGGCAGGTGAGAGGGGACTCAGGCAGAGTGACGCGCTGTTTGCTCACATAAGGAATATGCCCGAATGTATGAGCAGGATAAAAGGTGTGCTTGATCCCATGCTCTCTGACGGCGCAAGGATTGCTGCCATCGGATATTCGGCAAAGCCGAGAAATGTCGAAGGGTCGTATATGCCCTGCTTTCTGGCAGGTGTGGCTTGCGCCGAGGCTATGGGAGCCGTGGCGTCGGGCGCGCGTCTTATTCCTTTGTCGCACCAAGAGGGACATGTGAGAGCCGCAATATATTCATCAGGTCACGATGAAATACTAAAAGCTCCGTTTGGCGCATTTCATGTGTCGGGCGGTACTACGGATCTGCTTTATTGCAGGGCGAACGGATCAAGCATGGAGATAGAGCGTGTGGGCGGAAGCCGCGACATAAATGCAGGTCAGGCTATAGACCGCACGGGCGTGCTTATGGGGCTGAGGTTTCCTGCAGGCAAGGAGCTGGAGCGCATATCTCTTGAATATGACGGCGAGATAAAGGGCGTGTCGGTCTGCGTGAACGGTATGGATTGTAATCTTTCGGGGCTTGAAAATAAGGCATCCGATATATACAAAAAAACACATGATATGGCGTATACGGGTGCATATGTGTTTGAATTCATATCAAAGACTCTCATTAAGATGACCGAGGCTTTTTTGGAAAAATACGGAGATATTCCGATAATATACGCAGGCGGTGTGATGAGCAACGCCTATATAAAGAAAAGACTGTCAAGCATTGGAAATACTTATTTTTCCGAGCCTGAATTTTCAAGTGACAATGCCGCAGGTATTGCACTTCTGGCGCGTGACAGATATATCAAGGAAGGTTGACAGTGCTTTCGGAGGCGGATGAATGGTGCAAAACAGAAGTGTTTTCAGCGTTTCGCAGGTAAATGAATATGTGCGCATGACGCTTGACGCATCTGCCGTGCTTTCAAATATCTGGCTTCGCGGAGAGATATCGAATTTTAAAAATCAGTATTCCACAGGACATTTGTACATGTCGCTTAAGGACGGAAGCTCGTCTATACGCGCTGTTATGTTCAAGGGATACGCACAAAGATTGAATTTTCCCGTAAAGGACGGGGATAAGGTGATAGTGCACGGAAAAATATCCGTTTACAGTGCACGCGGTGAGTATCAGATATATATTGACGAGATGCACCCCGACGGAGTGGGGGATCTTGCGTATGCATTTGAAAAGCTCAAGGAAAAGCTCAGAGGTGAGGGGCTTTTCGACCAGTCACACAAAAAGCCGTTGCCTGCCGACCCAAAGAGGGTGGGCATAATAACCTCCGCGTCAGGCGCGGCAGTGCATGATATGATAAATGTGTCGGGCAGAAGATCCCCGAATGTTGAGATAGTGATATATCCTGCGCTCGTTCAGGGTGCGGATGCGCCGAGAAGTCTTATCGGCGGAGTTTTGTACTTTAACCGCGAGAGCAATGTGGATGTCATAATAATAGGGCGCGGTGGCGGATCTGTTGAGGACCTCTGGGCATTCAACAATGAGGATCTTGCACGCACGATATATGCGTCGGATATTCCCGTAGTGTCGGCGGTGGGTCACGAGACCGATGTTACGATATGCGATCTTGTAAGCGATCTGCGTGCGCCGACTCCTTCGGCGGCGGCTGAATTGGTATTTCCCGATGAGATGAGCAGAAGAGCAAGATGCGCGTCACTGCAAAGCCTGATGTCATCAAGGATGCATCGCAGTCTGACCGAGTGCGGCGGACGCATCTCAATGCTGTATGCGAGGCTGGACGCGGCAAGCCCTGCACGCATGCTTGAAGAAAAGAGCATGAGGCTGATATCTCTCGTACAGCGTATGGAGAATGCCGAGATGAGAGTATTTGATTCTGCATCCAATCGCTTAAAGCTTACAGAGGTGCGCCTGTGTGCGTTAAATCCCTTGGCGGTGCTGTCAAAGGGATATGCGCTCGTGCAAAAGGACACGGGGGATGCTATTAGTGCATCATCCGAATTGCAGACGGGCGACAGGGTAAAGCTTTTGTTTGCCGATGGCGAAAAGACAGCAATAATAGAGTGAGGTTATATATGGCTGAGAAAAAGAAGATGAGCTTTGAGGAATCCTGCCTTAGGCTTGAAGAGATAGTTGATATGCTTGAGGACGAGAAGATGTCCCTCAGTGAGTCCCTTAAGCTGTATGAGGAGGGTATGAAGCTCGTGGCAAAATGTAACAAGGAGCTTTCGGATACCGACAGAAAGATCAAAATACTGACGAGAGGGTCTGACGGAGAGATACGCGAGGAAGATATCGATCCCGATGCGCTTGGATGATATAATGGATATAAAGAATGACAAAGAGCTGGCTCTTGGTATGCTAAAGGAGTATTCCGAGCTTATAAACAGAGCCATACAAGATAAATACAGCGGCACGGCAGACATGGACGAGTGCTCAAAAAAACTCTATGAAAGTCAACTGTACAGCCTTTCCGCAGGCGGAAAAAGGATACGTCCTTCGCTGACGCTTGAGGTCTGCAATGTCCTTGGCGGAGATATTGAGGCGGCTATGCCGTTTGCGCTTGCGATAGAGATGGTGCACACCTATTCGCTTATACATGACGATCTTCCGTGCATGGATGATGACGACATGAGGCGCGGTAAGCCCTCAAATCACAAGGTGTTCGGCGAGGCATACGCCACGCTTGCAGGTGACGGACTGCTGACAGATGCATTTTTTGAATGCGCCATGAATCCGCATGTGAGCGGAGATTGCGCCGCGGCGGCGTGTGGCATACTTGCCTCTGCCGCAGGAAGCTTTGGCATGGTCAAGGGTCAGGCTATGGATATGTACGGCGAGGAGCATAAGCTCCCGATAGAGGATCTCATTTCTCTACATCTCGGAAAAACGGGTGCTCTTATATGCGCATCTGTACAGCTTGGTGCGATAGCCGCAGGTGTAGAGCCGAATGATGAGAGAATGGAAAAGCTTACCTCATACGCCCAAAAGATAGGTCTTGTATTTCAGATAATAGATGATATGCTGGATGCTACCTCAACGAGCGAGGAGATGGGCAAGGGAGTCAGAAGTGACGGTGACAAAACTACCTTTATGACATATTTCACACCGTCGCAGGCGCTTGAATGTGCCGAAAGATATACACAAGAGGCTATTGAGGCTATAGACGGATTTTACGGTTGCGACAGACTTCGCGCGCTTGCGAGATATCTTTGCTACCGTAAAAGATAGATCTATACGGCATTACTCGGAGGAAGATAAGATCTGATGGATTGGTTAAAGGACATAGTGACAAATTATATACTTATAAGCGCCGTTACGGGTTGGTTCATAGCCCAGATGATCAAGTGCTTTACGGGAGTGTTCAAGGCAAGACACTTTTCGCTCACAGCCCTGTTCTTCGGAACAGGCGGCATGCCATCGTCGCATTCCGCGGCGGTATGCGCACTTGCGACATCATGCGCGATAGCCTGCGGATTTAATTCTTCGCAGTTTGCTATAGCCTCAGTGCTTACCATAGTTGTCATGCGTGATGCTATGGGAATACGCAGAGAAGTTGGTGAGCATGCAAAGACACTTAATATGATAATCAAGGAATTCCAGAGCTCAAAGGGCGAGGATGATGGCGAGAGGCTGAGAAAGGTACACAAGGATCTTGTGGGTCACACGCCGCTTCAGGTATTTATCGGCGGCTTTGTCGGTATCGTGTGCGCTGTTGCCATGAGCTATATACCCGTATTTGCTTGCTATGCGGCTTGACAGATATATTGCCGAGATGGGACTTGCACCGTCACGCACGAGAGCTGAAAAGCTGATATCGTCATGTTGTGTTACCGTGGACGGATGCGTTGTCACAAAGCCGTCTTTTGATGTGCCTGCGGATGCCTTGGTAGAGGTGAGTGACAATGAGAGATTTGTGGGACGTGGCGGATATAAGCTTGAAGGAGCGCTTGATGCTTTTTCTGTTTCGGTCGAGGGTCTTAACATGATAGATGTCGGTGCTTCAACGGGCGGCTTTACAGATTGCTTGCTTCAAAGAGGCGCGGCAAGCGTGCTTTGCGTAGATTCAGGCAGAGGACAGCTTCATGAAAAATTGCTCCTTGACCCGAGGGTGCGCTCCATTGAAGGGTACAACGCGAGAAATATATCGTCGGATATCGGTATATTTGACGGTGCGGTCATGGACGTTTCATTTATATCCCAAACTCTTATAATACCGTCGCTTGTGAATGTCATCTCAGACGGCGGAATATTTATAAGCCTTATAAAGCCCCAATTTGAGGCAGGCAGAGCGGCGCTCGGCAAGGGCGGCATCGTAAAGGACGCCGCATCACGACGCGCGGCGGCTACACGTGTATGCATGTGTGCACAAGAGCACGGGTTGTGCCTTATGGGAATGACGGTGTCGCCCATACTCGGGGGCGACGGAAACACGGAATATCTTGCATATTTCAAAAAGAGCCGTGATGAGAGCGATGTTCGTTTATCCTTGGAAAATACAGATAAGATAAGTCAGATATGCCAATGACCCCTTTATGCTTACATGCAGGCATAAAATGAATGATGCATTGTGGAGGATATTATGTCTAAAAAGATAAAAAAAGTAGCGGTAATAACCAACTACAATATATATGATAAGGCGGTAGTTGCCATGAACGTAGCCAAAAAGCTCTCAGAGCTCGGCTGTGAGGTGGTGGCATCCGTTTTCAATAAGGAAAAGATAATCCGAATGAACCGCTCGGCGGTGAGATTTACCTTTTTGCCTATAGACAGCATATATTCATATGTTGATGCCGCAGTCGTTCTCGGAGGCGACGGCACGATACTTGAGTCGGCACGTCGCTCTGCCGCGCACGGCACTCTCGTGCTCGGCATAAATCTCGGACGTGTGGGATTTATGGCAGAGATAGAGCCTGATGAATTGGATATGCTTGAAAGAATGGTGAACGGCGATTATTCGGTTGAAGAGAGATCCATGCTTGAGGTATCCATTGTAAATACTCACGGAAGCGTGCGTACATCAAGCTTTGCGCTCAACGATGCGGCGATAACCAACGGATCTATATCGAGAATAGTCGATCTTGAGCTGTCAGAGGGCGGAGTTCCCATTGCAACATATCGCTCGGACGGTATAGTCGTGGCAACGCCTACAGGATCCACGGCGTATTCCATGGCGGCAGGCGGTGCAATAGTAGACCCGAGATTGGGATGCTTTTGCGTAACGCCCATATGTCCGCATTCACTTTCGTCAAAGCCGCTGGTATTTCCTGATTTTGCCGTTATTGACATTAAAAATATATGCCAGAGAGAAAAGATACTGTACCTTACTGTGGACGGCAGGCTGAATTATGAACTTTATCGCGGTGAGAGCGTAAGGATAACAAAATCAGAGCTCAGGACGCAGTTTATAAGTCTTAAGGAAAGTAAGTTCTATACAAAGCTCAGGATCAAAATGAACGAAAAATAACAGGTATCAGTTGGGAGGTCACTATCTTAAAATGAAGAAGAACAGACAGATGAAGGTGCTGGAGCTCATCTCAAAGTACGAGGTCGAAACTCAGGATGAGCTTATAGAATTACTTAAGGCAGAGGATTATTATGTGACTCAGGCAACGGTATCGCGAGATATAAGAGAGCTTGATCTTATAAAGGTATCTACGCAAAGAGGCACTTATAAATACACGGTGTCGTCACACGCGCAGGGAGAAAAAAAGAAAAATTCCAATTTTGGCAATGCCTTGCTCTCATCTCTCGTAAGTGTTGATTACGCACAGAATATAGTTGTGGTAAGAACAGTTCCGGGAATGAGCAATGCGGTAGCCATAGAGATAGAACGCAGAGAGATAGAAAACATGCTTGGCTGTGTTGCAGGCGACGATACACTTATAGCGGTCATGAAGGATACAGACAGCGCATGCGGACTGTGCGAGGGCTTCAGAGAGCTGCTCTCGGGAAAATGATATTGCCATGCTGAGAGATCTGCATATTGAAAATATCGCCGTGATAAAAAATGCCGATATACATATGTATGACGGGTTTACCGTGCTGACGGGCGAAACAGGCTCGGGTAAATCCGTGATCATAGATTGCTTGTCGCTTATAGCGGGAGAAAAGATATCGCGCGACTGTGTCAGATACGGAGAGGATGAGGGAGTTGTCGAGGCTTGCTTTGAAAATGTCGGCGGAAATGTCATGTCTATCCTTTCAGACAACGGTATAGAATGCCCTGACGGAGAGGTCATTATAAGATGTACCATGTCAAGTGACGGAAAGCTCCGCGCAAGGATAAACGGCAAGAGCGTTACAAGGACATTGCAAAGGCAGGTCGGCAAGCTGCTCTTATCGGTCTGCTCGCAGGATGAGGGCAGGGAGCTGTATCGCGAGGAAGTATATATACCAATGCTGGATTCCTATATGGGAGATATCCCCGAAAAGGAAGAATACAGTACTCTCTACAGCGAGATATGCGAAGTGCGCGCAAGATTAAATAAGATACTTGCGTCGGACGCATCTGTGGCAAGAGAGAGAGACATGCTCCGCTATCAGATCAATGACATAGATTCCAAAAAGCTGCGCGCAGGAGAAGAGGAAAAGCTGGAGCAGGAGCTTTTAAGGCTGTGCGGAGCTGAAAAGATAAATAAACAGGTAAGCTTTGCCTACAAGGCTCTTCGCGGTGCGGAAAAGGGAAATGCGGCGTATCTTCTGTCGCGCTCGGCATCGGCACTTTCGCTGATCTCCGATATCATTCCTGAGATGAAGGAATATTCCGCAAGGCTCACTGACATGAGCTACGAGATAGACGATATAGCTGAATGCATAAAGGAGCATTTGGATGCTCTTGAGGGCGATCCTACGGAACGTATAGACGAGATACAGGCGAGATTGTCGCTCATATCCTCGCTTAAAAAAAGATACGGCGACAGCATTTCGGAAATACTGCGATTCAGGCAGACTGCCGCAGAGCGGCTTGATGAGATAGATAATTCCGAGGAGATTGCGGATAAATGGCAGAAAAAGCTTTCCGAGCTTGTGAAAAAAGCCTGTGCGATCGCATCGCGCATTACAGAAAAGCGCAAGAGCGCCGCAATATCAGCAAGCAAGGAGATGCTTTCGGTGCTCCGATTTCTTGATATGCCAAGCGTTTGCTTTGATATCAGCGTGACAGAGGATGAGCTCAATGAGCACGGACGTGACAAGGTGAGCTTTCTTATCGCAACAAATCCGGGCGAGGCGATGCTTCCCATGGATAGGATAGTTTCTGGTGGCGAGATGTCAAGGATCACACTTGCTCTCAGGTGCGTAATGAATGAAAAGGACGGCATCGGATGCACGGTGTATGACGAGATAGATACGGGAATATCGGGAAAAACGTCAAGAAAGATCGGCATTAAGCTCAAGGACGTGTCACGTAAAACGCAGGTGATATCCGTAACCCATTCGGCTCAGATAGCAACGCTTGCGGATCGCCATTACCTTATAAAGAAGAATGAGGTCATGGGCAGAGCTCAGACTGAATGCGTTATGCTTGAACGAGACGGAAGGATCATGGAGACCGCAAGGATACTCGGAGGCATAAACATAACAGAGGCGCAGATACAGGCGGCTGTGGATATGCTTGCAGACGGTGATCTGAAAAATATTGCGGATATGTATTGAAAAAATTGTCAGTTCGTGGTATAATAAAGCTTGGCTTTTGAAAAAATATATACTTGAAAATATTTAAAACGGAGAATATATAATGCTTAACATCAAAAAGAAGATCTCAGAGGACATTTTAAATGAAGTTTTGAAGATCAATGAGAACGCGCCCCTTACTTCGGACGATATAGCTGCAATGCTTGAATATCCTCCCGATACGACCATGGGAGATCTTGCGTTTCCTTGCTTCAAGCTTTCAAAGGCGCTTCGCCGCTCACCTGTGATGATAGCAGATGCAATAAGTGCAGATCTGCACGGTGAATGCATAAAGAGTGCTGAGGCTGTAAACGGATATCTCAATATAAGAATATCTAACGAATATCTTGCAAAGAATATTATTCCCGAGATACTTTGCAAAAAGGAGAGCTACGGCGCTCCCACATCTCTCGGAGAGGGCAAGACGGTCGTTCTGGACTATTCCTCGCCTAATGTTGCAAAGCCTTTCCATATCGGACATCTCGGAACTACTGTCATTGGTCATTCCCTTAAGAAGCTCCATGAATTTGCAGGATATAAGTGCATAGGCATAAATTATCTCGGCGACTGGGGAACTCAGTTTGGTAAGCTCATAGTTGCGTACAAGCTTTGGGGCGACAAGGAGCAGATAGAGCAGGGCGGAATTGATAAGCTTGTTGAGCTTTATGTTCGCATAAACAACACTATCTCGGGTGATGAGGAAAAAGGCATTGCTCCAAGACCTGACCTTGCAGATCAGGCAAGAGCTGAATTCCATAAGATGGAGATAGGCGACGATGAGAATATTTCTCTTTGGAAGTGGTTCGTAAAGATCAGCCTTGAAGAATATGAAAAGACATATAAGCAGCTTGGTATAACCTTTGACAGCTACAAGGGTGAGAGCTTCTATACGGACAAGATGCCCGCGCAGGTAGAAAAGCTGCGTCAGATGGATCTTTTAAAGATAGACGACGGCGCGTCCATAGTTGATCTTGAAGAATACGGCATGCCGCCCTGCCTCATACTTAAGCGCGACGGCTCAACTCTTTATCCTACAAGAGATATCGCGGCGGCTGTATACAGAAAAGAGCATTACGGATTTGACAAGGCGATATATGTCACAAGCACACAGCAGATACTGCACTTCAAGCAGTGGTTCAAGGTACTTGAGCTTATGGGCTATGATTGGTATGACGAGCTTGTGCATGTGCCCTACGGTACAGTGTCCGTAAACGGCGCAAAGCTTGCAACGAGAACAGGTAATGTCGTATTGCTCAAGGATCTCTTCGCTCTTGCAATAGAGAAGGTAACAGCAATCATGGAAGAAAAGAACCCCGAGCTTCACGGACGCGAGGATATCGCAGAGGCAGTAGGCGTTGGTGCTGTAGTATTCTACTATCTTTCAAACAATCGCATAAAGGATATCAATTTTGTGCTTGAAGAAGCACTCAGCTTTGACGGAAATACGGGACCGTATGTTCAGTACACCTATGCGCGCGCATGCTCATTGCTTGAGAGAGCAGGAGACTGCAGTGATACAGAGCCCTGCATCACATGCGAAGAGGAGAGCGCACTTGTAAAGGTGCTTGCGCAGTATGAGGAGAAGGTAAGGACGGCTATACGCGATTACGAGCCCTCGGTTATTGCAAGATATATACTTGATATCGCGTCTGCATTTAATAAATTCTATCATTCCTGCCAGATACTTTCATGTAATGATGAAAGTATCAGAAGCACGAGAATAATGCTCACAAGAGCCACAAAATATGTGCTTGGTTCTGCGTTTGAGCTTATCTGCCTTAAAAAGACAGAAAGAATATAAGTTAAAAATAATATTACATACAATTTCGGAGGATCATAATTATGTCAGGACATAGCAAATGGGCTAACATAAAGCACAAGAAGGAAAAAACAGACTCGGCAAGAGCAAAGGTGTTTACAAAGATAGGTAAAGAGATCACCATAGCTGTAAAGGAAGGTGGCGGAGATCCCACATCTAACTCAAAGCTCCGCGATCTTATACAGAAGGCAAAAGCCAATAACGTTCCCAACGACAATATCGAGAGAACTATAAAGAAGGCTCTCGGCGGCACGGGTGAATCCTATGAATCCGTAGTTTACGAGGGATACGGCCCTGCAGGCGTTGCAGTTATAGTTGAGGCTACAACGGACAACAGAAACAGGACGGCAGGCAATGTGCGCTCATATTTTTCAAAGTATCACGGCAATATGGGACAGACGGGCTGTGTAGGCTTCATGTTTGAAGAAAAGGGACTCATCGTTATTGAGGATGAGGACGGAGAGATAGACGAGGACAAGCTCATGGAAACCGCTCTTGAGGCAGGCGCTGAAGACTTTATGGGCGAGGACGGCGTGTTTGAGATATACACCGTTCCCGAGGATGTTTATGCTATTGCAGATGCACTTGCACAGGCAGGTTACACATTTGCATCGGCTGAAAAGGCAAAGATCCCCTCTACTACCATTGAGCTTACAAATGAGGATGATATAAAGTTTATGACTCTCCTTATAGAAAAGCTTGAAGAGGACGATGATGTTATGGAAGTGTACCATAACTGGGAGCAGTAATATTTTTACTTTTGAAAGCCGCCTTATTTTCGTGCGGCTTTCAATTTATCTCTAATTCAGCTATTTTGTGGGAGTGATCTATGAAGGAAAAATACACCCGACTTATATCTAATACCGCGATATTCACTATAGGAAAATTCGTATCAAAGCTTATCGTGATATTCATGCTTCCGTTCTATACCTCCTGCCTTTCAAAGGCACAGTACAGTACGGCGGATCTTATCACCAACCTTTGCAATCTTCTGATACCCATCGCCGCTCTCGGTGTTGGCGAGGGAATATTCAGAGAAGCGGCTGAGGGAAGCAACGATAAGGAAACCTTTTTTACAAACGGAGCATTTATAATGCTCATCGGAACGGCGGCTGTTGCAGCCCTGTCTCCGATACTTCTGATATCAAAAACATTTTCTCCGTATATCTTACTGATAGTAGGATATATACTTGCTTCAAATATACACGCGGTGTGCACGCAATACGTGTGTGCTATCGGAATGACCAAGCTGTTTGCGTTTCAGGGAATACTCAATACCGCTGTGACCGTTGTGTC
This sequence comes from uncultured Clostridium sp., assembly GCA_964629615.1. Taxonomy (GTDB): domain Bacteria; phylum Bacillota; class Clostridia; order Oscillospirales; family CAG-272; genus SVTX01. The sequence continues at coordinate 1,707 of CAZVUD010000005.1, read as the reverse complement.
CAATATAGTGCTTCTCAAGGCTTTTGAACTTGGCGTTACGGGATACGTAGTATCTATATTGCTCGGAGATCTTTTGAGCGCAGTATTTGTTTTTTTCTATGCAAGGCTGTACCGCGCGATAAAGATAGATAAGATCAGCTTTGCGGTGATAAAGGACCTTTTGCGCTTTTGCCTGCCGCTCGTGCCATCTACTGTTTTCTGGTGGATCACGGGTGTATCAGACCGATACATGGTAGCTTTTATGCGCTCTGAGGCTGAAAACGGACTTTACGCCGTGGCTTATAAGATACCCACATTGCTCACTTATGTTGTAACGATATTCAATGACGCATGGAGACTCTCCTGTGTCAGCGATGTGGATAACGAGAGGGAAAGGAGCGATTTCTATTCCCAAATCTATAAGTATTATCAGGCTGTCATGTTCATGGGCGGTACTGCGCTTTGCTTCGGATCTTGGATAATATCGCGTATACTTTTTGCCGCGGAATTCAGGGAGGCGTGGATATTCGTCCCGATACTAACTGTGGCAACCGTGTTTACGGCATTCGATACCTTCCTCGGCTCTGTGTATTTCACCGTCAAGAAGACCAAGATGTCGCTCTATACATCTCTTGTGGGCGCTGTGGCAAATATAGTTTTAAATCTGTTGTTCATTCCAAAATACGGTGCAATGGGCGCGTCTGTAGCCACGTTTATAAGCTATTTTGCGGTATTTGTAATAAGATCGGCTACTGTCAGGAAGCTTATAGACTTCAATATATATAAATTGAAATGTACGGTAAATACCTTGCTGTTGCTTTCCATATGCGCGACAGTTACGCTTTTCGGTACGAATATATACGGAATGGCGGCTTCGGCTGTCATAATGATCATATCCTTTGTCTATAACGGCAGGGATATAATCGCGGCGGCGAGATCTGCAATAGCGGGCATCAGGCGAAAAAAGCTGAATAAGAGCTAAATGTTTACGGTTTCTTAATATTTTTTAGGGCGAAAAGTATTGCAAAAAGCAAAAAAATATGATATAATACACCTTGCGTGTTGATAATGCGCAAATAAGTAGGGTGGTCCGCTGCAATGCTCGCATGAACATCCGGATTTCAAGGAGGGCCATTATGGATCTTATTAAGGCTTTTGTAAACGAGCAGTTAAAGAGTGAAGTGCCCCAGTTCAACATCGGTGATACAGTAAGAGTTCACAACAAGATCGTTGAGGGTACAAGAGAGAGAATTCAGATGTACGAAGGTACTGTTATCGCAAAGCACGAGGCAGGCATTTCTTCTACTTTCACAGTTAGACGTATCACATACGGATGCGGCGTAGAAAAGACATTCCCCGTACATTCTCCTAACGTAGTTGCAGTTGACGTTATCCGCAAGGGTAAGGTTAGACGTGCAAAGCTCTACTATCTCCGTGGAAGAGTTGGTAAGGCTTCTAAGGTTAAGGAAAACATCTCTGCAAAATAATCAGGTTTTGCAATAAGTGTGGAAATAGGGCGCGCAAGCGCGCGCCCATTTCTGAAACACTTTGAGGGTGTTGACATTTCTTAATTTAAAAATGGAAAATTTCTCAAAAAAATTTTCAAAAAGGTATTGACAAATCAAGCGCTTTGTGATATACTTAATGAGTCGTGTGAGAGCGCGACAAACTATGGGAGCATAGCTCAGTTGGGAGAGCATCTGCCTTACAAGCAGAGGGTCATAGGTT
>CAZVUD010000004.1:18938-57525 GCA_964629615.1 uncultured Clostridium sp. | reverse complement strand
CTGTCAACAGAATTCTTTACATACTGGTAGGGTGCGGGGTTTTCTATGCATTCATCGAACGCCATTGCTATGGTAGATGCAAGATGTGACTGTATCTGCATGCTCTCCTCGGGTCCCATGAATATCCTCTTACCGTCTATGTGTGACTGAAATCTTACGCCCTCCTCTGTTATCTTACGCAGCTGAGCCAAGGAAAATACCTGAAATCCGCCCGAGTCGGTAAGTATGGGCTTTTTCCAATTCATAAACTTGTGCAAGCCGCCCATCTCATATATCAGTTTGTCACCGGGACGTATATGGAGATGATATGTGTTGGAAAGCTCCACCTGGCAGTCTATCTCCTCAAGCTCGACTGTCGAAACACCGCCCTTGATCGCGGCACATGTGCCTACGTTCATAAACACGGGAGTCTGTATATCTCCGTGTACCGTGTGCAAAACGCCTCTTCGCGCTCTGCCGTCTTGTGCAATAAGTTCAAACATAACTTCGCCTTTCTATATGGTACAGAGCCGTAATACACACGGCAGTACCTTTATTTTTATTTTTCGTTTTTACTTTTTCAGAATCAAGTTCTCTCAAACTGTCTGTCTATATTTTTGTGTGACAGCTCCATGGCAACGGGTCTGCCGTGCGGACAGAAGGTTATATCGGGTATCTCCATGAGCTTATTTATTATCCATTTGTGGTGCTCCTCGGGATATTCCCTTCCTGCCTTGACCGCCGCTTTACACGACGCCTGATACAGTGCCTTCTCAAAAATGATATTTTTGGTTATCTGAACATTTCCCGTTCCTTCTTTGAGCCTTTCGGCAAACACAGACATCATGGATGGAACGTCCGATGCTTCTATTCCTACAGGTATCTCATTTACATACACCGTATTTCTCGATGTCTGAAATCCAAATCCTATGCTCTCAAGCTCCTCTCTGTATTCCTCGATACATGTAACCTCATCGCTCATGAGCATGACCTCTATCGGAACAAGCAGGATCTGTGACATATCGCCCTTGTTTTTCATATTTGATCTGAGGCTCTCGAAAATTATCCTTTCGTGTGCCGCGTGCTTGTCTATGAGCAAGAGCTTATCATCCACCTCGCAGATAAGGTAGGAATTGAATGCTTCGCCGATAAATCTCCAAGTGGGACGTGAGCTTGCAGCATCATTTTCCGCATCCGTATCCGCATTGCATATCTCCGATTTCGGTTTAGTGTCGGATACAGGGCTTTGTGCTGTAGGTATCTCCGAGCTTATGTCCTTATCTTCAAGATCATATGTATCATCAGACAAAACAGAGGTTGCAGTTTCCGCTTTTCTGTCAGGCACATGAGCCTCCTTTTCGGTGATGCTTGCTTTTGAGTATGTACTGCTGAAATCAGCAGTGTCCGCATCAGACTTGAATTCAATATTTTTAACTGCGACATTTCTATCTGCGCTGTCCTTGACGCTGTATGCTCCAACGCCCTGTCTGTCATATCTCTTAGCGTCGCGGCTTACATACTGCGAAACATACTCCTCCGCCGTCAAGTGGGAAAATCCGCCATGCGGCTTTGGTCTTTCATTTTCTCCCGTATTTATCGCTCCGCCTATGTCTATCGACAGTTGCTTGTGATCCTCACGTGAGCTCTCCACAGGGGCTTGCATCTCGCTAAAGCTTATCTTGTCGTTACGTTTTTTCTCCATTTGCATCTGTGGGCGAGTCGCGTTGCTCTCAAGTGCCTGCTTGACAGCATAATACACCGCCTCAAAAACAGGCTTTTCATTTGAGAACTTGACCTCAAGCTTGGCAGGATGGACATTTACGTCCACACGCCCGGGCGACATATCTATAAACAGCACGCAGACGGGAAATCTCTCACTCGGCATATATGATGAATATGCCTGCTCAAGAGCCGCCGTAGCCGTCTTGCTCTTGACATATCTGCCGTTTATGTAAAAATTCTCTGCCCCACGGTTTCCTTTTACATTGTCAGACCTGCCTATATAGCCTCTGACGGTTATGCCGTCAAGATCCGATCTGACCTCTATGAGCTTGGATGCAAAATCCTTGCCGAATATGGAATATATCGTATTTTTCAGATCTCCGTCACCTGCACTGTCAAGCCTGATCTGACCGTCGCATATCAGTCTTATCGCTATCTCGGGATGCGAAAGCGCGACCTTTTCAACATTTGTGCATATAAAAGACGTTTCCGTGATATCTCTCTTTAAAAATTTTCTTCTTGCAGGTACGTTTGCAAACAGCTCCTCTGCGATAACTGTAGTGCCGTTTGAACAGCCCTGCTCATTTAAGCTTATGATCTCACCGTGATCCACACAAAGCACAGCGCCCATAGGCTCGGTCGCCTTCTTTGAGATCAACCTCATCTTGGATACAGATGATATGGCGGCAAGCGCCTCACCGCGAAATCCCAGCGTGCATATGCCGTCAAGATCCTCCGCAGACGATATCTTGCTTGTGGCATGACGCCTTATAGCCATAGGAAGATCCTCACCGTCCATGCCGCAACCGTCATCCGACACTCGCATAAATGTCACGCCCCCGTTTTTGGTCTCGACAGTGATATGCTTGGCACCTGCATCTATGGCATTCTCCATAAGCTCCTTTATTGCAGATGCCGGTCGGTCAACGACCTCTCCTGCCGCTATGAGGTTTGCCACCTCAAACGACAGCTGATTTATTACTCCCATCAGGTCCCCCTTCAACACAGATCATTTTGCATGCGCCTTACTGTCCGAGGCGTTTTTTCAGATCAAACAAGAACTGCATGCACTCAAGCGGAGAAAGCGTGTTTATATCGGTATTTTTTATTTCCTCTATGACCTGATCGTTTATAACATCAAACAGGCTTATCTCGTCGCTCTCGGTATTCTTTTCCTTTTTCTCTGCAAGAGAAATGTTCTTTGCGCTCGCCTCAACGTTTTCAAGTATCTCTCTTGCCCTTTTTATCACTTCATTCGGCAATCCTGCAAGCTTTGCAACATCGATGCCGTAGCTGTCATCTGTCGATCCGCGAACTATCTTGCGCAAAAAGGTTATTCCGTCACCGCGCTTCTTTGCGGCGATATTGTAGTTTACTATTCCTTCAAACTCATCCTCCATGCCCGTAAGCTCATGGTAATGAGTAGCAAAAAGTGTCTTTGCCCCTATCTTTCGTCCTGCGGTATATTCAACAATGGCTCTTGCAATGCTCATTCCGTCAAAGGTAGATGTTCCTCTGCCCACCTCATCATAAATGATAAGGCTCTTGCGTGTGGCATTCTTCAGGATATATGCGACCTCATTCATCTCAAGCATTAATGTAGACTGTCCAGATGCAAGGTCATCAGACGCTCCGACACGTGTAAATATCTTGTCAACTATTCCGACAGTTGCCTCGGCACATGGCACGAAGGATCCCATCTGTGCCATAAGGACTATAAGCGCGACCTGACGCATATATGTAGACTTACCTGCCATATTCGGACCTGTTATCAGCATGAGCCGTGTATCGTGCATATTGAGCCGCGTGTCATTCGGAACGAAATAAGAATCATGACAGAACTGCTCGACAACGGGATGTCTGCCGTCCTTTATGTCTATCTCATCTCCCTGATCGACATAGGGCTTTACATACCTATTCTTTGCCGCAACCGTAGCCAAGGAGAGGTAAACATCGGTCTTTGCGATAAGTGCCGCGGTCTTTTGTATCCTCTGACCTGCATCCGCTACCTTGTTTCTTACCTCGCAAAACAGCTCGTATTCAAGCGAGCAGAGCCTGTCAGATGCTCCAAGCACCGTGGACTCCATGTCCTTAAGCTCCTCGGTTATATATCTCTCACAATTTGAAAGGGTCTGCTTTCTTATATATCTTTGCGGAACGAGATCTATCTGAGATCTTGTGACCTCAAGATAATATCCGAACACCTTATTGTATCCTATCTTAAGATTCTTGATGCCCGTAGCCTCACGCTCCGCATCAAGTATCTTCTCTCTCCATTCATCTCCGTGATATACCGCCTGGCGGAATTCATCCACCTGTGCATTATATCCGTCCGCGATCATTCCGCCCTCGCGCACCGAGAACGGCGGGTCCTCAACTATCGCATGCTGTATCAGTCCGCAGATATCCTCAAGCGTGTCGAGCTCACTGCACACAGAGCGCAGCTCATCGCTCCTGCATCCCGAAAGAAGATCGCGAAGCTCGGGCAATATACTGCAGGTGTTTGCAACTGCCCTGAGGTCCTTTGCATTTGCGCTTCCGTAAACTATCCTTGTGATAAGTCTTTCAAGGTCAAGCACCTCCGACAAAAGGTCCGATAGCTGTTCACGGAGCATAAAGCTTGAATACATCTCCTCAACAGCACCCTGTCTTGCCCTGATATCCGCGCAATTTATAAGCGGACGCTCTATCCACTTTCTTATAAGTCTGCCACCCATGGCGCTCTTTGTCTTATCAAGCACCCAAAGCAGACTGCCCTTTTTCTCCTTGGAGCGCATGGACTCGCAAAGCTCAAGATTTCTTCTTGTATTGATGTCCATATCAAGATACTGACCGCCCGTGTATATGGAAAGGCTGTTTATATAAGATATATCCTTCTTTTGGGTCTCGGCGGTATAGTCAAGCAGTGCGCCCACGGCACATACGACGGCACGTATCTCAAGGTCGCTGTCGCGCAGGCTGTCGGCAAACTGTGCCTTAACTGCCGAGAGGCACTTTTCATATTCAAATCTTGATGCCTGACCGTCGATAAGCGATGCCGAGAGCCTGCCCTGTGCAAAGTCTGCGACAGGTCTCATGCGCGACGTAGAAAGGTTGGTTATTATCTCCACAGGCGCATACGCACCAAGCTCATTTATCACCGACTCGCATGTGAGATCGGACTGAAGTGAGGTCGCAAATATCTCGGCGGTAGAGATATCGCAAAAGCATATGCCCGTTTCGTATTCCCCTGCATATATCGCGCAAAGATAATTGTTCTTCTTGTCGCTGAGCAGCTGTGATTCTATAAGAGTTCCCTGCGTGATGACTCTCGTCACCTCGCGCTTGACAAGTCCCTTTGCCAAGGCAGGATCCTCCATCTGCTCGCATATAGCTATCTTATACCCCTTAGATATAAGCTCTCCGATATAGGAATCCACCGAATGGAACGGCACGCCGCACATCGGGGCGCGCTCGCTCTCGCCGCAATCTCTGCCTGTAAGCGTCAGCCCGAGCTCGCGTGACGCGCACACCGCGTCATCAAAGAACATCTCGTAAAAATCTCCGAGGCGGTAGAACAAAAGGCAATCCTTGTATTTATTTTTGACCTCAAAATATTGCTCCATCATTGGAGTCATGATATCGTCCTCTTTCTGTTAAAGTTTTAGATAAAGCAGAGCGCACTCGAAATGATCCCGCAATTATGCAGGATATCAGTGACATCCGCCGCAGGTGGAGCAGTCATGTGTGCACATGCTCTCGCCCGTTGCATTGAACTGAATTATGCTGTTTACGCTTTCCATAAGCTCATTGACTGCAGTCTGCGCCGCATCAAGCTCGACAAAAAGCGGATCCTGCGTTACCGCGGCATATATCTCGTCAAGCCTGTCCTGTATCCGCGTGATGACATCCGTGTCTATCTCTCCGCCCTCATCCCCTATGGATGTGAGCGCTTCTCTCTGGGCGTTATATTCCGCAAGAAGCTGACCTATACGCAAATCTGACTCATATGCGCGCTTTGCGTTCTGCATTCTTATCATTCTTTCGTCATTTTTTATAGCCTTGCCAAGCTCGGCTGCAAGTGAAGGTATACTCATAATATTTCTCCTATGTGATCATTCTCAGCACAGATATTCTGTGCAATATTATTTTGTTCCGTAAAGTGCGAATGTATCCGCGCGGTCTATCCTGATATCAAGGAATTTTCCCGTATCGCTGTCAAGTGCATCGAACAGGACTATCTTGTTGCCGTCTGTCCTGCCACAGAATACCGATGGGTCGTTCTTGCTCCTTCCGTCGCACAGAACGCGCAATGTCTTGCCCTCAAGAGGCTTGTTCATCTCCAGACCTATCTCGTTTTGCAATTCAAGCAATCTTTTAAATCTTTCTCCCTGAACATCGGCAGGTATCTGATCCTCCATGCTTGCCGCAGGAGTGCCGACTCTTCTTGAATATATAAAGGAATATGTCATGTCGAATCTCACTTTTTTGAGCATCCTGAGCGTATCCTCAAAGTCCTCCTCGCTCTCGCCCGGAAATCCGACTATTATATCGGATGTCAAGGTGACATCCGGTATCTTCTCTCTTATGTAATCCACCGTTTCAAGATATTTTTCCGTATCATAGCGGCGGTTCATGCGCTTAAGGACGCTGTTGCTTCCCGACTGCATGGGCAGATGGAACTGATGCGCTATATGCTCAGAGCTTGCCATTACGTCTATGAGCTTGCGCGAGGCATCCTTCGGATGGCTCGTCATAAAATGCAACAGATAATCCCCCTCTATCTTGTCTATGTCAGACAACAGATCAGCAAAATCATATTTTTCTCCGTCGGTCGACACGGCATCCTTGCCGTAGGAGTTTACATTCTGACCCAAAAGCGTGATATCCTTATATCCGCGCTCAACGAGATCTCTGACCTCCGCGATTATATCCTCGGGGCGTCTGCTCCTTTCGCGTCCTCTGACATAGGGAACTATGCAATATGTGCAGAAATTATTACAGCCGTACATTATGGATACCCAGGCTCTGTAACTTGAATTTCTGTATATCGGAAGTCCCTCGGCTACCATGTATTCCTCTTCCTGTGGGCAATACAAGCGCTTGTCCTTTATCATCTTCTCGTACACGAGCTGTGGAAGACGATGTATGGAGGATGTTCCGAATACAAGATCCACATAAGGATAGCTGAATTTTATCGTATCGCGCCTGTGCTCCTGGGTCACCATACAGCCACAGACTCCAACTATGAGATCGGGCTTTTTCGCCTTAAGATGCTTGCATTGACCGATATATGAAAGCGCCTTCTTCTCGGCATGCTCGCGTATCGCGCAGGTGTTTATAAGTATGATATCGGCGTCATTTGCGTCGTCGCATGGTGTAAATCCCATGTCCTTGCACATTCCGAGCAATTTCTCGCTGTCAGCCTCATTCTGCTGACATCCGAAGGTAAGCACATATGACTTCTTTTCGTTGCCTGCGGCTCTCTCCTTGAGATTTAGGGCAAGTACCTTTGATGTATAATCTATCCTTTTCGCATTGTCTGCGTCGGGAAGAATTTTGTATTCCAACATATTTTCTCCTGATCCTTCATTAAAATATAATACGGCATTATATTATTATACATTATAAGGAGCAGTTTTGTCAAGATTTTTAGATCAAAAACTATCTCATTTTAAATAAAAACAGCTCTTTTTGCAAACGCAGAATAAAGGACGTGCAGCAAGAGCTGTTGCATCTGCCGGAAATGCATTTTTTATGTAAACAAAAGGTTTATTTTTCTATCTTTGGTTTTATTTTGAATAATTGTAAATATAAGACATAATTACCTTTAACTGTATAAAAAAGCACACTTTGCCAATAAACTGCATATTTTGAAGGCGCAAAACGTATTATTTCCAAAAAGACGCAAAAAAGTTTGTTTTTTCATATTATTATTGTGAAAAATTTTTTTAAAACTATTGACTTTTAAAGAATTATTTGGTATAATGATGATGTATTTAAAGGCAAAACTCTAGTATTTGCTCAGAATCAGCGTTTTTTCTTGACGCAAATTCTCGATTTTCTTCCTTTATTTATATAAAGCCGTAAAGTCATATCTTTGGCTTGCGGTAACAACATAATATTTGATGTGCATATATTGAATATATATTTTAGTCAAGACATGCGTTTTGCATGATTCTTTCGTTTCGAGTGCTTTGCGGTGAGCGGGGGAGAATTTCCTTTGTTCACGGTCAGTGTACGAAGAATCTATCTCTCACGTCCATAGCGAGTGCTGGGATTGTTTGAACTGTGCATTCTGCAACTTGGCTCGTATATCACATAAAAACAAAGAAAGGACACAAAACTATGAAAAAGAATGTTTTGGCAATCATCTTTGCTTCACTTCTCATTTCTGCCGCTACACTCCTTACGGCTTGTAAGACGGATGAGCTCGATGCAAAGATCGATGAAAATGCCAGCAAGGTAGAAACTTCTATCTCCGATCTTACATCTAAGACCGCGGCTGACATTAAGACTGCAGCAGACAAGGCTGCAGACGACCTCGCTGCAGCTAAAGCAGAGCTTAATGCGGCTATAGCTAATGGCGACAAGACAAACGCTGATGAGCTTTCAGCAAAGGTAACCGAGCTCAACACAGCTATCGACAACGCTAACAAGGCTCTCACAGACGCTAAGACAGCGCTTGAAACTGCTCTTGCAAACGACGCTAAGGCTCTTGAGGATGCACAGAAGGCTCTCAACGATGCTATAGCTAAGGGCGACAAGGCAAACGCTGACGCTCTTGAAGCTAAGGTTAAAGAGCTCAACACAGCTATCGAGGCTAACACAAAGTCCCTCACAGACACAAAGGCAGCTCTCGAAAAGGCTCTCGCTGATACAAAGGCTGACCTCCAGAAGAGCATTGACGCTGTTTCTGCTGACCTCGTAAAGAAGGCTGCTGACCTCGACAAGCTCATCAAGGCAAACGGCACAAATATCACAGCTCTCCAGACTGCAAAGACAGATCTTGAGAATGATATTAAAAACGTTAAGACAAAGCTCGATGTTCTCTATGCAGGCGAGGGTACAACTCTTGAAGCATACATCGCAGCTGAGCTCAACACACTCAAGGAAACACTTAACACCTCCATCGGTACAACTGATGCTGCAGGTATGAAGCTCAAGAACTGGAACGAAGCTACAGACGATGTTATCGACGCTCTCGTTAAGGCAGGCGCTATCAACGCAGCCGCTGACAGAGCTGACTACACAGTAGCTAACCAGAAGAAGCTCGACACACTTTACGCTGAAGTTCAGGTTAGACTTCTCCGTGCTCCTACAAAGGCAGAGTGCGCTACTGTCATAGCTAAATATGAGCAGAGCGTTAAGGACATCCTTACAATAGGCGAAGTTGAAACAGCTAACGAGCTCAACGACAGAATCGAAAAACTCACACTTACTATCGCAAGCAGTGGTTATACAAACTACGTTAAGACTGAATTCGCAAGCATCAAGGCTGACCTCGGTGATTGGGAAAAAGAAGTTGGCGAAGTTAACTACGAAGAAGTAGATCGTGAGAAGCTCGCAGAACTCGAAGCAGACTACGCTGCAGCTGAAGATAAGTTCAACGAAGCTAACAAGGCTATCACTGACAAGATCAACGCATTCTTGGGCGACTATACATACGTATACACAAGAGAAAATGATGTAGATTACGATGCAATGGATGATGTTGTTGAAGCTTACAAGGCATGGTACAATGATGTTGCAGACCGTAAGTTGATATCTGATGTTGCTGACATCATTGAGGCATTCAACGAATTCAACAATGGTCCTCACTATCGTGCACACATCCTCCGCATGGCTGATATCGAAGGCGCTGCAATCAACGCTAAGATCGAAGCTCTTACAAAGGAAATTACAAACCTCAAGCTCATCAAGTCCCAGTATCAGAAGGATCTCGCTGAGATCAACAAGCTCATCGCAGACTTTGATAAAAATTACTTCTCCGGTGCATACGCTGCAGAAGCAGTTGAAGGCAACACTAACTACAACCTCGTAGACCGCGCTGCTAAGGCTGAACTTGACAAGGTTTATGATGAAAAGCTCGCTGAAGTATTTGAGGCTGCTGAAGCACTCAAGGCATGCATGGCTAAGCTTGATGTTATCACAACAGAGAGCAAGGCTGACATCACTGCCGCTAATGAGGCTTGGGTCAACTTCGCTAAGCACCTCGGCGACCTCGGTTACGATATCGACGGTCTTGCAACTGCTGATGTTGTTGTTGCAACTCTCACATCTGCTGAAAAGAAGTGTGATGAGCTCATCGCTGAAGGTAAGGCTATCATCGAAGAGATCAAGACTCTCAACAAGAAGGCTGACGACCTCGTTGACGACGCTGTTCGCGCTACTTACAAGGCAAGCTACGACGCAATCGTTGCTAAGGTTAACGCATTCGTAGCAAAGAACAACAAGATCGACTACTTCGCAGATTACCGCAGCACTCTTGCAGCAGCTGATAAGGCTATCAAGGATGCCGCTGCTATCTCCGATGTTAAGAAGGCTTACAACAAGCTCGTTGATGACATCAAAGACTTCGACAAGGTAGTTAAGGATGACATCCAGGCTAAGGCTGATGCAAGCTTCAAGGCTGCTTCCGAAGCTATCGTAAATAGCGACGAGAGCGCTCTCAAGCTCGCAAATGCTAAGCTTGAACTCCTTGCTCATGCAGCAAAGGAATATTCAGTTGCTGATGATTCTGATGTAGCAATTGCAAACAACAAGTATAAGCTTGCTATTGCAACTGCTTACGAGCAGATCGAAAAGAGCATTGACAGCCTCGAAGCAGCAAAGAGTCTTATCACAGAGACTTTCGCAGCTACAGTTGCTTAATTAATGATCTTTATACCGCCCCCGAATTTCGGGGGCGGTTCTTTTATTTATATAACGAAAAAGATCCCGAGGCGATCATTCTCACCTCAGGATCTTTTTATTTATAAATGTTATTTATTACTGTGCCGCGTCAACTATAGCTGTGAACTTCTCTGCTACGAGAGATGCACCGCCGATAAGACCGCCGTCAACATTGGGCTTTGCAAGAAGCTCAGCTGCGTTCTTTTCGTTCATTGAACCGCCGTACTGGATAACAGTGTTCTCTGCTACATCGTCACCGTAGATCTCACGGAGAGCATCACGGATCTGTCCGCAGGTCTCGTCTGCCTGCTCAGGAGTAGCTGTAAGACCCGTACCGATAGCCCATACAGGCTCGTATGCGATAATAACATTCTTCATGTCCTCTGCGCTTACATCTGCAAGATCAAGCTTTGTCTGCATGGAAACTACCTCGCGTGTAATGCCTGCAAGTCTCTGCTCCTTAACCTCACCAAGGCAAAGTATTACCTTCATGCCAGCCGCAAGAGCAGCCTTTGTACGTGCATTTACTGTTTCATCTGTTTCGCCGAAATACTGTCTTCTCTCGCTGTGACCGATGATAACATACTCAACGCCGCATTCCTTAAGCATGTCAGCAGAGATCTCGCCTGTGTATGCGCCCTTCTGTGCGAAGTGTACGTTTTCAGCACCAATCTTGATGTTAGAACCTTCAGCAGCTGCTTGTGCCGCCGCGATCGTTACGTAAGGTGCGCAGAAAATAATATCACAATTGTCCTTGCCTGCCACCATGGGCTTTATCTCATTGATGAATGCAGTTGCCTGTGAAGGTGTGAAGTTCATCTTCCAGTTGCCTGCGATAACATATCTTCTCATTTTTATACCGTCCTTAAAATATTTAAAATTTTGAAGTGCGCTTATTACTTGTCCTGGAGGCAAGCAATACCGGGAAGCTCAAGTCCCTCAAGGAATTCAAGCGATGCTCCACCGCCTGTGGATATGTGAGTGATCTTGGAAGCAAATCCGAGAGTTTCGCAAGCTGCCGCAGAGTCGCCGCCGCCTACGATGGTGATAGCATCAGAATCAGCAAGTGCCTGTGCTACGGAAATAGTACCCTTTGCAAGTGTGGGGTTTTCAAATACGCCCATAGGACCGTTCCATACAACTGTCTTGGCGCTCTTTACAGCATTTGCATAAAGCTCCATTGTCTTTGTGCCGATGTCAAGACCCTCTTTATCATCAGGGATCTTGTCAGCGTCAACTATCTCGGTCTCAACAGGTGCATCGATAGGATTCGGGAAGGAATCAACTACTGTAGTGTCGATGGGGAGAAGGAGCTTAACGCCGTTTGCCTCAGCCTTTGCCATCATCTCCTTGCAATACTCGATCTTATCTGTGTCAAGGAGGGATTTGCCGACACCATAGCCCTTAGCCGCAAGGAATGTATATGCCATTCCGCCGCCGATGATGAGTGTGTCTACCTTTGTGAGCAGGTTGTTGATAACATTGAGTTTGTCAGAAACCTTTGCACCGCCGAGAATAGCAACGAAGGGTCTTTCGGGATCTGCAAGCGCCTTACCCATAACACCGATCTCCTTGCCGATGAGGTAACCGCAAACTGCAGGAAGGTAAGCCGCAACACCTGCTGTGGATGCATGTGCTCTGTGAGCTGTTCCGAAAGCATCATTTACATAAAGACCGTCCTCGCCGCAAAGATCTGCAAGAGCCTTTGCAAACTCGGGCTTATTCTTTTCTTCGCCTGCATCAAAGCGCACGTTCTGCAAAAGTACGCATGTGCCGTTTTCCATAGCCGCGATCTTTGCTTTGGCATCATCGCCTACGATATCATTTGCAAATACTACCTTGCCGTCAAGGTACTCATTGAGCTTGTCTGCAACTATCTTAAGTGAGAACTTCTTTTCGTCGCCCTCTGCCTTTTTGAAGCACTCTGCCTCTGCCGCGCTTCTCTCTTCCTCGGGAAGCTCGGAGATCTTCTTTATCTCCTTCTTTGTGAGCTTAAAGCCGGGTGTGAAGATATTATGGGGCTTACCCATATGTGATGCGAGAATAACCTTAGCACCCTTGCCCATAAGATACTTGATCGTGGGGAGAGCCTCTACTATTCTCTTGTCTGATGTGATGACACCGTCCTTTGAGGGAACGTTAAAGTCACAGCGAACGAAAACCTTCTGTCCGACTTTGATCTCAACGTCTTCAATAGACTTCTTGTTGTAGGTCATGTTAATATCCGCCTTTCCAAATATTTGTCAGTGCGTTTTGGGCGCACAAATTACTTCATTTTATATTATAGCACAAAGATAAAAAATTTACAAGAGCATAGAAAACATTTTTTGCAATTTCAAGTATTTTTCAAAAAATATCAAGCATGTATCTCGCGCTTTTCATCGGTCAGAAGAGATATATTGCCCTGCTTCATCTTCTTGTACAGCACTACAGTGCATACATAGTGTGCCAAAGCCGTAATTATCCATGATATGGCGTAGCATGCATAGAGCATATAGATATTTCCAAGGAACATTGGCTCATATATGTATTTGATCCACACGATACGGAGCAAGCATGAGCCCGTAAGCGAAACTATCATGGGGAGTACGGTCTTGCCCATGCCTCTGACAGCTCCACAGCCCACATCCATAAGACCGCACAAAAAGTACGGCAAGCATATCATGGTTATGCGTCGAATGCCCGCTTCTCTTACGATCTCCTTGCTGGCATAAATGGAAAGCAAAGGATCTGCGAAAAGTCTGACACCAACACCAAGGAAAACGCCGACAACAGCCACTATCAAAGAGCTTTGCCATATGACCTTTTTAACTCTTTCATATTTGCGCGCACCTACATTTTGCGCAACAAATGTTATGGCACAGTGATACATGGCATTCATGGCAACATAAACGAAGGACTCGATATTTGCGGCGGCAGAGTTACCGTTTACCACAACATCACCGTATGCATTTATGCTTGACTGCATAAGCACGTTGGATATTGAAAACAGCATTCCCTGCAGTCCCGTGGGGACGCCTATCTTTATGATAAGCCAGAGCTTACGCATGTTGACCTTGAAATTTTCGCGGCTGATCTTGCATACTGTATCTGCACGTGTCATGTATACAAATATCATAACGGCGGCAACATACTGCGATGCCGCTGTGGCTATTCCAACGCCGACAGCTCCCATTCCGAATACAAGGCACATCACAAGGTTGAGCAATACATTTACAAGTCCCGAAACCGACAAAAATACCAGCGGACGCTTTGAATCACCCGACGAGCGCAATATAGATGCCATGAAATTATAAAATATAGATGCAGGAGCGCCCATAAAATGAGCCTTCATATACAATGTGGCTTCATCTATCAGCGTTTCGGGAGTTCCCATCAAAATAAGCAACGGCTCAGCGGCAAAAAATCCGATCAGTGCAAGGACACATCCGCACACCAGCGATGCAACCACCGATGTGTCTACGGTGTCCTTAACATCCTTGTATTTTTTTGCACCGATATTCTGCGCCACTATAACGCCTGCGCCCGTTGCAAGACCTATGAACAGATTGAGCAGAAGATTTATAAGCGCCGAGCATGCACCTACCGCACCCATTGCGTTATCACCGCTCGGTGAAAATTTTCCGACAACTATCATGTCCGATGCGTTATAAAGGGATTGCAAAAGCCCCGTCGCCATCAGCGGCAGGGAGAATTTTATAAGTTGAATAAACAGAGGACCTTCAGTAAAATCGGCTCGTTTTGTCTTTTTTGCCTCGGTCAAGATCTCATCTCCTTTAAATGACAAATAATATCTTTACAATACTCCATTATATATGATTTTCGAAAAAAGTCAATAGCTAATACATAAATTTGACTTTTTTCATCATATAATATTGATTGACAAACCAATACGGTTGTGCTATAATAAACTTGAAGCATATCACAGGAGTGTAATATTATGGTATATGTATTTTTGGCTAACGGATTTGAAGAAATAGAGGCGCTCTGCCCCGTGGATCTGCTGCGCAGAGCAGGAGTTGAGGTGACGACTGTCGGTATCGGCAGTGAGGTCATACGCGGTGCGCACGGCATTACTGTTCACGCAGACATTCCCGACATAATGTACAAGGATCCCTCACCCGAGATGATAATATTGCCCGGAGGAATGCCGGGTGCAGAAAACCTTGACAGATCAAGGATAGTTGACACAGCCATAAATATCGCAAGCAAAAAAGGGGCATATATAGCAGCCATCTGCGCCGCGCCGTTTTTGCTTGGCAAGAGAGGCATCTTGCGCGGCAAGAAAGCCGTATGCTTCCCGGGATTTGAGGACATGCTTGACGGCGCAAGCATAGTTGACGGTGATAGCGTTGTAATAGACGGAAATATCATCACCGCCAAGGGAATGGGCGCGGCTGTAAGCTTTGGCCTTGCACTTGTATCCCTTTTGTGCGGCAATGAAACAGCCTCAGCCATACGTGAGGGCATACAGACCCCGAAATGCATATGAACAAAAGCAAAAAGCTACGATTCCTAGACAGCCGAAATACACCTTCCCCACTCCTGATACTTATATCAATGGTGCTTATCACCGCGTTTAAGATATCTACGGTAATTTTCCCCGAAAAAACAGGAGATCACCTCGGATATCTGATAGTACAGCTGATAGTATTCTTCATGCCTGCATATCTGTACTCAAAGCAGGCATCATCAGGTAAGCTCTCTTTAGATCTTGCCTCATACAGGATAAATCCGCCAAAGGTCAAGTACACCTTTCTTGTGATCTCAGGCGCTGTACTTCTTTCGGTATCTGCATTTATACTAAACGTACTGTTCAGATGGAACATGGGCTATCCAAACGGATTTTTCCTCTACAATACATTTTTTACAGGAAATATATCCGAGCCCGACAGCTTTATATATCCGCTCATAACCTTTGCATTAGCCCCCTCGATATGTGAGGAATTCATATTCAGAGGCATAATCCACCGCTCATATGAAAAGCAAGGATTTGCATGTGCCGCGATCATGAGCAGTATCATGTATGCGCTCATAACATTCGATCCGTTAGAGATACCGTCAGCTCTGTTTTTCGGAGCCTTCATGTCACTTATCCTGTATCTGACAGATTCTCTCTTGTCCTGCCTTATCATTAATTTTTCGTATAAGGTATTTATGCTGTATTTCGGAACCAACATGGCTGACTACATACTTTCGGGCAGTAATATTTCCCTTTTCATTATCGTGCTGATAGCATTGTTTCTTCTTTCACTCTGCTTTTTTACACGTGAATGCTCAAAGATATTCAAGGATATGGCAATCTCGAATGTGCCCGATCCGCTTGGCGGACAAACATTTAAGAGCATACTTTCAAGCGTCAAAAGCTGTTTATTTACGGTATGCATACTTTTGTGCGTGATAATATACATAGCTTTCAATATAGCATCTATGTTTATCTGAAGGATATTAAAATAAAGGAATAGATATATGAACAATAATAACGACCAATACTCTTACGGCAAGCTCTCTAACGCGCAAAAATACGACCGCGCGCGGATCTCACTGATGATACTCTTTATACTTGCATTTGCCAATGTATTCTTTATCATGATAGGTAATTTTAACTTTGGCATATCCTCCTGCATAGCTACAACGGTGACTTTTTTCTTCAAGGCGCGTGAGCAGAGCGCACTCTTCTTTGCGCTCGGCATATTGCTTGGTGTAGCATGCACAGCACCTCTTGTGGTGTCATTTATCTTCTCAAAGAAAAAGACAGCTTATCTGAGCTTTGGATTTTACTTTGTATGCCTCGACTCTCTTTTCCTGCTTGCCGACGTGATGCTCGTTGCCATGAGCGATCCGATAGGCGCAACATCATATCTCGCGGATATCGCATTCCACGCGTGGATGATATATACCCTCGTGCGCGGAATTGCCGTTAAAGACAAACGGGATGAATAAGCATAATAAAGCTATATGGGGACACGCCTGATATTGCGGCGTGTCCCCATATATATTATCTGTGATAAAATCCCTTTTCTTCAAACACCGGCTCGCAGGTTACCGACGCTCCGAGCGATGTGAACATCTTCTCGTCCGCATGTGCAAGGATAACAGTGGAATGTACTTCACTTCCCTTTATAGCGCCAAGCGCCTGCATTGCTCTGTTTGCATTTTCATCGTCGCGCGCACATATCGACAAAGCTATCAAGAGCTCATCTATGTGCATTCTCGGATTTTTGCTTCCGAAATGATTTTCCTTCAGCTGAGTGATAGGCGAAATGACATCAGGAGAGATGAGCAATATATCGTCATCTATACCAGCTACATATTTAAGAGCATTCAAGAGCGCCGCGCTCGATGCCCCAAGCAGATGGCTGGTCTTGCCTGTTACTACATGCCCATCGGGAAGCTGGATAGCCACCGCAGGAAGCCCTGTTCTATCGCTTACACCCTTGGCAAAATCAACAGGTACTCTGTCCGAGGGCTTTATATTGCACTCGTCCATAAGGAGCTGTATCTTTCTGATCTCGTCCATATCCGCCTTATTTCTGACCTTTGCGCAGGCGGTCTTATAATATCTGCGGATGATCTCCTGCTCGGATGCATGTCTTACAGCCTCGTCGTCATATATTGCAAATCCTGCCATATTAACACCCATATCCGTGGGGCTCTTATAAGGACAGCTTCCGAAGATCTTCATCATCATAGCCTCAAGGACTCTGAATATCTCAACATCTCTGTTGTAATTAACAGCGATCTCACCGTATGCGGCAAGATGGTATGAATCTATCATATTTACATCTGCAAGGTCGGCAGTGGCAGCCTCATATGCAAGATTTACAGGATGCTTCAGCGGGAGATTCCATATCGGGAAGGTTTCAAACTTAGCATATCCCGAGCGTATTCCGCGCTTGTGGTCATGATACAGCTGTGAAAGGCAGGTTGCCATTTTTCCGCTTCCGGGTCCGGGTGCGGTAACTATAACGAGCGAGCGTGAGGTCTCTATGTATTCGTTTCTTCCAAATCCCTCTTCGCTTACTATATGCTGTACATCAGACGGATAATTTCTTATAAGATAGTGACGGTAGACAGGTATCCCAAGACTCTGGAGATTTTTTGCAAACATATCAGCAGAATGCTGACCTGCATATTTTGTCAGTACAACACTTCCGACCATAAGCCCGACATTGGTAAAGCAGTCTATGAGCCTGAGCACTTCTTTATCGTACGGTATACCTATATCGCTTCTGAATTTATTGTTTTCTATGTCGTCCGAGCTGATAGCAATAACTATCTCCGCCTGATCCTTAAGAGAGCAAAGCATGGAAAGCTTTGAATCGGGTCGGAATCCCGGAAGCACGCGCGACGCGTGATAATCGTCAAAAAGCTTACCGCCAAACTCCATGTACAGCTTGCCGCCAAACTTCTCTATTCTATCCCTGATCTTGGATGATTGCAGCTCTATATACTTTTCGTTGCTGAATCCTTCCTTGTATCCTCTCGTGTTTTTGCAAATGTCCATCTACTCACCGCCTGCCTTATAAAAATACAATATCATTATATCATAATACCGAATATTTTTCAACACAAATATTTCAAAGCTTCAAAAAAATTTTCATATCAAGCATAAAAAGACAAAAAATATATATCACGGGCTTTGCGATACCGCAAAGCCCGTGATATATGATCTCTCAGATGCAGATTATAAACAGCCATGCAAGAATGGCAGTTATGAGCGATGACCATACAAAGCTTCCGCCCAAAAATGACATTGCAAACGAGATAGCCGCGCCTATAAATATTATCACTCCAAATATCTTGCATTTTCCCGACTTAACACCGAAGAGTCCGAAAAGTCCTGCCAAGAGCATGAGTATTCCGACAACGCCGCCGATGATAGCCGAGATATCCAAGGCAACGATAGCAGAAAATGTCGTAATGGGTGCGGTGATGCCCCAAATGATGTAGATCAAGCTGATTATTACTCTGAGAATTTTTTTAGTGGTCTTTTTCATGATTGCCTCCATAAGCTTTATATCTACATATATTATACAAGGCGATCCTCATTTTGTCAATCGTTCAGCTCCAAATTTTTTGTGCAACTTCAAGTATTTTAAACCTTACGCGGTATTTAATATCATCATTTTCGGTTATTATCTTATACTGCTCTCCCGTAAGCCCGGCTTGTATGAATGCATCGTCACTGACATCCTTCGACACCTGACTTGCCGCCGACATACACAGCGGCGGATACAGACAGCACCAGAAATTCTGACCCTCGGCATCTCCTATATTCACCCTTAAAGAAACATATTCGCCGCTCGGGAAAACAAGGTCGCCGTAATCGCGCGTCGGATATTTTTCCCTCCCGATCTCCACTGTCACACAATAACTGTAACCCTCATTTCTTATAACATCCTCCGCGGCAGCTTTGATCTCATCCATTACAGATCCTATGGAACATACAGCCTCGGCTTGGTCGGTACAGCCACTGACCTTGGGCTCGACTATTTTAAGTATCTCGTCGCGAACCAAGAGCTTCACTCTCTGATCCTCTTCGCTGTCGCTGTTAGCTATAACATGCAGCCTCACCGCCACATCGTATATCTTTTCTTCTCCGTGAATCGGTAAAAATCCCACAACCAATGTGACAGCCATAACTACTATGACAACTATAAGTAACCTTTCCGTCCTTTTCATTTTTATCTCCTTACTTTCGTATGTTATAAAGAGATTATCCGACGCATACAACATTTTTATTCACGAGAAGCGCAAAAAAAGCTGAAGGATAAAAAATTATCCTTCAGCCATGATATGTCAGACAAATATTACTTATTCTTAAGGTATTCGTCAATTGCCTTAGCCGCAGTCTTACCTGCGCCCATAGCCAATATAACGGTAGCCGCGCCTGTAACAGCGTCGCCGCCCGCATATACGCCTTCCTTAGTGGTCTTGCCTGTTTCTTCCTCTACGATGATACCACCGTGGCGGTTGACCTCAAGTCCCTCTGTTGTAGACTTGATAAGAGGATTGGGAGATGTACCGATGGACATGATCACACAGTCAACGTCAAGCACCCATTCGCTTCCGGGTATCTCAACAGGACGGCGTCTGCCCTGTGCATCAGGCTCGCCAAGCTCGCACTTTACACACTTCATACCGATAACAAATCCGTTCTTGGGATCTCTCTTATCGTTGAGATTGTTGTATCCGAGTATTTCTACGGGATTGTTGAGGACTCTGAAATTGATGCCCTCCTCCATAGCATGCTCTACCTCTTCCTTACGTGCAGGAAGCTCGTCCAGGGAACGGCGGTAAACTATGGATACTTCCTCTGCGCCAAGTCTGAGAGCTGTTCTTGCGGCATCCATTGCAACGTTTCCGCCGCCTACTACAGCTACCTTCTTTGCACGAAGTATGGGAGTTGTGCTGTCCTCTCTGTAAGCCTTCATAAGATTGCTTCTTGTAAGGAACTCATTTGCACTGTAAACGCCCTTCAGGGATTCACCGGGAATGCCCATAAATCTGGGAAGTCCTGCGCCCGAGCCTACGAATACTGCCTCATATCCGTCCTCGAAAAGCTCATCTATAGTAATAGTTCTTCCGATAACTACGTTAGTTTCAACGTCAACTCCGAGCGCCTTAAGTGTATCTACCTCTTTCTGAACGATAGCCTTGGGCAGACGGAATTCAGGAATACCGTATACAAGCACGCCGCCTGCAAGGTGAAGTGCCTCAAATACAGTAACCTTATATCCCTGCTTTGCAAGATCACCTGCACAGGTAAGACCTGCAGGACCGGAGCCTACAATAGCTACCTTGTGACCGTTTGACGGGGGAACTGTGGGAGCTTCGGTAGCATATGTGTTATGCCAGTCTGCAACAAATCTCTCAAGTCTGCCTATACCTACAGGCTCGCCCTTGATACCGCGTACGCACTTGGACTCGCACTGTGATTCCTGAGGACATACTCTTCCGCAAACTGCAGGGAGAGAGGAGGACTTGTTTATTACCTGATATGCGCCCTCAAAATCGCCTTCTCTTACCTTAGCGATAAATTCGGGAATGTGGATCTTAACAGGACATCCCTCAACACAGGGAGTATTCTTACAGTTAAGGCAACGTGTTGCCTCGTCAAGAGCCATCTCCTCGGTGTATCCGATAGCTACCTCATTAAAATTATGAGCGCGTACCTCGGGCTTCTGTGTGGGCATTTCATTCTTCTTAAGTGACATATTGAATTTTGCCATGATTACTGAACCTCCTTTTTGAAAAGGTTGCACGCTTCGTCGTGAGCGTGTCTTTCAAAGTCGCGATACATCATACCTCTTGACATAGCCTCGTCGAAATCTACCTCGAAGCCGTCGAAATCAGGTCCGTCAACGCAGGCAAACTTTGTCTTTCCGCCAACTGTCAATCTGCATCCGCCGCACATGCCCGTGCCGTCGATCATTATCGGGTTCATGGACACAACAGTGGGTATATTTGCAGGCTTTGTTGTAGCAACTACGAACTTCATCATGATAAGGGGACCTATGGTGATTACCTTGTCATAGTTTTCGCCGTTATCGATAGCTTCCTTAAGCGGTACCGTAACAACGCCCTGTCTGCCGTAGCTTCCGTCATCTGTCATAATAGTAAGCTTGTCGCTTGCCGCTCTGAACTCATCCTCAAGGATAAGGAGATCCTTGCTTCTGAATCCGATTATGGAATGTACCTCACATCCCATTTCATGGAGCTTCTGTGCAATGGGGAGCGCGATGGCACAACCAACGCCGCCGCCAACTATGCAGACCTTCTTAAGTCCCTCAACATGTGTGGGAACACCGAGAGGTCCTACGAAGTCCTGAATGTATTCACCTTCGTTTTTGTGATTGAGAAGCTCTGTCGTTGCGCCGACGATCTGGAAAATGATCTTTACAGTTCCTGCTTCTCTGTCATAGCCTGCAACTGTAAGCGGTATTCTTTCGCCGTCCTCATTTACCCTCAGGATAATGAACTGACCCGGCTGTGCCTTCTTGGCAATAAGGGGAGCTTCAATGTCCATCATCGTAACGGTAGGATTGAGTTCTCTTTTCTTTACTATTCTGTACATTTGATTTCCTTTCTTCCACATGTGTGGAGATAAAAAACTTCATCCTTTATATTATATCAAATCCGACGCTCAATGTCAATAGATTTTTTGATTTTTGTGATTATTTTAGCAAATATTTTTTGGTTTTTTTGTGAATTTTCATCAAAACAGCAGCCTGAAAATTCCAAAAATCATCTGTATTGACAAATATTGTCATTTTATGCATTTTGCTCAACTTTTTCATGTTTTTATCAATATTTATAGATAATTTGCATAATGTTAAAAAAATATACATTTATTTTTTGAAACGACTGTGGTATAATGTAAATACAAAGAGAGATGAACTACCTTGAAATTCAGCAGCTGCAGCAGTTGGAGCATTTCGTATGTACATAGAAGACCCCATGCGTGAGCGCAAGGAGGTATACGCCGATGGGACATTTAAGCAGGATCGAATAAGATCCGGTGAAAAACGAAGAACAGAATGTAGAAGCAAGATGTAGAAACAGGATGTGACACGTTATGTACAGGCAAATTTCTATTATTGAATATTCAGACAAAGGAGGGCACGCCAATGGGCTGTGATATCTCAGTCATTTATGCGGCGTCGCGCCGCAAAATAGACTGCAATGAAGGACCGCTTAGCACGATATAAACGGCAGATTGCTTAAAGTACGGACTTTATCCGATCGTGATCAATTGAAAAAGCAGATGGGTCGTGTGAGGCTGTAGCAGTTCGCCCACGGATGCATATAGGGCATGCCATGGGAGTCCGAGTATAGGACTTAAAATGGTTTTGGGACGAGAGATAATATATAATACTAAAATTGAATATCTGTATATACACATGTGATTTTATATAAGGTGATACGCGCCTTGCGTATCTTATAGGACCGCAGTATACTTTGATTACAGAAATATCGCAACTCGGTTCAATGACATTGTACCGAGTTGCGCTCGCTTTTAAACACAGAGCAAATAGAGCTCTTATGAATCTTTCATTCAAGGAGGTTCAATTTATGAAGACCAATATTATCGGAAGACAATTAAATGTATATGACGACACCAAAGAAATGATAAACGAGCGCATGGCAAAGCTCGACCGATATTTCAGCGACGAGGGTCAGGCAACAGTTACTCTCAGTCATAAAAGAGGCACAGCCACAATGGAGATCACCATCAAGGCGGCAGGAACACTTTTCAGAAGCGAAGTAGAGGCGGACAGCTTCCGCTCGGCTCTCGACAGATCTGTAGATAACATAGAAAGACAGATACGCAAAAACAAAACACGGCTTCAGAAGCGCCTGAGAGATGGTGCATTTACATATGACGGCACATACTCACAGGCAGAGCCCGAGGACACAGGCGAATTTGTGATACGCACAAAGAGATTTGAATTCACGCCCATGTCGGTAGAGGAAGCCATAATGCAGATGGATCTGCTCGGTCACACATTCTTTGTATTCAATGACGCCGAGACAGAAGAGACCTGCGTTGTATATAAAAGGCATGACGGCAATTACGGACTTATAGCTCCGGAATGATATATGATCTGATTTAAAATTAAAGCTGAGGCAGCCCCATATCACATTGGGGCTGCCTCAGCTTTTATGCATTATTTTTTTCATAAATATGCGATAATATCAAAATAAAAATAAATGAAGGAAATATTTGAAAATTCTCCTTGACAAACAAGCAAAGTAGTAATATAATAGACTGTGCGCAAAGACCGCATTTAAAATATAACAGTTATATCAGGGGTTGCATATATGCATCCCCTGATAGAGCGCATAAACATTTTTTGAAAGGACACAGTCATGAGTACAACTCAAATTCTTTTATCTATCTCAGTCTGCGTATTTGCAGGACTTCTCATGTCAAGAATATGCAAGCTGTTAAAGCTCCCTGCAGTTACAGGATACCTTATCGCAGGTGTCATCATAGGCGGATTCTGCCTTGGCAGGATAAATGTAGGAGGATACTACTTTGGATTTAATTCCCTTGAAGCTGTTGAGGGTCTCGGTATCATATCGGATATCGCTCTCGGATTTATCGCATTTTCAATAGGAAGCGAATTTAAGCTCTCCAGCCTCAAGCAAACAGGTAAGCAGGCAACCATAATTGCATTCGCGCAGGCGCTTGCCGCGACCCTCGTAGTTGATGTAGCACTGATATCATTGCATTTCATCATCATATCCATCACGGGTGTGGATTACCTGCCCATATCTGCGGCAATAATACTCGGTGCTATCGCAACAGCTACCGCACCTGCCGCAACACTCATGGTAGTACGTCAGTACAAAGCCAAAGGACCTCTTACCAACATGCTCCTTCCCATAGTCGCACTTGATGACGCGATAGGACTTGTAGTATTTGCGGTAAGCTTCGGCATTGCAAAGGCGATCGACGGCGGACAGCTTGATCCCATATCGGTCATAGCAGAGCCGCTTATTGAGATAATCGCATCCATACTTCTCGGTGCGCTTCTCGGATATCTGCTTTCAAAGCTTGAAAAGATATTCCATTCCAACAGCAACCGTCTTAGCCTTGTTATAACATTTGTTTTCGTTACGGTTGCGATAACCACTCTCAAAAACCTCAAAATCGGTGAAGTGAACATCGGATTCTCTTCCCTGCTCACATGCATGATGTGCGGAACTATTTTCTGCAATGTCTGCGAATGCTCGGATGAAATGATGCAGAGAGCGGACAGCTGGACAAAGCCGCTGCTCATACTCTTCTTTGTTATAAGCGGCGCTGAGCTTGATCTGTCTGTATTCACTCAGCCTATATTCATACTTGTAGGTGTAGTTTACATAATTGCGCGCTGTATCGGTAAATACTTCGGCGCACACTTCTCCGCAAAAGCGGCAAAGTGTGACAGCAATATCGTAAAATACCTCGGTATCACACTGTTTCCGCAGGCAGGTGTTGCGCTGGGCATGGTAAGCATGGTCGCAAGCGACAATATAATACCGTCTGATGTAGCAGGCACGGTCAGATTTGTAGTGCTGTTTGCAGTCCTTGTATATGAGATAGTAGGACCTATGCTCACAAAGATGTCGCTGACAGCAGCAGGAGATATCACGGAAAAGCCTGCAGATCTCACACGCAGACGCAAGAATACAGAAAACGCGTAAATACAATAATATCATCGGGGCTGGCGGCAGTAAATGCCGCCAGCCCCGATATGATTTTTTTGACTTTTTTCAAAAAAGCTATTGACAAATTACAAAAATATGAT
Organism: uncultured Clostridium sp.; assembly: GCA_964629615.1. Classification (GTDB taxonomy): domain Bacteria; phylum Bacillota; class Clostridia; order Oscillospirales; family CAG-272; genus SVTX01. Next base: position 32,647 of record CAZVUD010000004.1, on the reverse strand, counting down.
ATAATATATAAGTACGAAATAAATGCGCCGTTAGCTCAGCCGGATAGAGTGTTTGGCTACGAACCAAAAGGTCAGGGGTTCGAATCCCTTACGGCGCGCCAAAAAGAAAAGTCGCTTATAGCGGCTTTTTCTTTTTGTTCTCTTCTCTCTTCTCTATTATCTCTTCTCTTTTCTCTTTATCCGCGCGACTTTTCCAGTGAAAAGATAAGAGTGAAGAGAGAAAAGAAAAGGTTGGCTTTTTTCCTTCGGGCAAAAAGCCTTGATCTTTATTGTAAAATAACCAATATTGAGCTTTTTGTTTTTAATAAGCATTGATTTAAATTGCGAAGTATGATATAATGAAAACAAAAAGAGGTGAATAAAATGAACAGCCCATTACTTGAAAAATCTATGGACTTTGCAACTCAAATCGTACTTTTCTACGAAGAATTTTCAAAATCTAAAAAAGATACAACGATTGCAAAGCAATTATTACGCTCTGCCACAAGTGTCGGTGCAAACATCAATGAAGCCATTTACGGCAACAGTAAAGCTGACTTTGTTGCTAAATTGCACATATCACTTAAAGAAACAGGAGAAAGTATTTATTGGCTCACACTGTTGAAACGAACAAATTTGATCGTTTACGATTTTGATGACTTGCTTTCATTGGCGGAAGAGATCAAACGTATGCTTATTGCTTCTCTAAATACCGCAAAGACATCTTTAGAAAATAAATAATAAAAAATTAATAAAACATATTGAAATATCCCTGAAACTGTGTTATAATAGGTTTGTCACACAAACTAAATAATCGGTTTTCGGGGGTATTTTTTAGGGGATACTATACCCTTTTCTTTGGCTATATTTGGGCAATACGAGTTTAGCAAAAATGCAAACTCCTATCTAGCCTGAGTATAGCGAGTAATATCTCTATTCCGATTAGTTTGTGTGACAACAATCGGAGTTTGCGTTTTTTGGTGTGTATAACTTCGGTTGTGCACACCTTTTTTATTTGTAGGCAAGATGTGATTTATAAGGAGGTCATCATGTCTTTAAACAAAGGATATTTAGCAACACTAAGGGGACAGAAGGTTACATTTAGAGTTGTCAACTATTCCCCTGATTTGAAAGTTCAGTTCGTAAATTTCGGTGGAGATTACAAGGTTAAAGTTTCTAATAGCAAGGTTTCTCGCAGTGAAACAATAAAGATCCAGGTCGTAAGTTCATGCCCGGATGTCAGACTTCAAAAGGTGACATCTGGCGGAGATTTTGAAGCATATTTTGAATAACATTAATCTTGCCTACAGGTGTGCGTTTAATAAAAAATTTAAGGAGTAGTTTTAGTAAATGGATCAAATAATATCTTTCAGTCCCGAGGTTTGTAAAGAGCTCCAATATTATGTCTATAGATTAGTTGACCCAAGAAACGGGAAAACTTTTTATGTTGGAAAAGGCAAAAATAATAGAGTTTTTGCTCACGCTGCATGTGCTTTATCAGAATATACCGATGTCGATTATGACTCACAAATGGACGATGAAAAAAATTTAAAATATCAAACTATTCGTGCAATACGTGATGCAGGGCTTGATGTTATACATATTATAGAAAGATATGGATTGAGTGAACACGATGCCTTAGTGATAGAAAGCATGCTTATTGACGTATATTGTTTGGAACAATTAACCAATATAATCAAAGGATATTCATCCAGTGAGCCGGAAAATGCGATTACTTTAGAAAGAAAATTATCTGCCAGTGAATTTGACGAGAAAGAAATCCCCTGTTCATTCATGATAATTAAAGTAAAAAACTATATGGTTGAACAAAGAGAAAGTCGATATGAAGCCACACGTTCCGCTTGGCGACTCGTTCCGGAAGAGGCAGAAAAATATGAATATGTTCTCTCTGTTACAAGTGGAATTGTTTTTGAAGTGTATAAAGTACACGAATGGCACCATCACTTTGGTGAAAGTGGACGAATTGAATTTACCGGGGAGGTAGCCGAAGACAAAATTCGAAATTTATTTATTAATAAAAAAATCCCTGCTAAATACAGAAAAAAAGGACAGGCAAATCCATGTTTGTATGGAAAAAAGTAGCAGCAGCCTTTATATCCTTAGTCAAAAAATGAAAATATAAACCATGCATATTTTCGGATATCATCAAAGTAAAGTTTTGCATATTTTCCGAAAATACTGAATTTTTTATAATATCGACCATAATATCAGAAAAAACCAAGTTTTCAAACTTGGTTTTTCTTTTATATCATTTCTGCGGAATAACACCCTCGCGATATGCCGACAACAATATCCTCAGATCATTGATCTTCTCTAAAAATACCTTTCCTTCATCGGTATCCGCAACAAACATTCTCTTCGGCATCATCTCAAAAATGACATCCTCTGCCGCCAAAATATCTTTATTTTCTTTAATGGCAGCCATCTTTCCCTCAAACGAGCTGTGAGATACCAGCCTCAGTCCCTTTGAAGAATATATGAGCGTATATCCTGCAATACCGGTAGTGGTGTGATAAGCCTTGCAAAAGCCTCCGTCTATAAGTATATATCTTCCGTTTGCCTTTATGGGGCTTTCGCCCTTGCCTACTCTTACGGGCACATGACCGTTCACTATGTGAGATTCATTCTCGCTGAGTCCGAATTCATGCAATATATCGCAGACAGAATCATAGCTTTCTATGTAATCGTAGTAATGATTCTTGGATTCCTTCCATGTTTCCCTGTCAGCCACGAAATATCTTTCAAATGTAGTCATCTTATCTCTGCCGAAAAGAGGGCTCTTGCGTCCGCACCACAGATAATACATAAAGTCAAGCGAGTTGTCATCACCGTTATAATAAGCCGAACGCGCGATCCTGTCACAGCGATCCATGTATTCTCTGCCGCTCACACAGCTTCCGTCAAACAAGGTGACCTCCTCAAATCTTCCGTCACGTGTCATGGGAACACAGCCGTGGAACATGAGATTTTTATTGAACACCTTATATATGCTTCCTGCCGTATACAAAAACTGAATATGTCTTTGAAGCGGAGCACTTCTCTTAAAATCAGATTCCAGCGACTCCATAATGCTCTCCTCACCCTCGGAAAGCTTGTAGGGGTCATTGATATCCACCGTCGGGAAATGGCAGTCGTTCAACGGATATATGTGTCCATCGATATTGACCGTCTGCGCATCATAATCTATCTTGTCAAGCATGCGCCTGTCATCCATTGAAAACTCGGGATGCCTGCTTATGAGCTGTCCTTCCAATTTGAAGAGTATTATGGCTATTGCCTTATGCGCCCTTGAGAGATTGTCCATATTATTCTTTATATAATACTTATCCTCAGGATTTCGCGGCATGAACCAAGTGCAATCCTTGTATGTTTCCTGCGCGTATGCTATAAGATCGCGCAGACTTATACCATACGTGTTTTCAATAATGGAAAGCGTGTTATACTGAATAGCCATGTTGAGCACACTTGCAATGCAGGCTCTGCTTCCTGCGGCAGCTCCCATCCACACGATATCATGGTTTCCCCATTGGATATCAACATTGTGATGCGACATGAGCATATCCATTATCTTATCGGAATACTGTCCTCTGTCATATATATCCCCGACGACATGAAGCTTGTCAACAGCCATGCGCTTGATAAGACCGCAAAGTGCCTCGATAAACGATGCCCCTTGACCTATCTCTATTATCGTGGATATTATGTGCTTATAGTATTCCTGCTTGTTGTGCTCCTCACCACTTGTGTGAAGGAGCTCATCTATTATGTACTGAAAGTCTTTTGGAAGTGCGGTGCGCACCTTGCTTCGGGTGTATTTTGAAGCAACGCTTCGTGCAAGATCGACCAGCCTGTAAAGTGTGATGCTGTACCACTCCTCGTTTACCACGCCTCTCTTTTTCATTTCCGAAAGCTTTTCCTTGGGATAATATATAAGCGTGCACAGATCGTCCTTTTCATTTTCAGACATGGTCTGTGAAAAAAGAGCGTCTACCTTTTCTCTTATTACTCCCGAGCAGTTATTCAAAATATGATCAAAAGCCTCTGCCTCACCGTGCAGATCGCTCATGAAATGCTCCGTACCCTTGGGCAGATTTGATGTTGCCGTAAGCTTTACTATCTCAGAGCTCACAGACTGAATAGTTGGGTATTCCTTTGCCATAAGCTTAAGCACCTTGAGCTTATCGGGAGAATAGGTTATCCTTTCCATAGGTCCCTCCAAATTAAAACCTGTAATATCAAGAAATCATTCTCGGATATCACATTTATATTATAAGACATAAAAAACGATTATTCAATACAACAATTGTAAATATTAGGTTTTCAGTCAACGGTGAAATCTGTAGCGTACACGACCACCGTGCTGTCATTTGCTTCTATACCAAGCCTGTAGAGCCCATCCTCAGCAAGCGAAAATTCCATAGTGCATGTCTGCCAATCCTTGCCCTTTGAATAACCGTTGGGTGTCTGATATATGGGCATATCCGCTATAAGCTCTCCGTTTTTATCGCGAACACATGCAATAAATTTGCCGCCTGCCTTGTAAGCAAAGCGCATTGTGTGTTTACCGCGGCACAGCTGAAGCCCCTGCCACATATCGCACTTTTTGCCGCGCAGCTTGCGCAGTGATGCGCAGGGCTTTCCGTACAGCTCTATCTGGCACAAAGCCTCCCTTGTGCTGTAAGACCAATTTGAAAGTCCCGTGACCCATCCCTCGTTTTGCTCTGCTATGCGGCGCTTAAAATCTCCGTACTCAAACTGTGACGGAGAATACAGTCCGCAGTCACTGTCAAGATTTGTGATCCTGAGATTATCTATTCCCGTAGGACTGCGAAACTCGCATTTATGTATCTTCAAGTTCTTTACAGGTGAGAAATCGTCAGTTTCGCTTCCGTCGAACGGTGAGATCCCGTAATAAGGATTGTCCGTCCAGCCTCCTATAGACAAGCGCCCCTCAAGGCATGTATCATACAGCTCTATGTCATTTACCTCTGCGCGCGACAGGTCCGGAGAATCCGTTCCCCATATACAAAACGATATGGCACTGCCCGTGAAGGTATAACAAGACAGTCTGGAATGGCGCAAGGCGAGATTATGTGTGCCGTGATCCCATCCCGGATACGCATAATACCACAGCATATCTCGCGGGTCGTTGTAATTTGCGCTGAGGCATATGCCGTCATCGTTGGTATTCATCATGATCCTCTCAAACACAACGCCGTCAGATCCGCAGGGCCACATTCCGTCAGCGCCCGTGCATTTAGCTTCATCCATGGTAACGTTTCCGACATAGAGTCGCCTTGATGTGTTCACTATCATAAACGGCGCGCTTGAGCGTATTATGCTGATATCGGTGACCTCTATATTCTCGCACTCTATAAGTCCTATCGGCACGACATGTATCCTGTCCTTGCATCCGATGCAGACATTGTCACCTATAAACCTGAACAGACCGTCCACGCTTCGGCTCTCTATATCTGCCATTCTGACAGTACCGCCGCCCGTTATCTTCACATTTTCTTCTCTGAATGCATATATCAGCGGATAGTTGCCCGAGGAATGATTTGCAGGCCAATTCACGCCCGTCATGGAAACATTGTGACCAAATCTGAGCGGAATGCTGTAAAGTGACGCATCGTCCGACTGCCACAGCACGGCATTCTTTGCAATATAAAGCTCGGTATTGCTGTATATGCGCAGATTTGTAACGACGTACCTGCGCCCATATTTTCCTCCGTCAGTATCGGGAAGTATGACTCTGCCGCCATTTTCCCGGCAAAGATCAAGTGCCGCCTGTATTGCTCGTGTATCATCGCTGTATCCGTCGCCCTTAGCGCCGAACATGCTGTCGGTAACATCATATTCTTCACCCGAGATATCAAAGCTGTACGGATTTCCTTCACATATATCCTTCCAGTTCTCAATGCTTATCCTGTTTTCAAGCGGTATCCAATCTCCGTTCTTATCTTCAACAGAGCCTATAAAGGAGGAGCATATCCTTGTTACATTGTCGCGGTAAAGGTCGGCTTTCATGCTTACACATCCGTCACATCCTATCTCTGACACACCTACGCACTCAAGCTTTGTAAGGGTATCCTTATCGTCATATGTCACATCATGAAATCCGTCGAATACGCGAACGGTACAGCCGCAAAGAGATGGATCTGCCTTTATGCTGAATGTAATGGTGCCATCATCCTTATCTGCCGTGCATGACAAAAATCTTCCGCCGGTCTTTCTTGTAGGCTTTTCCTGTTCAAATGCTATCTTATATATATTCAGAGTGCAATCTCTGTCTACTGACAGCGTCATGCGTGTGAGTCTGCATTTATCGGTGTAAGTTCCGTGCGCGCCAATGCAGTCCGAAAGATCCAGAAACAAAGTCTTTCCCAACGTAAGCCCTTTAACCTCAAAAGTCTTTATGTTCTCTTCCCTTTGGCATGTGTCACCGTCTGTCATAAACGATACCTTGAGCATCAATTCATCAACATCCGCATCCATGCGCAAGAGCATGGTGTTCTTAACAGGCAAAAATATATCGCACACTGTATTCGCGGCATCTGTAAGATCTGGCAATGTGATCTGCGCGCCGCGACGGCACTCACAGTGAAGAACGCCGTTCTTGTGGGTAATATCGGCAAGGCTTGCAGAAAAAAGGCGCTCCATGCCACTGCCGTGCAGACACAGATCCACTTCCATTCCTGCGCTTACCGTATCAAGCTTCATTATGCGCTGCCAATCCTTGGCTTTTTCAAATATCTCATATCTGAAGCTTATCTTTTCGACGGACTTAAGCACGCTCTGACCCGAGAAATTCATAAGTATGCGGTTAAATCCGTAGTCAGTCAGCTTTGCCGTGGAGCTTATGCTCTCGGATCCGGATATGAGCGTCAATGTAATATACGACTCACTTATAAGCAACGGATCGGGCTTTTCTACAAAATACATATTTTCCTTGACATTGGAAAAATACTGGCTGTCGCGATCTCCGCCGTATGACGAAAACGCAAATGTCAGTGTAGGCGTATCTCTCATGTCTATAGGGCGATCAAAGCTGTATGTAAAGCTCATATCATGGCAGGCATCTCCGCCCTCAAGCTCAGCTGCCTTTAATGTGAGCGCCATATCCCCCACACTTACTATATCTTCCTTAAGCTCTGTGAGATAAGCCTCAGAAAGTCCGCCATCAAGGCTTACATGCGACAGCGCACAAGGCTCTGAAAAATCTATCAGATCTATCTTATTTTGCAGATAAATACGTCTGCTTACAGTGGCATTTTTGGAAATTAACGGTATCATATTACACCTCCGAGTGTTACTCTAATAATTATACCTCAAAAATCTCATCTTGTAAAGAGCCTTTTGACATTTTCGTACATTTATATTGTACATATATTGGGTTTTTTGTGCTATTTTTTGAAAATTGATTGACAATGATATTTTAACATGCTATAATATATCTGTCATTTATATTAAATAAAATAACTTATCCCGAAAGGAAAATATCATGTCAAAATACATATGTCTGTCAGCTAACGCAAATGAGATGAAATTCGACTGCCTTGATGATGCAAGATCATATGCAGATGCAAATGCGCATTTCGGTGTGATCGTAAAGGAGAGCGACTCAAATGAAGTGATATACGCTCCAAACGGCGAGCTTGCATGCGAGATATTGCGTCTTTCCAAAGAAATATGCGACTATGTGCGTGACTGTGAATTTGTATACGGAAACGCGCCGATAAACCCTGCGATAGATCACAGTGCAAAGACCGTCAGCTGTGATAGATTTGTCGGCTGGGTGCTGTATCGGCTCGGATATACCGATCAGCCCTATATACAGGGACTCTGTGTTTCAGGTCCCGGGCTTACAAATTGGTGCATAGATCACGGATTTCAGAAAATCGACAGAGTGTCAGACATGCTCCCCGGAGATATAGCATTTACAAAGAAAAATTCCATAGACTGCCCCGGTCACACATTCATATTTGCAGGCAGGTCACAGGAGGATGGCAAATATTACAGATACGACTGCGGCAGAGTTGAGCGCATACGCTCAACACAGCCCTCATGCGAGGAGATAACAGATGCGGAATTTATGTACGGATACAGAATAATTCCCCTGCATGAGAGTATAACTCCGTCATTTTCATTTAAATACGGAGGTGTTCCCTTCTCCGAGCTTGAAAAGAAGGTAGAGAAGACCGACAAGGGCATACGTTATACCCTGCACGACGGCATTATCATCGACTGTGAGCTCAAAAAGTACCCCGCGGAGCGAGTTTATTGGTGGGTAAATCGCTGGACTAATCCCACAGATCACGACAGCCTTACGGTATCCGAGCTTTGGGACTGCGATGTGTGCATTCCGTTTGATCCCGATCCCGTGCCTACGCGCCGCGACAGACAGGACACTTGGGAGCCTAAGACATTGCGCATATTTGAAACAAAGGGAGCAAATGTGGTCGAGGACGACTATTCCCCCTCTTATACACGCATATGGGATAGCGGAACATACACAGCATCCTGCAAGGAAGGCAGATCCGGACTTTCAAAATGCCCGTTCTTTGATATAAACCGCAACGAATACGGCGTCCTGCTCGCAGTTGGCTGGACGGGTCAGTGGCATGTTCAGATGGACAGAAGTGAAAAGCATTTGCGCATACGAAGCGGAATACAGTATGCACAGGAAGGATTTTACATAAGACCGAATGAGAGCTTCAGAACGGCATCCACGGTTATGATGATGTACTATCGCGGTCAGAATGAGGCTCACAACCGCTGGAGATCCTTCATGCGTAAAATATCTCCCGTAGGACGCGGCAAGGCGCGCGGCGAGCAATCCCCCTTCTCGGCTATATTCTGGGGCGGCGTAAGCTCCAAGGATCTCATCGAGCGCTGGAGACGCATATTTGAAGAAAAGCTGCCCTTTGATACATGCTGGATAGATGCAGGCTGGTATGAACCTCTGCGCTCAACCACCACTGCAGGTCAGTCTGCCGATTGGCCAAAGATAGGACGGTGGGAGGTAAATGAATTCTACCATCCCCAAAAATACCGCGATGTTATAGAATATCTCCATGCTCACGGCGTAGGATTTATGCTTTGGTTTGAGCCGGAGCGACTCAACAAAACCATATCGCAGTGGACAGAGACCCTTCCGCATTTTGATGAAAATGCCGAAAGCAGGCTCGTGGCTCTCAATAAGGACAGCGTATGTGACGACGTAATAAAGATGGTATCCGATAAGATACGCGAGCTTTCAATATCCGTATACCGTCAGGACATAAACATACTTCCCCTTTCCTTATGGCTGAACGCTGACGAGGAGGGACGCAGAGGCATGACAGAAATATTGTACATCAACAATCTGTACAGGTTCTGGGATGCTATCCTTGAAGAATTTCCCACACTGCTTATAGATAATTGCGCAGGAGGCGGACACAGAAACGACGTTGAGATGCTTTCAAGATCAGTTCCGCTTTGGAGAAGCGATTATCAGTGCAAATGGGATTGCCTGCCCGAGGCAAACCAGATGCAAAATCAGGCAGCGGCGCTTTGGATGCCGTATGCAGGAATTGGATACGGCCCCACTCTCGGTGATCTTTACAGCTTCAGATCCGCATACTGCAACGGAATGACGGTCCGCACATGGGAGCATGCCGATCCTGAATGGAACGTGGGCGCTATGGGCGAGCCACTTGATTGGGCGCGCAATTATTTTGAAGAATACAACAGCATAAGACATTACTTTGCAGAGGACTACTATCCGCTCGTTCCCTTCTCGCGCGAAAACAGCGCATGGAGCGTGTCGGAATATCTCGACCGCAATGATCACTCGGGTGTGATACTTGCATTCCGCCGTGCGGCATCACCGTATGACAACGTAACTGTAAAAATGGACGGCGTGTTGCTGTATAAAACATACCACTTCACAAATGTTGACACAGGAGAATGCTTTGATGCTACGGGCTATGAGCTTAAAACAAAGGGCATCAGGCTTAATGCGGATTCTCCGAGGTCTTCGATACTGTTAAAATTCAACTAAAAAAACGGAATAACATGAAAAACATAATGTATTCAAAGGCATATTCAGATGCAAGAGAAAAGGCGGAAAAGCTACTTTGTGGGATGACGCTGACCGAAAAGATAGGTCAATTGTCGCAATTTGGAACATCCATATACACAAACGACGAAAAAACCTTTGACGATCACTATGCAGAAGGCAAGGTCGGCTCATATCTCACGATCAAGGGCGCGGCACGTACAAATGAAATACAAAAAGCGCTTTTAGACGCAACAAGGCTGAACATTCCCGCCCTCTTTGCCGATGACGTTATACACGGATACCGCACGACATTTCCAACTCCCTTGGCGCAATCCTGCTCATGGGATCCCGAGATAACACGCCTATGCTGTGAGATATCTGCAAAGGAAGCCTACAGAGCAGGACTGAGATGGACATTCTCTCCCATGGTGGACATTGCAAGAGATCCGAGATGGGGACGCATAGTAGAGGGATACGGTGAGGACACATATCTTACATCGGAATTTGCCAAAGCCGCAGTCATAGGATATCAGGGCGACGGCGACAGTGTATCCAAGGATCATATATTCGCCTGCATGAAGCATTACATAGCCTACGGCGCATGCATAGGAGGGCGTGACTATAACAGCGCCGATCTCTCCTTGCAGACATTGCACGATGTATACCTTCCCCCTTTTCGGGCAGGAATAGAGGCAGGCGCGGCTACGGTAATGTCAGCATTTGAGGATATAAACGGCATTCCTGCCACAGCCAACAGGTATTGGCTCAGAGATGTACTGAGAGATGAGCTCGGATTTCGCGGATTCGTTGTATCCGATGCAGGTGCTGTAGGTGAGCTTATCCCTCACGGATTTGCAAGCGATATAAAGGATGCAGTGTGCCTCGCATTTAATGCAGGCTGTGACATGATCATGGCAGGAGATGCATATAACGACAATATTCCGACTCTTATAAGCGAAGACAAGATAAGCATGGATGATGTGGACAGATCTGTGCTGTCCGTGCTTACATTAAAATACCTCTGCGGTCTTATGGATGATGCATATACAGATGAAGGCGCTGAAGATTGCTTCTTTTCAAAAGAGCACCTTGAGATCGCAAGAAAAGCAGGACGCTCATGCGCGGTACTGCTGGAAAACGACGGAACACTGCCGCTGACGCGTGATAAGGTAAAGGGCAAGCGCATAGCCCTGATAGGTCCACTGTGCGATCATCGCGGCAAGCGCGAGCTGCTTGGAAATTGGGCGTGCCTGTGTGATCATACACGCACCGTGACTGTTGAGGAAGGACTGATGTCAGCATATTCCGATATATGCGAGATAAACACCCTTTACGGATGCGACATTCACTGTGAACAAAAGGATATGGAGCGCGAGCGTGAAAGCATGCTTGCCGATGTAAAGACGGCTTCCGAATGTGACTATATCATAGCTGTTGTGGGCGAGGATGCAGGCATGTCGGGAGAGGCGTCAAGCCTATCACGCATTGAGCTTTCAGACATTCAGGATGAGCTTATCGAGGCGCTTATTGCTACAAATAAGCCCGTGATACTTCTCGTATCGTCAGGCAGACCTATCCCGATAACAAAATATAAGGACAGGCTTGCCTCTGCAATGATGATCTGGCAGATGGGAACCGAGGCAGGCAATTCCATAGCAGATCTTATATGCGGAGATCATTTGCCCGAAGGACGCCTTTCGGTATCCATACCCGTATGCACAGGACAAGTGCCGATATACTACAATCACAACAACACAGGTCGTCCTGCTTACGGAAATTGGGCATTTGAGTCCAAATACCGCGACTGTCAGATCTCTCCCCCTGTATCCCTTCGGATACGGTATCACATATACGAGCTTTGAGTATGACAACATATCCCTCTCAGACAGCTCTATGTCATGTGACGGATATATAGATATCTCACTTGACGTAAAAAACACGGGAGCATATGACGGATATGAGGTGGTACAGCTGTATGTCAGGGATCTTATCGGCAGCCGAGTGCGCCCGATAAAGGAGCTGCGCGGATTTAAAAAGGTGTTCGTCCCTGCAGGCGGATCGCAAAGCATTAAAATGCGCCTTTATGCCGATGGTCTTGCATTCCACGACTCGGCAATGCAGCTGAAGGTAGAGACTGGCGACTTTAAGATATATGTGGCTCATGATTCCTCCGACGAAAGATATACATTTGATATCTGCGTGAAATGACAAGGAGAAATATATGAAAAAAATCCACTTTAAGACAGCATGCGCGATAGCCTGTATAGTCGCGATAGCATTATCATCTGCCGCATGCAACAAAAAGGACATAGATCCGAGCCTACCCGAAGATAACAGTGAAACGGAGAAAGACACGACAATGGACATAAGCAACGAAAATATAATGAGCAGTGGATATCTCACAGTTCCAAACAGCATAGCGCGCGACGGCAAAACAGATGTAACAGAGGCGCTTCAGAATTTTATAAACTCAAATCCCAACCGCACGATATTCTTCCCTGACGGCGTATATCTTATAAGCGAGCCGCTGAAGACCTCCTCAAAGACTGACGCCACAGTTTCCCTTGTGCTGTCACAATATGCAATAATCAGAGCCGACGCAGAAAATTGGTATTCCAATCAAGCCATGATACGCCTCGGCGCATACGGCGATCACGGAAACGGCGAGGATGCTTACAGCCACACCTCATTTACAGGTGGTGTTATAGACGGAAGCGGAATCGCCTCGGGAATATCGATAGAAAGCGGTATACAAACATCGGTATCGTCTACGACAATTACAAATACACTTGTGGGTCTGCATATAAAGCACGGCTCCAATAACGGCTCTGCCGATGCCGATATATCCAATATAAACATATACGGAAACGGCGATAAAAATTCCATAGGAATACTCGTGAATGCACATGATAACACATTTACGAACATACGTATAGGCAAGGTGAAGATAGGCGTACAGCTGAATCGAGGCGCGAATGTGCTAAGAAACATCCACCCCCTGCTTTACAATGTTGAGGACTCTGATAACAGCGTGGCATTCGTTGATAACCACGGCACCAATTGGTATGATTTCTGCTACAGCGACCAATTCAGAACGGCGTTTTTGCTTGCCGACGGGATTAAGAGCTATTTCAGAGATTGCTATGTTTTCTATTACGCTGATTTTGGCGACGAGCACACGATATTCTCCACAAACGGCGCATTCAATTCCGTAGTAGATACCCTCAGAGTGTGCTTCCGCGACAAAGAAGATAACATTCTTCTCAAAACAGGAAACAACAACGGCAACGGAACACTGTCAAATCTCTGTATTGACCATAAGGATAAGCTTAAAGACAGCACATACAAAAACTATATGAAGTGATATTGCAAGGATCACTTCAGACCAGAAGAGCTTTTTTGCGCACCGCATATGGGAAAACGCAAAAAAGCTCTTGACATTTTCGCGTTATAATGGTATAATGAATACCGCGTACGGAAAATACGGCTGTTGCCAAAGTAGCGCGAAAAAATATTGGGGTGTAGCCAAGCGGTAAGGCACGGGACTTTGACTCCCGCATTCGTCGGTTCGAACCCGGCCACCCCAGCCAACACAAAAGGACACGCAAAGCGTGTCCTTTTGTGTTGGCTGGGGTCGACCACCGATCGAAACAACACACCAAAC
>CAZVUD010000004.1:0-18838 GCA_964629615.1 uncultured Clostridium sp. | reverse complement strand
GGTTCGAACCCGAATTTATATCAGCAAGCTTAAGCTTTGCGTGTCCTTTTGTGTTGGCTGGGGTCGACCACCGATCGAAACAACACACCAAACTGCCTGCAGTTTGGTAATGGTTCGAACCCGAATTTATATCAGCAAGCTTAAGCTTTGCGTGTCCTTTTGTGTTAGCTGGGCTCGACCACCGATCGAAACAACACACCAAACTGCCTGCAGTTTGGTAATGATTCGAACCCGAATTTATTGCAGCAAGCTTATGAAAAAGAAGAAAATACCGCTTATATAATGGCTATTTTCAATGCGAAGCGGGATCATATGAAAGTTATGAAAAAGTTCCTGTAAATATGATGCCGCAAGAAAAAAGCAAAAACACAGTAGATCCATGTGAAAATAGAAATAAAAGAATATAACATAACAACTCCGCACCAAAAGTATTTTACCTTTGATGCGGAGAAATTTTTATTTTTTAATGATTCATAATGTGTATCATCATTGGCTTCAACGATCTCTATCACGTTACCTTTGGTATTATATGTATAATTATAACCTATCCTCGTTCATTGTCAAGAAAAAAGCTCCACACCTCGTAATGAAGTGCGGAGAAAAATACATTTTTTCTAATCAGGTAAATTATTAGCTTCGATTTCTCACAATTGCAAGTGCTTTTAAAATTTCTTATCAGTCACGTGAAGAAAAAGAAATTGCCTCATACACCTCTCGGATATTTTTAAAGGTATAGTCGGGATGAACATCATATTTTTCAATATCCTCGACAACACCCTCACCGCTGAGCATAAACACCGTGGTGATATTTGCATTAACGCCGCACTTTATATCGGTATATATCCTATCGCCAAACACTGCGGTCTCATTGTTGGAATATCCCGTCATCTCCATTGCCAGATAAGCCATTTCAGGTTGCGGCTTTCCTATAAAAACAGGTCTTTTGCCTGTCGCGGTATGAAGCATTTCCGCAACAGAGCCGCAATCAGGTGCATAACCGTATGATGTGGGACACACCCAATCGGGATTTGTTGCCACATATGCTATATCATTATTTAAAAGCTTGCACGCATCCTCAAGCTTCTTATAAGTAAGCTCGGTATCATAACCCATGCAAAGGCAATCTATCCCCTCTTCGATATCATCGGTGATGTTCAAGCCTGCCGCAGAAAGCTGTTCTTTAAACGAAGCTGTGCCGAATGCGTATATTTTTTTATAGCATTTGTCCTTCAGATACTTCACTGTAGCATCGGTAGAAGTCAAAAAGTCCTCTCTTGTTGACTCAATGCCTATGTTTTTAAGCTTTTCTATATATTTATTCACACTTTTTGAAGAATTGTTGGTCAAGAAAATATATCTGCCACCTATCTCCTTAACGTATCTTAAAAAATCAAGTGTACCGTCAAAAAGATCATTGTCCAGATATATGGTTCCGTCCATATCAAGCAAAAAAAGCTTTGTGTTTTTTAATTTATTCATTTATATTCTCCACGATTTTTCAATAGCAATTCAATACCAATATGTAAGCTCCGCATAGCTCGGAAGCGGCCAGAGATCGCGCGGCATTATGCCCTCTGCCTTATCCGCGGCACAGCGCAATTCTGCCATAAGAGGTATAACTCGCTTATTGTAAGCAATAGCTATCTCCTCTGCATTGAGCATATCGGCAATATTATCACGCTCTTCATTTATCCTGCGGGATATACTGTATATCTCGCGGTTCAAATGCGACAGCTCACGTATAACTTCCCTTTCAGTGTCGGCATATTCCTCGCCTATAGCCTCCGTCTTATATCTCACGGTCTTGGAAAGCTTGTATATGTAAGCCTCAACGGCAGGAAATATCTGCTTTTGCGCGATATCCGTCATGCTTCTCGCCTCTATATCAACTGTCTTATGATAGGTCTCGAACATGATCTCCTTGCGCGCATATATCTCGTTTTCACTCATCACGCCAAAGCCTGTAAAGAGCGAGATATTTTTCTCGTCCGTAAAGTGAGGGTAAGCGTCAACACAGCTCTTAAGATCAAGCAGTCCTCTCTTTTTGGCTTCGATCGGCCATTCCTTGGAATATCCGTTTCCGTTGAATATTATCCTTCTGTGAGATGTGAAGGATTCCTTAACTATCTTCTTAGCCTCCATCTCTACATCATAGGACCTTGAGAGCCTGTCGGCGTAATCGCAAAGCACCTTTGCGACAGATGTATTGAGAACTATATTCGGCAATGCTATATTCTGTGCAGAGCCAAGCATTCTGAACTCAAATTTATTGCCTGTGAAGGCAAACGGTGATGTCCTGTTTCTGTCGGTCGAATCATACCTGAAGGTAGGCAGTGCCGCAACTCCGAGATCCATGGTATTTGCCGCCTTCTCGGTGTAAGGGGAATCTCCTATTATGGAGTCCACTATCTCCTCCAGCTCTTCTCCGAGAAATACCGAAACTATGGCAGGCGGAGCCTCATCCGCGCCGAGTCTGTGATCGTTTCCCGCACTTGCCACGGATATTCTGAGCAGATCCTGATAATCGTCCACAGCAGATATCACAGCCGACAAGAACAAAAGGAACTGTGTATTCTGCGCAGGATTGTGTCCCGGAGAAAACAGATTCTTGCCTGTGTCGGTAGACATAGACCAATTGTTATGCTTGCCCGATCCGTTAAGACCCTCATACGGCTTTTCATGCAGCAAGCACACCATTCCGTTATTTTCAGCCACACGGCGCATCATATCCATGGTCAGAAGATTGTGATCGACTGCCACATTTGTATTTTCATATATAGGCGCAAGCTCATGCTGTGAGGGTGCTACCTCATTGTGCTTTGTCTTTGAGCTTATTCCAAGCTTCCACAATTCACAGTCAAGCTCTGACATGAATTTTGCAACGCGGCTCTTTATCGGACCGTAATAGTGGTCCTCCAATTCCTGTCCCTTTGGCGCAGGCATGCCGAAAAGTGTCCTTCCCGTGCTTTTAAGGTCGGGACGAAGATCGTATTTTTCTTTACTGATAAGGAAATATTCCTGTTCTGCACCCACGCTTGCAGAAACCCTCTTGCTCTCTGTATCACCAAACGCGCGCAAAACTCTCAGCGCCTGCTCACTGAGGATATCGACAGATCTCAAAAGCGGAGTTTTCGTATCAAGTGCAACGCCCGTATAAGAGCAGAACACAGTTGGAATATACAAGGTTCCGTCCTTTATAAAGGCATATGACGAGGGGTCCCAAGCCGTGTATCCGCGCGCATTACAGGTCTCTCTGAGTCCGCCCGACGGGAATGACGACGCATCGCTCTCACCTCTGATAAGCTCCTTGCCCGAAAAATCCATAACGACCTTATCACCTGCAACGGGTGATATAAAGGAATCATGCTTTTCGGCAGTAACGCTGGTAAGCGGCTGGAACCAGTGCGTGTAATGTGTAGCTCCCTTTTCCACAGCCCAATCCTTCATGGCATTTGCCACTACATTTGCAATGGAAACATCGATAGGCTTACCTATCGCGATAGTATTTTTAAGCGACTTATAGACATCGCTCGGCAACCGCTGACGCATTACCGCGTCGTTAAACACCATGCTTCCGTAGATCTCAGATATATTCATGACCCGCATATCTCCTTATATTTTGAGCTTTATGCTTAAATTATAATTACATTATACAGACAATTGCTTTGTTTGTCAAGAGAATACTTATCAAACGTCAAAAAACTTTTACTATATAACGACCACGACCGACGCTGATATATCATCCGCATGCTTTCCGCTCGGAAGATTCTTTCTTGACTCATCAAGTATGCCATCCCGTATGCTGTCCGCAATGCGCTCTCCATCAGACGCAATATCCGTATCTTCATCTATCTTCACATCGCACAAAAGCTTGAGCAGCCACGGACAGCTGTCCTCATCATATGTACAGCCGTCGCTCAGCATGACCACCACATCGCCATGCCTCATATCAAATCTGGTTATCTTTATATCGGGGCTTTTGATTATTCCGATAGGCATAGTTTTCGCCGACACGCGCAGGACCTTGCCTGCGCGCAGGATATAGGTGGATGCCGCGCCGCTCTTTATAAAAGCTCCCGAGCCGCTCATAAGATCAAGCTCAAAAAGATCCACCGTGACTGAGCATTCCTTGCCGCTCTCAAAATTCTCGCTTCTAAGGAAATTATTGAGCATGCGCAAGGTTATATCGGCTCTGTTTCCGGCACAGAGCATCTTTTCCGAAAATGCCTCGCCAAGTCTTGCAACAAAAGCCGCATCCCGTCCGCTTCCCATTCCGTCGCATATGATGGAATAAAAATAGGAATTGTCCGTAATAAATGCGCCCGTCATGTCGCCACAGCATTCATCCCGTCTTTCAGCTTCCGAGTCGGAAAACGGATCTATCGCCAAAAGCTCCTCACCCTCGATTGTATTTTCAAACGCCGCGCGCCTTGAATGTGAGCATATCACGGAAACGCGCGGCTTTGAGGAAAATATCATATCAGTGCCGTCGTTTCCAACCTCGAAAACAGGTCCCGTCATGCTATCGCAAACTATATCGCTTATTTTAGCGCAGATCTCCTTTGCGCTCTGTCTTGCCTTTGGCTCGCTAAGTCCAAAGCCCTTTACTGTTACTCTCTTGCACCTCTTGCCGCATACCACCACGCCTTTTACGCAAAATCCAAGACCTGTCAGATAATCAAAAACATCCCTGCCTGCATCAACATCGCATTCATATTCGGATTCATCGCACTTTATGGCATCCAGCAATACCGCATTTACATCCTCATAATTTGAGGCAAAAACGCCCGTGTTCTGCCCCTTGATTATCTTCTCGGTATATTTTGCACACAGCGAGTTGACCTCGGATATTATCCTCTCGCGCCTTATACAGGTTGAAAACAGTCTGTCCCCTATATCGCTCGGCTCACAATATCCCTTGGTGTGCAAAGCAGAGGTTATCTTAGCCTGAGCATCCAACAATCTGTTATAATCCGCACCGTAGCATATCTCCCTGTTTCTGCATGTATCACACACCGAAAGAAAGCTCTCATCGGTAATGTCACGCAGATGCAATACATCGGGGCGATGAAATACATCGCTCAGCTCATAAAATCTCTTTGAAAGCGATGAGAAAGCGTCCGAGAGTGCATATATCCTGCCGCTTATTGCGCGGTTTTTGTTCTGCTCTATCACAGCTTCGGTAAAAAACTCGGGAGATGATGACTCGGAATCCTGCCCATTTGCGCTGACAAGCTCCATATATCTTTCACACACGAGAAAGACGGGAATGCCGAAAAACATTGGGGTAAGCACGCTTACAAGCCCGTCTGTCCTGCCGAAATAATAGCAATACAAAACTATCGCGGCGCATACCGTCGCAAGAGCCGCGCTCTTTCTTACAGGAAGGATGAGCGCATAGAGCACCGCGCACAGGAAGATAAGAGGCGCATACAAAAAAGAGAACGGTATGCATATGATCAGAGCACAAAGGCACCCCGAAAACACGCCCCTTGTATGAGTGATCATGAGGGCAAAGCACACTATAAGCATGGGTGCAAGCATCATTCCGAGCGCGGTTTTTTCCTTTGCGGCAAAAACGGCAGCTACCATAAGCGACAAAGTTGCGACATATATCCTTGCATCATTGACGCTCTTATCCTTTTCAAATACGCCGCAAAAGAGATACGTAAGTATCGGACATATGATGCAGAGAAGCAAGAGCCCGTAGAGACTGTAATATGAAAGGTCGTTTTCCACGAGATCAAAAAGCCCTGCCACAAATCCGCCAACTGCCGCAAACACCACCCGCGGGATGATCTTATCTTTGTATACAGCGCCATCCGTATCAATTCCGCCGCAAATGCCGAGATTTTTAAAAATAAAGGCGATCACACCGGAGCTCTTTTTGATCTCCCCTGATATTTTTTCACGCTCGGTATCATCGTCCCTCACCTCTGCAACCTCGCGCTCCGCCGATCTCATCGGAGCATATGACATGACCATTCTTGCGGCAATGACAGCTATGCAAGAAAACAAATATCCGCGCCCTGCACCTCCAGTGATATACCCTATGAGCGATCCTGCAAATGCAGGTATGTAATATCCGCCTATAGAGCAGGCAAAGGCGATACCGAGAGGATATGTTGAAAGCATGCACTCTCTTGAGGTGAGCAATAGTGCAAGAAAAAATGCAATAGCTCCCTTTCCCATCATTTCTGCCCTTGCGCGTATCTGAGCACCCTGCTCCCCCGACAGCCGCTCCTTAAGCTCTATCCCTATGCCGCCTGCGCGTCTTTCCCTCTCATTATGACCGTCCATTTTTCTTCTCCTTGTTTTTTGAAAATTTTGAGATGTTTTTGATTTTTGCATACATTTTGCACTCAAAACGCAAGGTATATGCAAATATAAGACCAATATCATCTCCGCATTTAATATTATAGACCAAAGTTATTACGGATAATGTCAGCTTTTGGATAGAGATATATGTCAGTTTTTCGCGGTTTATCCGCAATAAAAAAGATAACGCTCCCTATGTGTCAAAGGGAGCGTCTGAAAAAACAGATATATGCAGAATATGCGCGATATATATCGCAAACTTTTTTGATTTTTTTGCCACAGCCTATTTACTTAATTGACTGTATGTGATAAAATAGAAGCATAAGTCAAGCGGGAGGGCATTATGGATAAAATACGCACGGTGTGCTTTACAGGTCACCGAAATATTGACAACAGCATAGCATTCAAGATCCCGTCCGCATTAAAGCAGACCTTGGAGGAGCTGATATCTCGCGGCGCAAGATCCTTTAAAGCCGGAGGCGCTGTCGGCTTTGACACGATATGTGCCCTGTGTGTGCTGGAGCTGCGCGAAAGTCACCCCGACATAACGCTGGATCTCATACTTCCCTGTCACGATCAGACAAGGGGCTGGGACGAGGGCAGCATTCGCGCCTACAACTATATCCTCGACCACGCAGATTCAGTAAGATACATCTCAGATGTCTACCGCACAGGCTGCATGCACGACCGCAATCGTGCACTCGTGGAGGGCTCTGATGTGTGCGTTGCATTTCTCATGCGCTCTGACGGCGGAAGCGCATTTACTTACGCATTGGCACTACGGAGCGGCATTGAGGTCATAAACATTTTTGATATCCTGTAATAAAAAATATCCCGACAGTCTTAAGACCGTCGGGATATTTCATTATTCAGCTCTCGCTTTCAGAACGACTTTCCTCATATATCATATCGTCAAGTATCCTTCTCTGCTACTCGACATATTGACCGTTAAGTGAGAGATTTCTGTGTATCTCATCAAATATCATAGACGACATGATAAGATAAACTCCCATAAGCACCGACGGCAACGAGTCAAATAATCCCGAGAATAATATTGAAGGAGACTCAAAAACTATCATGATTATGCCTACTGCAAGGATCAGATTTCGCGAAAATCCGATCTTAGGTTCTGCATATATGCCCGTTACGAACACAGTATCCAGATTTCCAAGATAAGACTTTAAGGATCTGAAGGCTCTTGCATAGAAGAAGTAGAGCACAGCGCCTGCCGCAAGGATAACTGTTACGGCTATAAGGATCACCACAGAGTACTTCACCATAATGTCCAGGACATTATTAAATATATCTTCGGTGATATCGGCATCAAATATTATGATACCCTGCGCCTCAAGCTCGGATATGTACATCCTTATGTTGTTTACAACTTCGCTATCACACTTTACCGCTATCGTAAAGAGAAGCAAAGCAATGAATACGAAAGCACACACTACTATCATTACAACGAACATGATATTCGACATAATGTGCATAAGCGACGGGAAATATTTCAGCAAAGTCACATTCTTTTTGTCGGGGGTGCTGTCTTTGCCGCAATTGAGCCGCCACATGCCTACAAGAGTGGCAATGCCAAATCCGAGATAAAGTCCGTAGCTTATAGACACAGAGAAAATTCCCTCCGAGGGTAACGCATAAAATACAGACAGTGCGTACAATCCGCATATCACGCTCATTATTATGGCATATACTCGGAACATTTTTGACTTAAATGCCTTGTCAAGTATCTCGCCGTTGCGAAAAACAGCATCTGCCACCTTTTGCTTTTGAAAGGCTATCTTCAGATTTGAGTTACAGCAAGGGCACACCTTGGCGTTCTCATCTTCAATAAACGCATTACATACAGGACAGTTCATAAATATCCTCCCATCCTTTTTATATCGTTATAAGTATACCACATTATATGCATCAAGTCAACTGATACAGAGGATTTTCCAAAAAAATAAATGCAGGAGCCTTAAAGTAGCCCCTGCATTTATTTTAAGCGTTGTCACCGCCTGTTGTATTATCGTCTGCCGCACCGTCGCCTGCGGTATTGCTGTCCGAGACAGGCTTGAATTCCACTGTACCGTGTTCCTTTACATAGCCTATTACCTTATCGTAGAGTGCACCCTCTTTTATCATTTCCTCACCTACGAGCTCGATGACCTCTTCTCTTGTGTAAGTCTTATTTGTGTTGGTCTTGTAATAATCTATGTTGCGCTGTACTTCAGCCTCAAATTCCTCATCTGTAAGCTCAAGTCCTGCACTCTTTGCTATAGCGTGAGTAATAAGAGTCTGCTTTACTGCATTCTGAGCATTTTTCCTGAGCTCAGCCTTCCAATCGGCGCCCTTTTCAAGTCCAAGATATGCTATTGCAAATGCATCGACGGAATCGTAGGAATAACCCATATAAGTATAATAATTCTTAAGATACTCTATCTCATCACAATAAGCATCGTAATAATACTCAACCTCCCCGTCGGGGTATATGTCAACTGTAGTATTATCGTAAAGATAATCCCATATAGCTGACTCAATGGCACTTTCCTTTGCGCTCTCCATAGAGGTCTCAAGCTGCTCAAGGAGATACTTTCTGTATGCCTTGACAACATCCTTTTCGCTTGAGTTCTTATCAGGCGACCATTTAAGTGTTTCGGTAATAAAGGTCTCATCAAATGCAGGAACCTTATATTTTACCGTCCATACTACATATACGCTGAATATTACCTCTTTACCGGCAAGATCCTCATTTGTGTAATCCTTAGGGAAAGTGAGGTTTAACTCAAACGGCTTTTCAAAGCTTGTGTCATTGGGGATAACGCCGATAAGTCCCTCCTCAAAGCCATCTATAAATGAGCCCGAGCCAATGGAAAGCTCATAGGGGGAAGCATCAGAGTAGTTTGAGCCGCCGTCGAATGTCTCGCCTGTTTCCTTCAGCTTGCCCTCATAGAATATGAAAGCGCTGTCGCCGTACTCTATAGGATGACCTGTGAGCTTCTTCTTATCCTTGAATTCGCTCATTCCCTCATCATCTTTCGTGTATTCCGTCTTTTTGCTTACACAGAGCTGGTCTATCCTCTTTTGAAGATCGTCCTCTGTGATCTTATAGATATCGTCAAGCTCTACCTTTACATTCTCATAAACAGAACTGTCTACCTTCATGTATTTGTCCATGTCAGCCGCAAAATAATCAAATCTCGGAACTGTTTCTTCCTCGGTGCTGCTCTCACCTTCAGTATTTGTGCTGTCCTCGCTGTCTTTCTTATTGCAAGCGCAGACCGCAAGCAGGATCGCAAGCATAACGCACACAAGTGCCATTAACTTGTAAAATTTCATTTTAAGATCTCCTTTAAATAATTCTTCTTATCAATCATACTATATTTTTAGATAAAATTCAAGTACATTTTTTAAACTTTCCGACTGTATTCAGCTTATTTTCAAAAATCCATCACGATATTGACACGGATGGGCAAAAATGTTATAATTATCATACGATAATTCAAAGGAAGATCATAAATACATGAAAAGATACATAAGGCTTGACAGGCGAAAGATAGCAAGCGCCATAAAGAGCGACATATGCCCAAATATAATCGTAAAGCGTCGGACCGACTCCACAAATTCTTTTGGAAAGCGCATGTTTGACAGCGGGCGCATAAAAGAAAACACAATAATACTTGCCGAGCATCAGACTCGCGGGCGCGGGCGAAGCGGCAGGAGCTTTTACAGTCCTTCTCACGGCGGACTTTACATGTCGCTGTGTATAAAGTGTGAGTCATTGCGTTCTGCTGTATCCCTGTCAAGTATATGTGCTGTAGCCACAGCACAGGCAATTGCCTCCATGACCGAGCTCTCCCCTCGGATAAAATGGGTAAACGACATTTATATAGACGAAAAAAAGGCATGCGGCATACTTTGCGAATCCACGCCCTACAAGGAAGGCTACGGCATTATAATGGGCATTGGTGTAAACACCGCGGCATGTGATTTTCCGATATTTGAGAACAACACCCCGACATCTATCGGAAACATTGACCGAAACATTCTGTGCGCAAAGATATATGACGGGATAATCAGATACATGAGCGACCCATCATATACAGAAAGATACAAGGAGCTTTCCTATCTTGACAACAAGCATGTCACGGTATTTGAGGGTAATGATACATATACCGCGCACGTTATCGGGATAGATGATGCATGCGGACTTGTGATAATTAAGGACGGCGAAGAAAATACACGCACTCTTACAAGCGGCGAGGTGTCGCTGAGGGTAAAATAAACAGCTCGGACTGCAATGTGCTTTGCAGTCCGAGCTTATTTTAAATAATGTATTTCTGACGCTTTTCAACAGCTAAATACAGTGCCATTCCGAGCAGATACGCGCTTATGATCTCTCCGATAAACACAGTAACTGCAGAATACAGTATAAATGCCATGCTCTGCATCTCAGGTGCAGTATAGCATATGTATACGACAAGCGGCACTACCGCCGTGTTTGCCAATACCGTAGGCAGTGGCGACAGATAAAGTATCCACCGCTTTGATGTTCGCCTGCAGAGCTTTCCTATAAGATAAGCTCCAAGTGCTCCCACAAGCGTTGCCACAGGTCCAAGCACTATGTCAAGTGCCGCGCATCCCGTAAGTATATTGGCAAGCAAGCATCCGACAGTAAGCCCGGGTATTGCCGACGGAGTCAGCACAGCCATGGTGCACAGTGCCTCCGAAAATCTGACCTGTATTGCGTTCTTATCAAGTCCGAACGCCATTGCAATATATGTCAGCACCACATACAGCGTTGCTATCATGCCTGCAAGCGCCAATGCTCTTGTCTTTTTTAAGACTGATCTGTTCATTTTCTTTTCGTATATGCGAGATATTACATATACATTCCTTTCCGTAGTTTTGTTTTATGTGAGGATGGTCACGAACTCACATATTTTAATTACATTTTGCGCTATATCTCATTTATCACTTCGCCGTACATATAAAGCGATCCCAATACAAGCGTTGCGCATCCCTTCGCTTTTGCATGCTCCTTTGCCGCCGAAATGGCAAGAGGCAACGACTCAAAGCTTTCTGCATGTACTCCGAGCTCATCAAACTCAGAAGCATATTTCTTGCAGTCAAGCGCACGCGGATTGTCAGGTGACACCGTATATACCGTGTCGGCTATCTCGCTTATCTTCCCTGCCATATATTTGTGATCCTTATCAGCCATAACGCCCGTTATTACGCACAAGCGCCTGTCGCCAAAGTACATTTTTGCACTTTCTATCGCCGCGCACACGCCCTCGGGATTATGTCCGCCGTCAAATATAAACAAGGGATCCTTGCATATGATCTCAAATCTTGCAAGCCAATGGGCACGTGACAGCCCACCGTATATATCATCTGAGCTTATATTATATCCGAGACCCTTCAGTATCTCACAGGCGCATATCACATTGCGCGCATTGTAAGGCTGATATGAGCCGAGCAATTTTATATACAGATCGCGATATTCCCCACAATCAAACCTTGTGCCGTCAAGACTGTTCTCCTTTACGCTGACAGACTTGTCTGCAACATACATTGCCGACTGCATCTCACTTGCTCTTTTTGATATCACACGGTATGCATCAGCATCCTGTCCGCACCACAGCACGGGCACGCCGCGCTTTATTATACCAGCCTTCTCTCTTGCTATCTTCTCGGTGGTATCACCGAGAAACGCGGTATGATCCAGGGCTATACCCGTTATAACAGACATAACGGCGCTGTCAATGATATTTGTAGGGTCAAGTCTGCCTCCCATTCCGCACTCAAGGATAACTATATCGCAGCCCTTTCGCCTGAAATACTCAAATCCTATCGCGGTAATGAGCTCAAACTCGGTACACCTGCCGTTCATTGCATCGGCATGAGGTCTTATATATTCAACTATATCAACAAGCTCGTCTGATGTGATATCTTCTCCGTTCACCTTCATTCTCTCGTTGAATCTTAAGATGAATGGCGATGTGAAAAGTCCCACACGCATGCCCGACATGCGCAGAACAGACTCAAGCATGGAGCAAAATGATCCCTTTCCGTTAGTTCCGGCAACATGTATAAAGCGAAGCTCATTTTGCGGATCTCCGATGGAGGCGCAAAGGCTCCTTATCCTGTCAAGGCTCGGTCGCTCCCTTTGCCAATTAACAGAATGTATATATTCGATCGCCTCGATCTCGTTCACAAAGATACCCCCTTATGCAACGGTCAAAATGAAAATTAAGCACCATATTATTATAATCACTTCCACTTAAGTTGTCAATAGTCAAGTATAAATATTTTTTCGCTGTGTTATATAAAAAATGCGTGTTTGCCTATTGACCTTGACAAGGATTGATGTTATAATAAAAATATGATAAAAATAACTGATATTCGGAGCTTACATATATGGTTTTTTCAAGTATGATCTTTGCTTTCGTCTTTCTTGTTGTATGCTACGCCGTATATTTTATATTCGGCAAGACCATACAAAAGCAAAATATTATATTGCTCATATCCTCGCTGATATTTTATGCGTGGGGCGGCCCTGTTCTTGTACTGCTGCTTTGCCTTGAGACCTTCGTCTGCTGGGGCGGTGCTCTCAGCCTTGACAGGCAATACGACATGCGCAAGCGAAACGCCATATGCGCCGTCACCGTAGGCATATGCCTTGTACTTCTTGTAATATTCAAATACACGAACTTCCTTATAACCAACATAAGCAGTATATTCGGAAGCGGAGATGTATTTGACTCCATAGCTCTCCCCATAGGTATATCCTTCTACACCTTCCAGCTCATATCCTACGTCATAGACGTAAAGCGCAGAGATGTGGAGGCGGAAAAAAATTACTTTATCGTACTTCTCTATGCTTCCCTTTTCCACCAATGCATAGCAGGTCCTATCGTAAGATATGCCGACGTTGCAAACGACATCCGCACAAGACAGCTGAACATGCAGGAGATGTCACAGGGATTTACGAGATTTGCCGTAGGTCTTGCAAAGAAAGCCATTCTTGCAAACGGATGTGCCGCAATTGCCGACAGCCTTATAATACTCGATGCCGATAAGCTTGCGTCACAGTCATCTCTCGGCATACTGCTCGGAATATTTGCATACAGCCTGCAGATATATCTTGATTTCTCCGCATATTCCGACATGGCGATAGGCATGGGACTTATGGTGGGATTCCACTACAAGGAAAATTTCAACTACCCTTACATTGCTGACAGCGTAACGGACTTCTGGAGGAGATGGCACATATCCCTCTCCACATTCTTCCGCGATTACGTATACATACCTCTCGGTGGAAACAGAGTATCTGTTCCAAGACATATTTTCAACCTCTTTGTGGTGTGGGCACTTACGGGATTCTGGCACGGTGCTTCATGGAACTATCTTATATGGGGACTTTACTTCTTTGTATTCCTCATGATAGAAAAATTCATAATAAAGCCAAAGAAGGATCCCAAAATATATATCCGCCTGCCGCGCATACTTATAACTCTCGTTATAGTGTTCTTCGGCTGGATGATATTCAAGTTTGAGGACATGTCGATGCTGACTGTCGCCGTCAAGGGCATATTCTGCGGAAATAATAATTATTTCTCGGATGCCGCGGCAACATCACAGCTCTTAAGCAACATATTCTTCATCATCCTTTCCTGCATCGCGTGCACACCCATCATTCCCACAGTCAAGCGCATCATGTGCCGCACAGAGACGGGAGAGAAGATCTGCCTTTCCATAGGCGTTATAGCGCCGTCTGTACTTATAATACTCTCCGCATTCACTCTTGCAGGAGATACATACAACCCGTTCCTTTATTTCCAATTCTGACGGATAGAAAATTTTAAAGGTGTTTAGATATGATAAATGAAAACAAAAATAAAAGCACAGAGGAATTCAAGTATCGTTCGCAGATGCTGTGCATACTTGTGACCTCTGCCACTCTCATATTCTTCTTTTTGGTGGGATGCCTCATGTTTCTGCGCCCCAAGGTGTCTGAAAATGAAAAGCGTACCCTTACGGAATTTCCGAAATTCACGATCAGCGGATTTTTGTCGGGCGAATGGACGAGCCAGGTCAGCCTCTGGTACTCCGACACATACCCGATGCGCGAGGGCATGATCGCGGCAAACAATTCCATAAGCTCGCTGTACGGTATCACGCCTGATGAGGTAATAAAAAGCGACGGAAAATCCGATACGCTCGGCAAGGACGACAAGATCGACAATGACGACATATCAGGCGGAAAAATAGATATCGCCGATGATGACGACAGCAACGATCCCAATGCAGGCAACAACGGCGAGACCATTGAAGGATTTTACGTTTTGAAGGATACGGCTTATGAGCTTTACTACTTCAACAAGCAAAATTCCTTAGCTTACGTCAATATAGTAAACAAAGCGGCAAGCCGCCTTGAGGGCAAGGTGAATGTATACGACATGATAGTTCCGCTTTCATATGAATTTGCGCTCGGCGAGAACGTCATAGAAAAATACGGTGCAGCCGATTGCTCCGACTGCATAAGCTACATGTATTCGGGATTTGAAAGCAGCAACGTCAAGTCTATAGATATATGCAAAAATCTGCGCAAGCACAAGGACGAATACCTATATTTCAGAACAGACCACCACTGGACAGCTCTGGGCGCATATTATGCATATGAAGCATTCTGTGCCGCAAAGGGTATAACTCCCACTCCGCTATCATCTTACGAAAAGCTGGAATTTGGCGGATTTATAGGAACTCTTTACGATGAGACCAAGGCACAGACCTTGCATGACAACCCCGACACGGTATATGCATATGTACCAAACGGCACAAATTCCGCAAAGGTGACCGAAAAAAACGGCAACACAACGACCTATCCGATAGTCAACAAATCTACCGATACATGGTATGTAAAAGCAAATTCAAAATACAACTGCTTTATTGCAGGCGATAACCCGTTGACCGAGATACATAACAGCAATATAAGCAACGGCTCGTCCATAGTTGTAGTAAAAGAATCCTTCGGTAACGCATTTATTCCCTTCCTTGTTGATTCCTACGAATATATATATGTTGTGGATTACAGATATTTCAAGGACGATCTTTGCGAATTTGTTATAAGCAAGGGTGCTGACGATCTTCTGTTTATAAACAACGTTATAGCAACAAGTGCAAGCCCCAGACTCAAGGAGCTTAAAAATATAATAGACAAATAACTCTCACAGTTAATATACTGATAAAAGCCGATGACTACCATCGGCTTTAATTTGAAAAGGAGAAAATATAATGTCAATCTACAAAGAAATATCCCCGTTTGAGCTGCAGAGATCCGCCTTTCAGATGATAGGAAAGGATTGGATGCTCATATGCCCTCCCGATAAAACAAAAGCAGGCGGGATAAACCCCATGACCGCAAGCTGGGGCGGTGTCGGAATACTTTGGAACAAGCCCGTATGCACGCTTTATATCCGCCCCCAGAGATACACATATAATATCGCGGAGGAATCAGAATACCTTTCGGTATGCTTTCCGCCCGAAGCCGATCGGGAGAGCATGCGCTTTTGCGGCACACGATCGGGCAGAGATACCGACAAGGTATCCGAGTGCGGATTTGGCACAGCCGAATTTGACGGCGTGAGATACATTGATTCTTCAGACGTAGTATTCATCTGCAAAAAGCTGTATGCAGACGATCTGAAAGAAGAGAGCTTTACAGACACATCTCCGCTTGCAAATTACAAGCAGAAGGATTACCACAGGTTCTATATCTGCGAGATACTTCATGTACTCGTAAAAGAATGATAATGAAAGGGATGTGAAAAATGAAGCTTCTGATAGCCTCCGATATACACGGAGATATAACGTGCTGTAAAAAAATGATAGATGCGGCAAATGCGCACTCTGCAGACAGGATAGTATTGCTTGGAGATATTCTGTATCACGGACCTCGCAACGATCTCCCGACAGAATATGCTCCGAAAGCCGTGATCGCGGCGCTTAATGAAATAAAAGACCGGCTTATATGCGTACGGGGCAATTGCGATACTGAAGTCGATCAGATGGTGTTGGAGTTTCCCATAATGTCAACAATATCCGTAATATTCGACGGCGAAAATGATCTATACATGTATCTGTCGCACGGTCACATATATTCCCCGAGCTCCCTGCCCCCTATGCCTCACGACAGCGTATTTTTATACGGACACACACATGTTCAGAAGATAGAATACGCAGGCGACATACTTTGCATAAATCCGGGATCCGTAACTCTGCCGAAATGCAACAACAAACGCACATATATGATATATGAAAACAGATGCTTTACGATATACGACTTTGACGGCAATATCGTAAACAGCATACAGATCTGAATGTAAAGCAGTTTTTCAAATGTCATTTTGTGCTTATGATGACTGCGTCACAAAAAATTTACATTTATATTTCCGTAAGCTATTGCAAAAATCTCAAATTCATTATATAATAAAATGTAAAATAATGAAAAGTGCCGTCGGCGTAGATCGCGCCGTGCGGAAATCAATTTTTGGAGGTATTAACCAATGGTAGTAGCCGGCGATTTTAAGAACGGTGTAACATTTGAGATGGAAGGCAACGTATATCAGGTAGTTGAGTTCCAGCACGTTAAGCCCGGTAAGGGTGCAGCTTTCGTTCGTACGAAGCTCAAGAACGTGATCACAGGCGGCGTTGTTGAAAAGACATTCAGCCCCACAGATAAGTATGAAAACGCTTATATTGAAAGAAAGGACATGCAGTATTCCTATACTGACGGTGACCTTTACTACTTTATGGATATGGAAACATTCGATATGCTCCCCCTCAACAGAGAGAAGCTTGGCGATGCTTTCAAGTTCGTAAAGGAAGAAATGATGTGCAAGATCATTTCCTACAAGGGCAACGTATTCGGAGTTGAGCCTCCCATTTTCGTTGAGCTTGAGGTTACTGAAACAGACCCCGGCTTTGCAGGCAACACAGCTACAAACGCTCTTAAGCCCGCTACGCTTGAAACAGGTGCTGTTATCAAGGTTCCGCTCTTCATCAACGTTGGCGATGTACTCAAGATCGATACTCGCACAGGCGAATACCTCTCCCGTGCATAATTATTTGTTTTGATCAAATGCGGGAAATTCGCTTGTCGAGCTTCCCGTATTTTGCAACAATAAAAATATAAAACAAAGGAGTAAGAAGCATGACACTTACTGAAAGATGCGCATATATCAAAGGACTCGCTGAGGGTCTTAACATGAACGGCGATTCCGCTGAAGCTAAGCTTATCAACGCTCTTATCGAGCTTTGCTCTGATATGGCAGATGAGATCGAGGGGCTTGACGAGGATGTTGAAAACCTCATCGAATACTGCGAGGAGCTTGACGAGGATCTCGGCGATGTTGAAGAAGTACTTATCGACGATGATGAGGACGAGGACGACGAAGAGTGGGATGACGACGAGGAATTCACTTGCAACGGCGATTGTGAGAACTGCTTTGAGGACTGCGAATTTGACGATGAGGACTACTACGAGATAGTTTGCCCCTCATGCGGCGAAACAGTTTGCTTTGACGAATCCGTAAACGCAGAGGAGCTCATCTGCCCTGCTTGCGGCGAAAAGCTCGGTTGCATTATCGAGGATGACGACAAGCAGTAATATCATAAGATACAAAAACAGCATTTCGGCAGTTAGCCGAAATGCTGTTTTTTTACTGTATAAGTCATCAGGCGCAGAAAAAGTCACTTATACTGCACTCCAGCACGTGCGCAAGCACAGGCAGTAGGGTGATATCGGGATAGCAGTCGCATTTTTCCCATTTAGACACAGTCTGCGGTGAAACGCAAAGCTTGTCCGCAAGCTCTTTTTGCGTTAAATGATGTGACTTGCGGTACTCTCTGACCTTTTCGTATATAATGATATTATACAATTAAATCCCTTACTTTCTGTTCTGCACATAATGTGTGATTATATTTTGCGGTTTATAAATCTTGTTATGCGTTCATTTGATTTGTTGTAATATCATTATATCATACGGTCACGTGATTGTCAAGTGAAATTATGAGATTTTTATATTTTTGTTAGAGTGCACAAGATGGAGTGTGCTATTTTATGCATTTTGCATAAGGTATTGTTAGTGTTATCAGATGAGAAGGGTTTTGTGCGGGCTAACGCAGTTCGCTCCTGCGGAGGTTATATATGTTATGTGCCTGTTGTTACATAAAGTTATCATAAAAAACAATATTATCGCGGACCGACGGCAACTTGCTTGCATTCGTCGGTATATACGGGTTATTATAAAATTATTGTGTATTGCGTTGACATAACGCAATCGATATATTACTGTTTTTACGGACCGTCGGCAACTTGCTTGCATTCGTCGGTCCCTACAATTTGTAATCATAAAATCATTATTTATCCGTTGAAATAACGATCATTTCACATCAACATAATGCACAATATTATTATGATAACCTGTAGGGACTGGCGTCCCCGACAGTCCGCATAACA
>CAZVUD010000003.1:11763-63539 GCA_964629615.1 uncultured Clostridium sp. | reverse complement strand
CAAGAGTTTGTTGTACCAAGATCTATACCAATGATTTTTCCCATAATAAATTCCTCCTTAGGGATAATAAAAATTTTCTTATAAAATATCAGTTTGCTACCTTTACCATAGCGTATCTGATCACCTTATCACCCTTCGTATATCCCTTCTGGAATACGTCGGTGATAACATTTTCGCCGAGGGATTCATCCTCGACATGCATTACTGCGTTGTGCCTGTTGGGGTCGAATGCGTCGCCTACCTGACCGAAGGACTTAACGCCCATCT
This sequence comes from uncultured Clostridium sp., assembly GCA_964629615.1. Lineage (GTDB taxonomy): Bacteria > Bacillota > Clostridia > Oscillospirales > CAG-272 > SVTX01. The sequence goes on along the minus strand of CAZVUD010000003.1, from coordinate 63,272 downwards.
TTTCAAAGGTCTCATTCGCGCCCTTAAGGATCATCTCCACACCCTTTAGCACAGCCTCCGCATCCGTATATCCTACGGCGCGTTCTATGTTGTCAAGGATCGGGAGTATTGACGATATCGCATCTGCATAAGCATCCGCATATATACCATCCCTTTCTTTTGCGCTTCTTTTGCGGAAGTTGTCATATTCCGCGTACATTCTTGTATATTTGTCATTAAGATCCTTGATCTCCGCATCCTTTCCCTTTAATTCTTCATTGAGTCGGGATATCTCGGATTCAAGCTTTTTGCTTTTTTTCTTGTCGCCCTTGGCTTCCTTGTCAGAAGTGTTTTCAGCCTCGGCGGAAACGTCTATCTCTTCGATATTCTCTTCAGAGATGGTTGTTTCTTTATCCTCCATTGCTTTCCTCTCCTTTTCTATCATTATTTATCAAATTGTTTTCGTTCAGTATGTTTTCTATATTTCCCGTAAGTCCGTCTATCGTGGCAACTACCTTTGCGTAATCCATTCGCCTCGGTCCTATAATACCTATAGCGCCAAGCGTCTGTCCGTCCTTGACAACGGGCTTGAAAACGATCGCGGAATTATTCATTACCTTAACCTCGCTTTCCGAGCCGATAACGACGTTTACCCTGTCGCTCGTTTTATCAGTGTCAGAAACGATATCAAGTATATCCTCTTTATTTTCAAGGGTCGTCAGAAGCTCACGGAGCTGATCCTTATTGCTGTATTCGGGATATTGCAAAAGTCTGTCCATACCGCTTACGCGGAGGTCGCCTTCGTCGATCTCGCTCATGCTCTCGTATATGATCTTGATTATGGGAGTTACGATATCTGATCTGTCCCCCATCATCTTTTCAAGCTCAATGATTATCGGAAGAGTTATCTCGTTTGCGGTAAGACCTGCTATGTGGTCGTTCAGTGCCATGGAAAGATCCGTGACTGTGAGCTGTGAGATATTTGCTTCGATGGACAACTGCTTTGTTATTATTCCCCCGTTTGAGCTTATCATGACAAGCAGCATGCTGTGCTGATCGACGTATATCACGTCAAATCTCTTTATGCTGACCATGGAAGCCTTGGGCTTTATAAGAAAGCTCGTGTAATTTGTGATGTTACCTGCAAGCTTTGATGCTGTAAGCAATATCTGATCGAGCTGATTCATCTTGGATTTCAAAAGCTTATTTATCTCATTGATCTCATTTGTCGTCATTGCATAGCTCTCAATAAGCGAATCGACATAAAATCTGTAACCGAGCTCGGTTGGCACTCTTCCCGATGAGGTGTGCGGCTGTTCAAGGTAACCGAGATGCTCAAGCTCTGCCATCTCGTTTCTTATGGTAGCAGACGAGCAGGTCAAGTGCTCATTTTGAAGCAGGTACTTCGAGCCGACAGGCTCTCCGTCCGCTATGTGAGAATCAATAATAGCCTTGAGTATGAGCTTCTTTCTTTCACTTAACTGTTCCCCCGACTTTCCAGCCATTTTTGCTTCCCCCTTTTACACAATTTATTTTAACTGCCTTTATGTTATGCATTTTCTTGAAATTAGCACTCATTTGCTCTAAGTGCTAACCTTATGATACTATTTTACCACTTTTTTTTCTGTTGTCAAGTATTTTTTGAATTATTTTTGTTAACATTTTATGAACAGTGCTAAAAATCACCCGACCTGCTAATACTTGGTCGGGTGATATGTATTAAATTTGTCACATATGACTAAAAGGTGTTTAAATTACGTTATTTCGAAGGTGTATAGGTTATCTTTATGACTGTCTTATCCGAGTTTATCTCAAAGCGCAGGTCAACACCGTTTGCTGTGTACTGCATGATCTCGTCAGTCTTGGCGTTCGGATCACCGTATATCTTTTTGATCTCATCGCATGTCATGCCTATATGTGCCCCCTCGGGAGTTGAAGCAAGATCATTGATCAAGGTTATCTTATCAATAAGATCTGCACCGTCAACAGGGTTTGTGCGTATCTCAAATCCATTGTAGGTATATATATATCCACGTGCTGTGTCGCCGCATCCTGCATCAAAGTCCTCTGTTGATTTTGGCTCGCCAAGCTTTGATACTATATCCTTGGCATCTGCATTTATCTTTATCTGTGTGCCGTTATAGCTGAAATCTGAAAACGCGGCAGCGTTTGTCTTGCCTGCATCGTCCTTACCGTTATCTTCAGTGTCTGTATTACATGCTGTAAGCATGCAAAGCGCGGCGGCTATACAAAGTATTATCGATATTATTCTTTTCATGAGTTTCCTCCATATGTCGGTATATTATTGAGTGCTGTTTCTTTCATTTATATATGCGTTGTATTTTTCCGTCCATGCGGCAGATATATCGGGATCGTCCTTTTCTGATGTCACTCCGTGCGACTCTGACAGTATCCTACCGAAATAATGCGTAAGCTTTTCGGCTCCGTATACATTCAGGTGCATTCCGCCGTCGTATGTGTCATGATCCCAATCTATTCCGATGTCCCCGTTATCTATAAAATTATAGTATGCAAGCTCATTTTTCTTTGCGTATTCGCATATCTGAGCATCCCATTTGTCATACCAATAGTATTTCCATGAATTTGTCGGAGCTTTTATAAGCACGAGCTCGGCTCCGTTTTCTTTGCAAAGCTCTGACATCATGTCAAGATATTCAAAGCAGACAGAAGGCAGAGTGTAATCAAGCAGTGCATCAGGCTCACGCTGGCTATCCATGGGCTTTATATCGGTCATCATGAGGTATCCGTTGTGTGATACCTTTTCTTCATTAAACATATGCGTGATATCGTATGCGGAGATTTCCTTCCACCTTGAGTGATATCTGAGGATCGGAAAATAATAGGACAGCAATGATTCGTCATCCATCATGGATGCTTTGATCGCGTCATGCTTTATACTTGAATTCTTCATGCCGTCAAGTGTCATTCGGTTATATTCTTCCTTTTGCGGCTCTCCGTATTTCATGGAAAGCACGTTGAAGACAACGACATTCGGAGATTCATATTTGAAGGTCTCTTCAAGGAGATAGTATGACTGCCAGATCAGCTGCTGTGCGCTTCCGCGTATATAGGATGTTATACCGTATTCATTCCACAGCGTGGGTGGTGTGAATGATTCATACACCTCGCAGTCGCCTATGAATATTACCTGGTGCTCATTTCCCTGCTCTATCTCGTCGTAGTATTCGCCTATCAGCCCTCGCTCTCTCGGATCTGTGCTTTTGGGAGTGAGAAGGTGTGTCAGCAAAAACAGCACTGCGCACAGGACTATTACGGACAGGCATATGCTTATGGCTATCTTTATTTTTTTATGCATTGATGATCTCACCTTTAAAACTGTGTATATATGAATTGTGATGAGTCAAATCCGAGTCCGTACGCACCGAACACGGCGATGACTGTAATGAGTGCGCATATTACAGCGCATGTAATTGCGGGGCTTTTTGATATTCTGTGGCGAAGGGATACACCCTCACTTCGTTGATATCTGCTGACTATACATACTACAGCTACCGCGCATAGTATGAGCAATATATCATTTATATCGAGCCCGAGCTTAAGTATACCGCCTGTAAGCATATCCTTCCATGTTGTGGGCATGGTGAACATGCTGCCGACATTTTTAAATGTTGCAGGCACATCTCTGTAGCAATCGAGTATTCTTACAGTTCCCATGAGAAGGAAGGTCCTCGTGCGGCAGAAGAAGATATAAGCATTGTTGTCTTTAAGGCGCGGAAATTTATTATGGAATTTTGCATAGAGAGGTGTAAGCTCTTGGGATATGAGTATGATGAGGCAGTTCATAAGCCCCCATACAATAAAATTCCAGGATGCCCCGTGCCAAAGTCCCGTCAAAAACCATGTAGCTATTGTGGCAGTATATACGGGCACTCGCTTTCCTATCGCATTTCCAAGCTTTGCACGCGATACCTTTGAAAGCTTTTGCATAGGCTTTGAGATGGACAATGGATAGAAAACATAGTCTGTAAACCACGAACCCATAGTTATATGCCAGCGATTCCAATATTCCTTTGTGGATACGGAGGCAAAGGGGTGGTCGAAGTTTTCTGCAAGTCTGATGCCAAGGGCTTCGGCTATACCGAGCGTAACATCGATGCCGCCAGTGAAATCCGCGTATATCTGAGCCGAATATGCGATTATGAGTATAAACACATATGCTCCCCTGTATGTGTCAGGTTCGCCGATGATGGTATTTATTGCTATCATGACCGTATCTGCGATTATGAGCTTTTTGAAATAGCCGTATGCTATTCTTAAGGCTCCGGATGAGATATTGTCCCAGCTTGCGCTGTGACCGCAGTATAGCTGTTCAGACAGCGCGGAATGACGCGATATCGGTCCTTGAAGGAGCTGAGGAAAAAACGACACGAAGAGTGCAAATCTGAATATATTGCTCTCAGCACATGTCTTTTCCCTGTAAACATCGATAAGATATCCCATCGTCTGAAAGGTATAAAACGATATACCAAGCGGAAGTATGAGCGAGGGGATGCCGAGAGATGTGTCGGGGGAGAATATATGTATGACGGAATTAATGTTTGATATCATAAATCCCGTGTATTTCAGCACGCCGAGTATGCCGAAGTTAAGTATAAGGGCAGATATAAGTATTATCCTGCGCTTTTTCTTTTCATCGGCTTTGTATGCTTTTCTGTCTTCCTTGGACATCCGGTCGCGGTGAGCATCGATGTACTTTTTTTCGCCTTCAAGATTCTTCTTCATTGCCACGGCGGCAAAATAAGATGTCACTGTTGTGAGCATTATGTACGGCAGATACCATTTTCCGCAGAAAAAGTAGAAAATATAGCTTGCTGCAAGCAGGACCTTCCACTGATGCTTCTTTGGGATTATATAGTAAAGTATTACCGTTATGACAAGAAAAAGAAGGAATTTAAATGATGTGAATGACATTATTCTTCATCAAGTCTGAGTATGAGCTCATAGAGAGAGTTTGCCGAATTGAAGTTTTCAGGCACTATCTCTTCAGCCGGGATGGAAACATCAAATCTGTCATTTATCTCGGTTATAAGTGTTACTATATCAAGCGAATCGAGTATTCCGTTGTCAACAAGTCCCGTTTCACTGTAAAAATCCGTATCGGGATGAAGCTCTGTGAGTATTTCTATTAATTTCTCCATTGTTATATCTCCTATGACTTATGGCTTTAATTCTGATCTGCAAAATATTCTTCTGCTCTTGCCTGCATCGCCTTGCGGTCAAGCTTTCCGTTGGCGGTGAGAGGCATGACATCCAGCTTTTCGCACACTGCGGGAAGCATATATCTCGGTAGCATATCCTTGAGATATGCAAGCAGCTCCTTAGGCGCTGTATCTCCCGTATAGAATACGAATATCTTTTTTGCGATTTTGTTATATACGCAGCATCCCTGACGTACGAGCGGATCTGATGTTACAGCGCTCTCGATCTCGCCAAGCTCTATGCGATGCCCCATATGCTTTATCTGCGAGTCTTTTCTTGAGACGAACACGAGCTCACCGTGCGTATTGTAGCGCGCAAGATCGCCCGTTTTATATACAAGCTCTGGATATGCAGAGTTCAGAGGATTCTGGACGAATGCCTCATTGGTCTTATCGGGATTATTGTAATATCCGAGAGTTACGCATGTTCCGCGGAGCACTATCTCACCGACATCTCCAAGTGGCACTTCTCTTCCGTTTTCATCAAGCAATAATACCTGTGTGTTGCGGAACGGGCGTCCTATCGGTATGGCTTCGCCATCAGACAACTCTCTGTCGGCTTTCCAATAGCAGGACATTCCCGTAGCCTCGGTAGGGCCGTAGAGATTGAAAAATTCGGCGTTCGGCAGGCATTCTCTCCAAAGCTTATACTGATTTATCGGAAAGACCTCACTGCCAAAGCAGACGAGCCTAAGGCTTAAAGGTGGGTTTGTCTTCAATGCGCCGAGAGATGATATCATCGTAAGCGCAGATACTACCCAGCATACGGTATTGATATTATGCTCATTTAAATAATCGCACAGACGCGTCGGAAACATAAATAACTGCTTTGGAATAAAGTATGTAGTAGCTCCGAACTTCAGCGTTGGCATTATCTCTTTCATGGGAGCGTCAAAGTACAGCGGCGTCTGATTGCCGAATACCGTATCACTGTCAAATCCCACGGCCTCACAGAGAGTTTCCGTGTAATCTATAAGAGATCTGTGACATGCACAAACGCCCTTCGGAATACCCGTGGAGCCTGATGTGAATACGGTGTATATAGGATCTGTATCTATCTGGGCGCGCCTTATCTCATCAAGCTTTTGTATGTCGGTCACACAGCTGCATATATCGCGAAAGCTGTATTTTTCAAGTGAGCTCGGGAGAGCATTTGCCGCCCTTTCGTTCTTTTCATCATATATAACGGCTTTTGGCGACAGGCTTTCAAGTATGAGCTGTACTCGCATCTTCGGCATATCGGGATCTATCGCAACATAAAAACAGCCTGCGTATATTATTCCGAAAAAAGCCGCCATGGTGTTTGGGTGCTTGTCCATAAGCACAACGACAGGCTCTTTGTAATGTGCGTGACTTGCAAGGAAAGTTGCAACAGATCTTGATTCGTCATAAAGCTCCTTGAAGCTTTTATTTTCAGACTCGTTTGAAAATGCGATCTTTTGCGGATACTTTTTTACCGTATCCTCAAGATATTGTAAAATATTAGTGTAATACATTATTTCATATAGTCCTTAATATTCGGTGTTTCGGTTATTATTTCCGTTGATGTCTTTGGATATTTTGATCTATCGTATTGCCTGAAATAAACATGATCGGACTCATATCTCCACTTATCGTATGCTTCGACCTGTGCAAGAGTCAAAAGACATCCTGATTCGTTATACTTTGCATTAAGGCGCGTGCAATCGAAATGATACCATCTCGGAGATTCCTTTGTTCCGATATTTACGTAATTCCAAAAATGAGTGCCGTCTATGCCGTCGTCCGAGCGTTCGATATCCATGTTTTCGATCTCAAGATAATTCAGCATTGCTTTCGCCGCGGCAAAGAACGCAAAGCAGTCGCCTTCCTTTGACACGAAAAGCGCGTCGTACGCGACATCTACATAATCGTCGCTCTTGGATGTGCTTGCATATGTTATGTTCTTTTGCACGTAATTATATATCTGACGGCATTTCTGCTCGCTCGTCATATCACCGTTTATAATGGAGGGCATGAGCTCTGACAGCTTCTTATTCAGCTTTTCAAGCGACGGATCATAGCTCTTACCTGCGGTGATGCTTACCTTTGCGGTAAGAGTGGATGTATTGTTTGCAAGATCGGTGGCATTTACGGTTATCTCATATTCTCCGATAGTCTTATAATCCACCTTGCTGTCGTCTACCTCAAGAGCTATATCACCGATACAGTTATCACTTACCTTTATAAACTGCTTATAGGATATCGCGTCATCCGTGGCAAAGCTGATATCGCCGTTTATCTCAATGACGGGGGCTTCGGTATCTTTGATAAATGATATCACCGCCTGCATATCCTCGGTCCTGTTACCTGACGGGTCTGTATAATACACTTTCACAGCATATGAGCTTCCCATACGGAATTCAAAATTCATATTGGTTATGAAATGACCGCTGTATCCGTCGGGATCGTATCCGGACTTTACAAGATGCTCGGGAGTGAGTGCGAAGTCAAGCGATGATATACACACCTTTTCATGCAGTGTGATCTCGGGAGCCTTTGTATCTGTGACCACGATCTTAAGCTGCTTTTTCTTTGATCCGACATATACATATGTTTTGTATGTACCGGGATGATCGAGCATGTCTGTATCAAAATCGGCATCAAATTCTGCATCTGCGTCCTTGAACACATCGGCAAGGTCGATCCTGTCGCCGGCTTCTATTCGGATAGTCTTTCCGGATATGCTGAATATGGTTATAAGAGCAATATCTGCAGCTATGAGTATCATAAGTGCAAATATCACCGCTTTAAGTATATTTATACGTTTATTTCTAAGTGATCTCAGATCTGTCATTCAAAACACCTTCCGCGCTACCGCAAAATTTAGTACACATATAATTATAACATTACAGGTTATAAAAGTCAACAGAAAAAGCACTTAATTTACGGCATTTTTGCAGTGGTGAAACAATTTTGAAACATTTTGCAGAACAATAAAAAAACGGGAGCCAAAATGATATAAGGCTCCCGTAAATATGGGCAGATTTTATATTTATTTGAGTATGCTTCCGAGGAACTGACGGAGACGCGGAGTTTGCGGGTGGTCGAATATCTGCTCGGGTGTTCCCTCCTCTGCGATAACGCCGTCGGCAATAAATAGCACTCGGTCAGCGACCTCGCGTGCAAAGCCCATTTCATGCGTAACGCACACCATAGTCATTCCCTCACGGGCAAGCTGCTTCATTACGTCAAGCACCTCGCCGACCATTTCAGGGTCAAGGGCACTCGTGGGCTCGTCAAAAAGCATGACATCAGGGTTCATTGCAAGTGCACGCACTATTGCGATCCTCTGCTTCTGACCGCCCGAGAGAGTCGAGGGATGCACGTGTGCTTTGTCTGCAAGACCGATCCTTTCAAGCAGAGCCATGGCTCTTTCTTTGTTTTCTGTGCGCACGGCGGATTTGGTCTTGCCGTTCTTCTTGGCTCTTTTGCACATGATGGTATCGGGTGCAAGTGTAATGTTGTCAAGCACGTTCAGGTTATTGAAAAGATTGAACTGCTGGAACACCATGCCCATCTTCTGTCTGTGTATATTGATATCGACCTTCGGGTCGGATATTTCAACGCCCTCAAAGGTTATCGTGCCGCCGTCGGGATCCTGCAAGCAGTTGAGGCAGTTGAGAAAAGTACTTTTTCCGCCGCCCGACGGACCTATAATTACTACCTTTTCACCCTGATATATATCTGTGGATATACCGTTCAGCACGCTGATGCCGTCAAAGCTCTTTTTGAGATCTCTGACCGAGATGAGAGGTGTGCATGTATTATTATTTTCGTTATTCATAGCATATCCTCCAAAATTATTTTCCGGATGAACCGCGCACACCGCGTGAGAGCTTGCTTTCAAGTATGTGCAATATTTTCGTAAGCACGAGCACGACTGCAAGATACATCACTGCGGCGATGAGCAACGGGAACAGATAGTCAAATGTTCTGGACTGTATAAGTCCGGGTATCTTACCAAGGTCATAAATGCCCACATATCCGACAACCGCTGTTTCCTTGATAAGTGTTATAAATTCATTGAACAGCGGAGGTAGGCAATTTCTCAGTGCCTGAGGTATGATTATAAGGCGCATGGTCTGCCATGTTGAAAGTCCGAGCGCGCGTCCCGCTTCTCTCTGACCGTCATCAACAGCCTCAAATCCCGCTCTTGCGACCTCAGCAACATAAGCACCCGAATTAAGACCGAAGGTTATAGCGCCTATCATTATTCCGTTGTCCCATGACACGAACACAACAAAATACATTATCATAAGCTGAAGGACCACAGGTGTTCCTCGGATCACGGTAATGTATACGTTGGCTATTGCGGTAAATATTTTTAATTTTCCTGTTTTTTTGTTTATGTAATTCGTCATTGCAAGCACGACACCTATGGCTATACCGATAAGTGCGGCAATAAATGCGATGACAAGTGTATTTTTCAAGCCTTCAAGATACAGCTTCCATCTGTCTTCGATCAGAAAGGATTTCTCAAAGCTCTTCCATATATCGTTTAAAAATTCCATATAAAGTCCTTTACGGTGAGCGGAAAATTCCGCTCACCATTTAATAATAATATTTTATCAGCCCTTTGAAGCTTCGATCATTGCGATAGCGGGAAGCTTATCCATAAGTATTGCATCTATTCTTCCGGATTTAAGATCCTGAAGTGCGAGTGCATACTGCTTATACTGCTTGACCTCTGTCTTTTCATTTATCTTAATGATCTTGCCTGCTTCCTCGTCAACGGTATAACCCTTGCTGGTTGAAGCATCTGTGATTATGAGATCGGCTACTGTTCCCTCCTGAACGCCTACCTTGAGACCTGAGAGATCAGCTACGCTGGTGTAAGCCTTACCCGAAGCGGAAACGACTACTATCGTTGAGCTTGCGTATACATCAGTGAAATCTACTTCTTCTTTACGCTCGGGAGTGATAGACATGCCTGCCGCACCAACTGCGTGACCGTCAGCGGACTTAACACAAGTGGTTATGGTATCGAATGCAACATCCTTTACTTCGATCTTCATATTGTTCTTAACCGCTACCTCACTCATAAGAGCAATGTCAACGCCGATGACCTTACCATCGGATACAAACTCATAAGGAGCAAAGCCGCTCTCTGTGTATACCGTAATGGTTTCTGTTGCGCTTCCGAAATCCCATGATGTCTTGAGATCGCCTGCATCGGGATTCTCATTTTTGGATACTGCATCGTAGTATTCAATATACTTATCCATGGTGCCGTTAGCAAGCCATTCGCTGATAACTGCGTTTATCATTCCGAGAAGCTCGGTGTTGCCCTTCTTAACTGCTATACCGAAATCCTCTTCAATAAGGTCTGTAGCAGGGATAGCTACGAGTTCGTCGTCTTTTTTGTTGCATGATGTGAAGGCAGCAAGAGCCGTAAACAGCATGATCGCTGCGATTGAAAGTGAAATGATCTTTTTCATGATTTTTGCCTTTCTTTTTTGATGTGTTTGCTTGTTATGTGCATATTATAGCATGGTTTTATGCATTTGTCAACCCCTTTTTTGAATATTTTTCAAAAAAATTGAATAATTCTTGCGATTATACGAATATTTATGCATAAATTCAGAATATGCGATGTATATGATAGGTATTGGCAATGCTCTCCCTCTTTAATATATAATGAAATGTTTGAAAAAAATTTCAAAAAACTATTGACAAGATGACAAATACATGATATAATCTGTAAAGTATTTTGCTTTACACCGCATGAGCGATCCGTAAAACGGTTGATTTGAGGTAGGTATTATGTTTGAGAAAAATTTGAATATTGGATATCTCCTTGATTTTTACGGTGATGTTTTGACCGAGAGAAAAAAAGATGCTCTTGATCTCTATTATAATAATGATATGTCACTTTCCGAGATAGCCGAGGAAATGGGTATATCACGCCAAGGAGTCAGAGATATTATCAAAAAGGCGGAGGATGAGCTTACCTTTTATGAAGAAAAGCTCGGACTTGCACGCAAATTCGGCGAGGCGCAAAAGCACGCAAGGTGCGCGCTTGAGATATGCGAAAGAGAGAATCTCTCCCCTGCTCTCAAAGAAGAGATAACGCTCCTTTTGCGCAGTGTGGGCTGATATAAGGAGGTCGTATTATGTTTCAGAATTTAAGCGAAAAGCTTGAAAACGCCTTCAGAAAATTTAAGAATAAGGGAAAGCTCACCGAATCCGATGTTAAAGCGGGTATGCGTGAGATCAAGCTCGCATTGCTTGAAGCTGATGTCAACTTCAAGGTGGTGCGCGACTTTATAAAAACAGTATCCGAGCGTGCTGTCGGTTCGGAGGTCCTTGAGTCCTTGAATCCCGGTCAGCAGGTCATCAAGATAGTTTGTGAGGAGCTGACCTCACTTATGGGATCGACACAGTCAAAGCTTACCATAGCGTCAAAGCCACCTACGGTAGTAATGATGGTCGGTCTGCAGGGTGCAGGTAAGACAACTCATGCAGGCAAGCTTGCCGGAATGTATAAAAAGCAAGGCAAGAATCCTTTGCTCGTGGCATGTGACGTATACCGTCCCGCCGCTATCAAGCAGCTTGAGGTGGTTGGTGAAAAGCTTGGTATTCCCGTTTTCCAGATGGGCGATAAGGTATCCCCTGTCAAGATCGCCTCTGAGGGTATAAAATATGCAGAGCAAAAGGGATATGACATGGTCTTTGTGGACACTGCAGGTCGTTTGCAGATAGATGAGGTCCTGATGAAGGAGCTTATCGACATAAAGGCTGAGATCTCCCCTGACGAGATTCTGCTTACGGTGGATTCCATGATAGGTCAGGAATCCGTAAACGTTGCAGAAACCTTTAACAGCCTACTTGATATCACAGGTGTCATACTTACAAAGCTTGACGGTGATACGAGAGGCGGCGCGGCACTTTCCATACGCTATGTAACGGGAAAGCCCATTAAGTTCATCGGTATCGGAGAGAAGCTTGATGCTATCGAGCCCTTCCACCCCGACAGAATGGCGCGCAGGATACTCGGCATGGGCGACGTGCTCACTCTTATAGACAAAGCGCAGGCGCAGTTTGATGAAAAGAAGGCGGCTGAACTTGAAGAAAAGATAAGACAGTCGATATTCACTCTTGACGATTATCTTGAGCAGATGCAACAGCTCAAGGGTATGGGAAGTCTTGAACAGCTTGCAGGCATGATGCCCGGTATGAAGCCATGTGCGCTCAAGGATGCAAAGCTTGACGACAAGATACTTATCCGTCAGGAGGCTATCATTAGATCCATGACACGCAAGGAGCGTGAAAGACCCGAGATGCTTAATGCATCGCGCAAGGTCCGCATTGCTAAAGGAAGCGGCACTTCCGTTGAGGAGGTCAACAAGCTCTTGAAGCAGCATGAGCAGATCAAGAAGATGATGAAGCAATTTTCAGATATGTCAAAGACAAAGCAAGGAAAGCGCAGGATGAGCGGATTCAAGCTGCCGTTCTGACAATAAAAAGTTTTATACCGCAACGCGGATAAATAATAAATAATATATATAAATTTTTGGAGGACAAAAAAATGGTAAAAATCAGACTTAAGAGAATGGGCGCAAAGAAGGCTCCTTTCTATCGCGTAGTAGTAGCAGACAGCCGTTACCCCAGAGATGGACGTTTCATCGAGGAGATCGGTTACTACAATCCCGGCACAAATCCTGCTGAGGTAAAGATCGACGCTGAGAGCGCAAAGAAGTGGCTCGCAAACGGTGCACAGCCCACAGATACAGTTAAATCTCTTCTTAAGAAGTCCGGTATCATTGACTGATAGATATCTGTCAGATAATCGGAACGAATTAAAAGGATAGGTCTTGAAATGACGGATTTACAGGCAACACTTCGTAACATAGCGGCTGCTATAGTTGACAGTCCCGATGAAGTTGTTATTGCATGCGATGAAACCGAGAACTGCATCAACCTTACGCTCAGCGTAGCCCCTGATGATATGGGTATGGTTATCGGCAAAAACGGCAGGATCGCAAAGGCGATACGCACGGTCATCAAGGCTGCATCTGCTGATTGCGGCAAGAGAGTAAACGTAGATATCCGCTGATCTTCAATGTTACTTAACAAAAAATACCGAACCGACAAACAGTCGGTTCGGTATTTTTTGTTGTAAGCTTTATTTAGCTGCTTTTTCTTCTTCCATCTGCGCCTTGTGCTTATTTACGATAGAGTTGATCCTCTTTACAGGATCGAGCAGAAGGCTTATGGTAGCATCATGATTGAGTGTGTCTATAAGATATGCCATGTATTTGCACATGTTTACATCTACATGCCAAGGCTTGTCTGTAAGACCGGGACGGCGGTATACGAGGTTTGTGGTAAATACCTTTGAGAGTATTCCGTTTTCATATGCTTTGTCGAATTTGTCAAATCCGTCCGTGAAGAGTCCGAATGTGGCAAATGCGAATATTCTCTTTGCGCCTCTGTCCTTGAGCTGCTGGCAGACATCGAGCATGGATTCTCCGGATGAGATCATATCGTCTACCACGATAACATCCTTGCCTGTGAGATCCTGACCGAGGTATTCATGAGCCTCGATCGGGTTCTTACCGTTGATAACAACTGAATAGTTTCTGCGCTTATAGAACATTCCGATATCAACGCCGAGAACAGAAGAATAATACATGCATCTGCCCATGGCACCCTCATCGGGGGATATCATCATGAGGTGTTCTTTGTCAATTTCAATATCCGGAACAGCTCTTATAAGAGCCTTGATCATCTGATAGGAGGGGCGCACATTGTCAAATCCCGAAAGTGGTATTGCATTGCAAACTCTGGGGTCGTGTGCGTCAAATGTGATAATGTTGGAAATACCTATCTTTACAAGCTCCTGAAGCATTATTGCGCAGTCGAGAGATTCTCTTGCATTTCTCTTGTGCTGTCTGCCCTCATAGAGCATAGGCATTATAACGGTGATCCTGCGTGCCTTACCTGCAATGGCGGCAACGATCCTCTTAAGGTCGGCATAGTGGTCATCAGGGCTCATCGGCACTGTCTGTCCGTACATGTTATAGGTCACACCATAATTAAATACATCGCATATGATGTAAACGTCCTGTCCGCGCATGGATTCATGGATAAGTCCCTTTCCCTCACCCGTTCCGAATCTCGGACAAGCGGCATCAACAAGGTAAGTTTCCTCGCTGTTGTGTCTGCGCCACTCCCTAAGGTAGCTATCCACTTGTTCAGCAAAGGTTTCGCATCCGCGCATTCCTATAACACTCAACTCGGCGATCTGTGCGTCTTTCATAAAATCATCCTCCGTTTTATATAATTGACAAAAAATATTTAAACTGTGCGATAAACACTTTGAGTAACGGCAAAATGCCGTTACTCAAATTATAAGATCACTGCAGGCTGCAGAATTTCTCGTAAGCTGCATCCCATGCGCCTCTTTCAGAAGTAGGCTCATAGTGCTTAAGCTCGAAGGAATTCTTGACTACCTCGCGCGCCTCTGTAAGGTCGCGCACTTCACCTGCCGCGATAGCCTGCATCATGAGGTTACCTATGGATGTTGCCTCCTCAGGTCCTGCACATACAGGTATACCGCAAGCGTCGGCTGTCATCTGCGAGAGGAACTTATCCTTTGTTCCGCCGCCAACGACATTGATCATCTTAGTAGCCTTGCCGTTAAGCTTTTCAATTGTTTCAACCGTGTATCTGTACTTAAGCGCGAGAGATTCGTAAATGCAACGAACTACCTCTCCTACGCTCTCGGGAACGTGCTGACCTGTCATGCGGCAGTAGTCGCGGATCTTTTCAGGCATATTTCCGGGAGTACCGAATGTATGGTAATCGGGGTTGATGAGAGATGCGAAGGGTGTTGCTTCCTTTGCCCATGCTTCCATCTGTGCAAAGCTGTACTCGTTGCCCTCTCTCTTCCACTGACGTCTTGATTCCTGAATGATCCAAAGTCCCATTATGTTCTTTAAGAATCTGATCGTATTAAGAGCGCCGCCTTCATTTGTGAAGTTTGCAAGTCTTGTTGCGTCGTTGATGAGAGGAGCCTTGAGCTCGCCGCCCATGAGCGACCATGTACCGCTGGATATGTAGATAAAGTCATCATTTGTCGCAGGAACGGATATTACCGCACTTGCAGTGTCATGAGATGCAACGTTTACTACCTTGATGTGGTTTTTGCCGACCTCGTCGTTGATCTGGGGGAGAAGTCCGCCAAGGCAATTTCCGGGCTGAACGAGGGGAGCGAACAGAGATCTCTTTGCGCCGATAGCGTCTGTGAGGCTGTAAGCAAAATCTCTCTTTGCCGCATCAAGTATCATACCTGTGGATGCAATGGTGTATTCTGTAGCCATCTTACCTGTAAGGAAGTAGTTGAGAAGGTCGGGGATAAAGAGCATCTTATCTGCGCGCTCGAAGCTGTCGGGATCATCTCTTCTGTCAGCTGCAAGCTGATTGAGAGTATTGAAATCGCAAGCCTGGATACCTGTGATCCTGTAGATCTCTTCGGGAGAAACGAACTGCTTTACATAATCTGTGATATTTACAGTTCTTGTATCTCTGTAGTGAGCGGGGTTTGCCATCATCCTTCCGTTCTTGTCAAGAAGCGCATAGTCAACGCCCCATGTGTCGATACCCATGCTGTGGATATCGTCACCGTCGATGACGGTCTTTGTGATAGAGTTCTTGATCTCAAAGAATATTCTGAGAATATCCCATGTAAATCTGCCGTTTACGAATACGGGGTCGTTGGAAAATCTGTGATTTTCTCTGAGTGTAAGCTTTTCACCGTCGAATGAGCCAACTATACCTCTGCCGCTTGAAGCGCCAAGGTCGATGGCAAGCATTTTAAGATCAGCCATAATAATCCTCCGTTGTGTTTTATTGTGTTAATTATTTTTGCATACAATTACATCCTAATTATATCACATTGTGCATGAAATTGTATGAACTAATTGTTAATATCGCAAATATTCCAAAACAATTTTTTATGCTCAGATCATGTCAAAATTTGTAGATCTGAATACTATATAATATGAGGATCTTGATTTCAGAAAGGCACATTATATGGACAGACTCACAGAAAAGAACAGCATCGGCATACTATGCGGAGATATGAGGACCGTATATCTCGCGGAAAGATATGTATGCGAGGGATATAAAGTATATGTATTCGGTCTTTGCGACACTGAAGGTCTTAATGGTGCGACCATATGCGACAGCGAAAATGAGGTCATAGGTGCATCGGATGTAATATTGCTTCCCCTCCCCCTTACGCGCGACGGGATATATATATCGTCATCTAAAGAAAAGGTGGCACTGGATCATTTGCACTTTGGAAATAAAAAGAAGCTGATACTCGGAGGAATGATACCCGAGAATATTTCGGACAGATTTAAAGATATGGGGCATACGGTATACGATTATTACAAAAGCGAGAGTCTTATGCTGAAAAATGCCTACGCGACAGCTGAGGGTGCGCTATCCATTGCCATGTCAAACACGAAGGACACTATCGCAGGCTCAGAATACGCTGTCATCGGGTACGGCAGGATAGGAAAACAGCTTGCAAGGATACTTAAGCTGCTGGGAGCAGATGTTACAGTATACGCAAGACGGGATACTGCCGCGGCAGACGGATACGGACATTTCAGGCTGTGCGGTGATGGTAGACATAACTGGTATGCAAGTGATCTTGCCGCCTCGCTTGATATGTGCTCGGTCATATTCAATACTGTTCCAAGTAGGGTCATAGGCGCAGATACACTTGAAGCAATGAAGGAAAGACCCATATATATCGAGCTTGCATCCTTGCCCGGCGGTATAGATGCACAAAAAGCAAGAGAGCTCGGTTTTAATAACATATATGCTCCCTCCTTGCCGTCAAGGTACGCACCGCGAAGCGCAGGTGAATATATATTTGATGAGACACAGGCATGGATAGACAGTTATTTTGAAGGTGAAGGTGATGTTTTATGATAGGTTTTGCTATGTGCGGCTCGTTCTGCACTCTCGGACACGGAATCGAGCAGATGGGATATATAAGTGATCTCGGCAATGATATAATGCCCATCATGAGCGATACCGTTTACTATACCGATACAAGGTTCGGAAGCGCAAAGCAATGGAGAGACAAGTGCAAGGAGATATGCCAAAGGGAGATAATACACACTATAAAGGATGCAGAGCCGCTCGGTCCGAAATACAAGCTTGAATACATGGTTATATGCCCGTGCACGGGAAACACGCTTGCCAAGATAGCCAACGGAATAACAGACACACCCGTATGCATGGCGGCAAAGGCGCACATGCGCCAGGACCGTCCTCTTGTTATAGCGCTTGCAAGCAATGATGCGATGTCTGCAAATCTTAAAAATATAGCATCACTTTTACAGCGCAAGAATGTATTTTTTGTTCCCTTAAAGCAGGACGATCCCGAAAACAAGCCGCATTCATTGGTCTGTGACTTCACACTTTTGCGTGATACGGTGGATCAGGCGCTCCAAGGCAGGCAGATACGCAAGCTGTTTATATAAAAAATTCCCGAGCAAGCGCAGGTATACGTTTGCTCGGGTCTTATCTTATATCATATCATTTCCTATCGGAGTGTGCAGAAGAACAGCAAAATCATGCATGGATGATGTTCTCGGCAATGCCCACATGGTCTTTGCCACAAGAGCCTCTGTGGTCATATCATATGATTCGGGGATCTCATATTTCTGCTTTATACGCAGTCCCACCTGATATACTGTCATATCACTTCCCTCGTGCGGTACTTGTGTAGTTATGATTATCTTTACGCCCTTTGATATAAGGTATTCGATCTTTTCGACGAATTCGTCATTTTCATAATACGGTATTCCGCCGACACCGAAGCTCTCGATTATGACTGCGTGGCATTTATCGGCAACGTAATCAAATATATCAGCACGCATGCCGGGAACTAATTTCACAACGACGACGGACGGATCTATCTCATTGTAAAATCTGACGGGACCCTTGAGATCTTCCCTGATGTAGTATTTAACTCTTCCGCCGCGGACAAATCCGATATCGGGATAGTCAATGCTTGAGAAAGCATTGAAGCTTTTTGAGTGTGTTTTTCTTGCGCGGGTTGCCGCTATTATCTTGCCGTCAAAAACTATATGCACACCGCATGCGTTGTCATCGGACGCGTATATAAATGCATCTGCGAGATTTTCTCTTGCATCGGTATCGCGCTTCTCTATCGGTATCTGTGCACCTGTAAGAACAATCGGCTTATTACTGTTCTGTATGAGGTAGTAAAGCACCGCGGCGGCATATGCCATGGTATCGGTGCCGTGGGTTATCACAAATCCGTCGTAATCATCATATACCTTGGATATATATCCTGCTATATTCAGCCAATATTCGGGCTTCATGTTGGTGCTGTCGAGATTATAGAGCTGGACTGTCGATACCTTACAGATATTCTGTACCTCGGGCACGTGGCTCAGCAGCTGATCCGAGGCAAGCGCAGGTACAAGTCCGCCGTCACTTTCAAGCGATGCTATCGTGCCGCCCGTGGTTATAAGCAAAATGTTCTTCATATGCCACTCTCCGATCCTTTCGATGTATCATTTGCTATCAGATCGCTTGGCGTGAATGTAAATCTTGAATTGCAAAAACGGCATACTACCTCAAGCTCCTCGGGCTTTCCCTCGGCTAATTGCTCGTCAAACAGCTTTCTTATATCACGCTCACCCATTGATGTCAGTGCATTCTTCATTCTGTCATAAGAGCATGTGCACTTATAGTCTACATCTATGGTGTCAAAAAGATCGTAGTCGATGCCTGTCATGGCAATACTGCATATCTCTTCATTTGAAAGTCCTTTGTCGAAAAGCGCGGATACATTGCTTATAAGCGGCAGATTTTTTTCTATCTGACTTACCGTATCCTCATCGGCAAATGGAAGCAGCTGTATTATTATACCTCCCGCGGCGCGGCAGGACCAATCTGTGTCGACAAGAACTCCCAAGGCACAAACTGTGGGTATCTGCTCACTTGAAGCATAATAGGATGCGATATCCTCTGCTATCTCACCTGATACGAGCTCAATGGAACCGCTGTAAGGCTCATCAACGCCCATGTCACGGACGATATTAAGACAGCCCTTGCCTACAGCACCGCTGACATCAAGCTTGCCGTTGGATTTAAGCGGGATATCTACATTTGTATTCTGAATATATCCACGCACGTTTCCGATGTAGTCACCGACAGCGATTATCTTGCCTGCAGGTCCGTCGCCGCTGATCGTGACCGTGATGGTGTCCTTCTCTTCTCCGAGCATGCATCCCATCATGGATGTTGCCGTTAAGAGTCTGCCGAGCGCGGCACTGCAAACGGGGCTCGTGTCGTGGCATTTTATTGCTTTATTTACTATATCTGTTGAATTTATAATGTGTATCCGCGCGCTTCCGTCACTTGTCATGGCGCGCAGGATATTAGAGTTTGCCATAAATATCCTTACCTTTCCGAAATGCTCATAAAGAGCGTATTTTATATACGTATAAATTTAGACATTCTTTTTTGCACGTGCGACAAAATGCCATCTTTCCGTTGTGTCGCATATCTCTTCAAATCCGTATCCGCTATATACACCGATAAGTTCAAATGAACATTTTGTGAGCGCGTCCTTTATCTCGCTCATGTCATAAGCACGCTCGGTCTGCACCTCATCCTCGCGTGTGTATACGCCGTTTTTTTCGGTAAATACCGAAAGATAGAAATTGCACAGCCCGGTATCCCTGTCAAATTCGTTCTGCCATCCGCAATAGCAATTCAGTGACAGTTCCTCATCATACACCTCATGTATATAGGAGTTGTCGGAATATACATTTTCAAACTTATAGGGTGTATTCACATCAAAGAGAAAGAGTCCGTCGGGATCAAGATAGTTATGCACCGACGAAAAGCATTTTATAAGATCTTCTTTGTCTGTGAGATAATTTATGCTGTCAAGGCAACAGGTTATCGCTCCGACTGTTCCGTACAGCTCAAAGCTCTGCATGTCCTGATGTATAAAAAGAACATCGGATATGCCTCGGTCATAAGCATTGTCAAGCGCTCGTGTGAGCATGGCATCACTACCGTCTGCGCCGATCATATCATAGCCTCGGCTTGCAAGCTCAAGAGTCATGCTCCCCGTTCCGCAGGCAAGGTCAAGTATCAGCCCGGGACGCGATGGCAAAAATCTGTCGAAGCACTCTTCAAAATAGTCTGCCCAAGCTCTGTAATCGACCTCGGCATTTATCTTATCGTATATTTCCGAGATCGAGCTGTATCCTGAATACATATCGCATCAATTCTCCGTTTCACTTGTGGCAGAAAATGCGGTCTGGAAACCGTTGTTGCCGTATTTCAATGCGCGATTCACGCGGCTTATCGTTGCTGTGCTGAGTCCTGTTTCGGCGGCTATATCGGAATATACACGTCCTTCATTCAGCATTCTTGCCGCACGCAAGCGGCGCGACATCTCATAAAGCTCGGATATCGAGCAGAGATCCTCAAGAAATCTCCTGCAGTCATCTTCACACTTGAGCGACGAAATACATTTTATCAGGTATTCAATGTTCGCGTCTGTTTTTACCATTCTTTAATTACCTCTTTCATATATTTAACTATTTAACATCAACATTTCCAACATAATATTTTAACACGTTATCGCGATAAAGTAAAGAGCTTTTTTATAATTTTTTGAAAAAATCTTTAAATTGACATAAAAATCCGCTCTTGCAAGGAAAAATTTGAATATTTAAACAAAATGTTTATTTTTTTAAATTGAATATTGACTTATTGCAGGAGATGTTATATAATATTAATATAATATTTATGTTACCGTGGAAAACTATTTACGGAAAGGAATACCGACATGACAGAGATTAAGATCGGACAGAAGATCCGCTTATTGCGAAAGAAAAATGACGTAACGCAGGACAAGCTTGCATCTGCGCTCGGTGTGACCCCACAGGCAGTGTCCAGATGGGAGTCTGAGATATGCTATCCCGATATAGAAACTCTCCCCCAGATAGCCGACTTTTTCGGCATCAGCATGGACGAGCTTTTGTGCTACGACAGCGTGCAAAAGGAGAGCAAGATAAAGGAATATCTCGATAAGGTAGATCTTGCGCTTGAAAGAGACGATCTTGCCGCCGCGCTGGATATATTGAGAGAAGCCTATGCGGAGATACCCTCCTCCTTCGTTATACAGCTTGAGCTTGCAAAGGTGCTTTCAGAGATAAATGCTCAGGGCAAGCCCAAAAAGAACGAGCTTGTGGAGGCTATATCCCTGTGCAATCATATCCTTGACGATTGCACCGACGATGAGCTTCGCGATGAAACCAAAAAAACGCTTTGCGACATATATTCACATCAGCTCGGCAATGACAAGATGGCTCTTGATATTGCAGACAGGCTTCACGGCATGAGCTACAGTAAAGAGATCGTAAAGGCTACCGTACTTACGGGTGATATCGCATTTTGTCAGGCTCAGAAGAACATCATGTATTTTGCAGACAATATGTGGTGGCATATATACAACATCGCATGTGTACCCGATATTTCCGAAAACAACTATACTCTTGAACAGAAGATAACCATAATGAAAAAAGGAATAGAGCTCTTCTCTGTCGTGTTTGACGGCGACTATCTCTATTACCACGACCGACTTGCCAACTCCTACAGACAGCTTGCGATGCTCTACCTTATGGGCGGAGATAATGAGTCTGCCATAGATTGCATAGAAAAGATGGCAAAGCATGCCATAAGCTATGATACAAGACCTGACGGTGTTAATTATTCCTCACTTCTTCTCAACAAGATCGAGCACAAGAAGGAGAGCGAGAGCGTTTCCCTTTGCGCAAAGCTTTTGCGCGGAAGATTCTCAAGCAGGATCTGGGCACCGATAAGAAGTGACAAGCGTTTTGCCGCTGCCATAGCTTCTATGGCTGAAATGGCATGATCTTTAATAAAAATAATCTTTGAGTTTTCGGAGGTACGGTATGAAAACAGATATTCAGATAGCACATGAAGCAAATATGCTTCCCATAAAAGAGATTGCCGCTTCTGTCGGTATTTTGGAGGACGAGCTTGAGCTTTACGGTAAGTACAAGGCAAAGCTCTCTGATGACTTGACAAAAAGAGTCAGTGATCGCAAGGACGGTAAGCTCGTGCTCGTTACAGCGATAAATCCCACACCCGCAGGTGAAGGAAAGACAACGACCTCCATAGGACTCGGAATGGCTATGAAGAAGATAGGTAAGAGTGCGATAATCGCATTGCGCGAGCCTTCCCTCGGACCTGTTTTCGGCGTCAAGGGCGGTGCCGCAGGAGGCGGATATTCGCAGGTCCTCCCCATGGAGGATATAAATCTTCACTTCACGGGAGATTTCCACGCTATAACCGCAGCCAACAATCTGCTCTGTGCTATGATCGACAATCATCTTCAGCAAGGTAATGAGCTTTCCATAGATGAGCGCAGGATCACATTTGCAAGAGTTACAGACACAAATGACCGTGCACTCAGAAATATCATAGTTGGTCTTGGCGGCAAGGTGAACGGTATTCCGAGAGAGGATCATTTCACTATCACCGTGGCAAGCGAGGTAATGGCTATACTTTGCCTTGCATCAGATATAAACGATCTGAAAAAGCGCCTTGGCGACATACTTATTGCATACAAATACGACGGCTCTCCCGTATACTGCCGCGACATACATGCAGAGGGCGCAATGACTGCTCTGCTTAAGGATGCAATAAAGCCCAATCTCGTACAGACCATTGAGAACACGCCTGCAATAATACATGGCGGTCCTTTTGCAAACATCGCTCACGGCTGTAACAGCGTGAGAGCCACAAAGCTTGCAATGAAGCTTTGCGATTACACTATAACAGAGGCAGGCTTTGGAGCCGATCTCGGCGCAGAGAAATTCCTTGATATAAAGTGCAGAAAGGCAGGAATATCCCCTGATGCGGTGGTATTGGTCGCAACCGTTCGCGCGCTTAAATATAACGGCGGTGTTAAAAAGACCGAGCTTAAGGCAGAGGATACCGATGCTCTCAGACGCGGTATCGTAAATCTTGAGGCTCACATAGACAACATCCGCAAATTCGGACTTCCCTGCGTAGTTGCGATAAACAAATTTGACACGGATACCGAAAACGAGCTTGATATCATAAGAGAGCTGTGCCGCGCAAAGGGCGTACGCCTTGCGCTTTCCGACGTGTTCGCACACGGCGGCGATGGCGGTATCGAGCTTGCACATGCTGTTGTTGAGGCGTGTGAGGATGCTTCGGATTTCAGATATATGTATGAGGATTCCTGCTCTATCGAGGAAAAGATAGAAATAATAGCCAAGAACATATACGGTGCTGACGGTGTGGTATTTGAATCAGCGGCTAAAAAACAGCTTTCCGACATACTCTCGCTTTCAAAGGATTACGCGCTCTTGCCCGTATGCATGGCAAAGACCCAGTATTCTCTTTCTGACGATGCTTCATTGCTCGGACGCCCCGAGGGATTTAAGATAACTGTCAGAGAGGTAAAGCTTTCCGCAGGTGCAGGATTTATAGTTGTACTTACAGGATCTGTCATGACCATGCCGGGTCTGCCCAAGATACCTGCGGCAAACAATATAGATGTTGACGAAAACGGCAACATTACGGGACTGTTCTGATCATGAGATTTCCATATACAGTTCATTCAGAGTCAGTCACGACGACTGAAGAGGTCGGACAGGAGCTTGCAAGGTATATTGCAGGTGACAAGGACGCCCCGAGATTTGTAGCGATGTTCGGAGATCTCGGAGTTGGAAAGACCGCATTCGTGCGCGGATTTTGCAGTGTCCTTTGCAGGGATTGCGCGGTGCGCTCACCTACCTTTGCGCTCGTAAATGACTACAAATGCTCACATGACTCGATAGGCAGAGTATATCATTTCGATATGTACAGAATAACAGGCGAGGATGACCTTTATTCCATAGGCTTTTACGACTATCTGGACAGCGGAGAGATATGCATTGCGGAATGGTGTGAGCTTATTCCCTACGCTCTGCCCGAGGAATATATCAAGGTGGATATCACAAAGACGGATGACGGAAACGGCAGAGATATAAACATAAGTAAAGTAATTTGAGGTCAGATCATTTATGAAGATACTTGGAATCGACAGTACAGCCAATGTGTGCTGTGCGGCTGTTTGTGAGGATGAAAGGCTCATTTCCGAGATAACGGTAAATACGGGAAACACTCACAGTGAGATCCTGCTCCCCGCTATTGAGGATATACTCAAGCTCTCACACACGGATATTTCAAAAATAGATATGTTTGCTTGCTGTGTCGGACCCGGCTCATTTACGGGAGTCAGGATCGGTGCGGCTACCATCAAGGGACTTGCATTTGCCAAGGACATTCCTTGCTGTGAGATATCCTCCCTTGAGTCGCTTGCAAAAAATCTTTGTGGCTATAACGGGATCATATCACCTGTCATAAACGCAAGGCGGATGCAGGTATATAATGCCATCTTCTCGTGTCACGACGGTATACTTGTAAGGCTGACGCCCGACAGAGCAATATCCGTCGAAGAGCTTGATGCAGAGCTTGCTTCTTATGGCGAAAAGATATATCTGTCAGGTGACGGATATGATATCTGCGAAAAGAATTTTAAGCTTACACATATTGAATATGTCCCCGACAGATCGCGCATACAGTCAGCTTACAGTGCATGCATGTGTGCATATGACAGCTACAGACGTGGCGAATATGTAAGCGACAAGGATCTTTCGCCGTCTTATCTGCGTCTTTCACAGGCGGAACGCGAAAGAAATGAGCGCTTGAACAGTGGTGTAAAATTTTAACTATAACTTGGATTGAGAGGTCTTTGATATGAATATTAATAAGATAGTGATCGGTTGCGATCATGCGGCTCTCGGACTTAAGGCAAAGGTCATAGAGCATCTGGAGGATAAAGGAATAGAAGTATTCGATGTCGGAACTTACACACAGGAATCCTGCAATTATCCTGAATATGCATCTGCACTTTGCGAAAGGATCCAGGCAGGCGAATTTGAGCTTGGCATTCTCATTTGCGGTACGGGAATTGGTATGTCCATGGCGGCAAACAAGCACAACGGTATACGCGCGGCATGCTGCTCTGATACATTCTCTGCAAGAATGACGAGAATGCACAATAATGCGAATGTGCTCTGCTTCGGTGAGCGCGTTGTGGGAGCAGGACTTGCAATGGATCTTGTAGATGCATTTATCGAAACCGACTATCTTGGCGGAAGACACGATGCACGTGTTGCCATGCTTACCGATATTGAAAACAAAAACAGAAAGTGATTTGAGGCGATATCTATGTCAGAAACTACAACTGCCCACAAGATCGCAGAGATAATCAGAGCTGCAAAGGGCAAGCCCTGTATAAAGAATTTCACATCTGCCGTCATCCTTGCGGCAGGCTCATCTACCCGTATGGGCGGCGATACCACAAAGCAGTTTATTGAGCTTGACGGTATTCCGATCGTGGCAAGAACTCTTATGCAATTTGATTCTTGTGATTATATACACGAGATCATAGTTGTGGCAAAGGAGGGCGAAACAGAGCTTTATTCTGATATTGCCGAAAAATATTCTCTGTCTAAGCCCCTTCGCGTTGTTATTGGCGGTGCTACACGTCAGGAATCGGCAAGGATAGGATCTGATGTCGTGTCGGATAAGGCAAGATTTGTATGTATACACGATGCCGCGAGGTGCCTGATAACTCCCGAGCTGATAGCGCGTGCTTGCCGCGGAGCATATATACACGGAAATTCCCTGCTTGCGGTCAAAGCAACGGACACCGTAAAGATAGGCGACAAGAGTGCGTTCGTTGAGTCAACTCCCGAGCGCAAGCATGTGTATCTGGCACAGACACCGCAGGTGTTTAATATAAACGCATACAGAGGCGCGGCATATATCGCACGCGATGAGAAATTTGAGGCAACAGACGATTCTATTATGCTGGAGCATATAGGAATACCCGTTAAGCTGTGTGAGGGATCGCGTGAGAACATAAAAATAACAGAGCCATACGACATTTTGTATGCAGAGGCAATACTGAAAGCTCGGCTTTCGGAGAAAACGTCATGAGGATAGGACACGGATACGATGTTCACAGATTGACAAGCGGCAGGAAATGCATAATAGGCGGCGTATTTATAGACAGTCCTGTCGGATTGCTCGGTCACTCTGATGCGGACGTGCTCGTGCATGCCATAATGGACGCAATGCTTGGCGCATTGGCTCTCGGTGATATTGGAAAGCATTTTCCCGATACCGACGACAGCTTTAAAGATGCGGACAGCATAAAGCTGCTTTGCAAGGTAAATGAGCTGATACGCGACAAGGGGTATGCTGTCGGAAACATTGACTCTACCGTTATCGCGCAAAAGCCGCGGCTTTCCCCATACATAGATGAAATGAGAAAAAACATTGCAGATGCGCTCTCTGTTGATATATCATGCGTCAGTGTAAAGGCAACGACGGAAGAAAAGCTCGGATTTACGGGCGAGGGACTCGGCATATCCGCTCACGCTGTGTGTATCTTAAAAAAGCTCCCCCAATAATCCTATTGAGGGATATATTATCACTTTGAAGCTATCGCTCACACGCACCACTTCCTTAAAATTGCAAGTCCCCCGATAGATCAAAGCATAGTCTTATATTTTTAAACGATCATTTAAACCTGATCATCAGAAAGGATGAAAAAGTAATGCTATATATAGCCCCTTCGCTTCTTGCGGCTGATTTTTCAAATCTGGAATCCGAAATCACTAAGGTCGCCGATGCAGGCGCAAAGTACCTTCATCTTGACATAATGGACGGCGCTTTCGTTCCGAACATTACATTCGGTCCTGAGCTTGTATCATGCATACGCAAGTGCACTGACCTCTATTTTGACGTGCATCTTATGATCAAGCGCCCTGAAAGATACATCGACCGATTTGTCAAGGCAGGAGCTGATATAATAACCGTTCACTACGAGGCATGTGAAAATCCCATGTCTGTCATACATCTCATACATTCCTATGAGATGAAGGCGGCGCTTGCGATCTCGCCCAATACACCTGTAGATGTTCTCTACCCACTTGTCAACTATATAGACATGGCTCTCATCATGACTGTAGAGCCCGGATTTGGCGGTCAGTCGCTTATTCCCGATTGCCTTGACAAGGTACAGGCACTTCGCAAGTATGTTGCGGAGAGAGGTATCAATCTTGATATTGAGGTGGACGGCGGTATAAACGCGGATAATATCGGACTTTGCACCTCGGCAGGTGCAAATATAATCGTGGCAGGATCCGCAATATTCAAATCCAAAAAGCCGCGAAATGTTATAATCAGCATGAAGGACGCAGCTGCGAAAAATCCGTTTAAGCCTTAAATCAAATATCAAGATCAAGTGAATATTTCTGAATAAAAATATGGGTCATATAAAGCTTCTTTATTGCTTTTATATTTCCCATATTTTCTTTTATTATCTCTTCTTTTGAAATGTAGTTTACTATAGATGACTCTGAATTTGAGAGCTGTATAAGCTTTTTCGTGAAGCTTTCAATATATTTATGATTTTTATTATTATACTTAAAGGCTTTGAGATCTGATATATTGCAGTTTTCGGATGTATAAATGTGACGAATACAATTCACATCACAAAGCGGATACTTTATGTTTATGTTGAAAGATCCCGATATCATTTCTGTTTTGCGTATTTTCATTGGGAGATAGAGCTTCACTGCAGAGTCTAAAAAATAGGTCCTGCTGTCAGGATCAGCATATTTTTGCCTCTTTTTGTTTATACCATCAAAAGCATATGTCATATTTATCCTGCTTCTATCAAGAATAGATATACTTTCATACGGATCAATGACCCATGGAAAATATCCACGGGATCTGCCAAGACATGGTACTTGAAAAAGGACAGCACCTATATTTGAATATACATTGTCATCCCCCTTATAATTTGAAAATGCCTTATAAATATCCAATGTATCAGGTATATTTATACAATCTGTAACTTCAGTCAGCGCGGTGATATCTTGATATGTATTTAAAAGCATTTCTTTGCTTTGAATGCTGCTGTCCGTATTTTTATTATAATGTACATAACTTTTTCTTATCATTTTGATCTCTTCACGACAGTCGATACAGGCGCACTCACCGGAGGGTATCTTTTTTATTTCATCTATCACGGTGAAATCATCAAATGTATTTCCGTCAAGATAAAATATATTTCCGATCCCATTATAAGACAGTGTGCTCTTCCCTGCTTTAAGCATTCTTTCAAAGCTGCTTGAAAAGCAAAAATTATTTCTGTCTTCTCTGTAATATATACTTCGAAAGCCAAATCTGTCCACTGCCAAAAACATTTTGGGCGTTACAGCCTCGGAATATATGATATATGCAAATTTCCCGTTTATATATTTTGGAGAATACATACCGTAAAATATATACATCCAGATAAGCAGCAAAGAGTCAGAGATGTTCAGATCAATATTACATCTGCATTCTTTTTTTATCAGTGATAAAAGCTCATTTCTGTTATACAACTCACCGCAGAGCACGCATGCATATTTTATGCCTTCGTGTATCAAAACTCCATGCTTATTTACATCTGATGACAGCTTTATATTGGTTTTGTAGATATTATGTATATTAATATATTCATTGTCTGCTTCCTCACTTATAAAACAGTTTCCGCCTTCTCTGCCAATACTTCCGCATATCATAGATAAATCCACTCCTTTAAATTAAACTACTCTATTATATGCTACATTTCTTATTATGGTCAAAAATGGGATTGTTGCATTTTAATTTGCAACAATCCCATTGATTTAATCTCTGAATTTTTTTAATTCCTCTGTCAGTTCTTTTGTTTTATCCGCATAATTATCTATACTTTTCTCTAAATCGGATATTTTGCGGCGGGTTTCCTGCCGGTCATAATATCTATCCATACGTGCAAAAAACTCTTCTGTTTGCTGTTGTTTACGCATTTCATCTGCCATTTTAGCATTCTCCATTGCAATTTTCAAATCACGACGTTTTTTGCTCTCCGTGTAACGTGCGTATTCAACATCAACCATTCTGCCTGTTTGCATTGTTTCACTGTAAATGTCTGCGGCATATTTCGTTGCTATCATATAATCAAATGAAAGATCATTGTTAGGGTTATCATATTCACTGCGATTTAAAATTCCAATTGCAGCTATCTCGGACTTTAAGTTTGCAATTTCCGCTTCACATTGTTTAATTACAGCGTTTATATTGCGAATTTCCAATTTAGCAGTGTTTTTATCAGATTCATATTTTTCTTTTAATTCATTTTGGCGTCTCTTATTACTTCTTTCATCCACTGCTCTTGCTTTATCTAACACAGCTTGATCAATTACAGCATGTGCTCTGCATTTTTTATTTAGAGTAAATACAAAATATCCGGCAATTATACTCTGGATCATTCCTATAATTGGTACAAGAATCGTGCCTTCATAAGTGATATTATCTACAATAATACCACCGAGAAAAGATATGTCTAAATTAAAGATAAAAACACTAACAACCAGAATTATACTCACAATTTTTGGTATTAGCACTGATATCCCGGATGCAGAGTCAGTGATATTTTTGCGATAATTCTTATATTGAGTATAGATCGTCAAAATCATTATGATCACCGAATATTCAATACAATAAAATGAACCTTCAAGGTTGTGAACTGATAAAATGATCATTGCAATTAAAGCAATAAATTGCAATATTGCTGAGATGATCATATTACGAAAGGATCTTTTCTTTTGTGCGGCTAACTTAGCGGCTGCAACACGGTCAGTTTCTCGCTTATAGGCAAGATCATAATAATACGTGCTCTCTCTGTATTTGCTTTGCCAATTTGAGCTTATGATGGCACTATTATGAGATCTTTCACTTTCTAAATAATTAATTTGCTGTATTAATTTAGGAATTTTTTCCATTAAGCTTGCAGCTTTTTCTAGTTTGTAATAATCCTGATGAAATTCCATTCATAACCTCCGTATAAATATCACAATGAATTTATTGAGATAATACTCAATTTATGTACATTTTATCACAAATATATATATATATATATATATATTGTTAATAATTTGTAAACAACACTTGGTTGCGTTATTCCCGAAAGTTAAATACAAAAATCGGTGCTCACGCACCGATTTTTGTAAATATATTAATATTATTTTATCATAGAAGCCAATATGCTGCTTGCAGCATCAAGAGCCTCTGTGATCTTATTTACGTCATGTCCGCCTGCCATTGCGCTGTCGGGACGTCCGCCGCCCTTACCGCCTGTAACAGCCGCTACCTGACCTGCAAGCTTACCTGCATGAACACCGCAGCTTACGGCATCCTTGCCTGCCGCGGTTATGAAATTGAGCTTGCCTTCATTAGTTACCGCAAGAACTACTACAGCATCGCTGTTTTCGGACTTGATCTTATCAGTGAGGCTTCTTGCCACATCGATGTTAGTATTGCTGAGATGCTTCTTTATAAGTCTTACAGATCCGATATTTACAGCATCAGCAATGAGAGAGTCTGTCATGCCTGCAGCTATGCGCGCATTGAGCTGTTCGATCTCCTTCTTTGCATTTGCAAGCTCCAAGGTAAGAGCATTTGCACGCTTTGCTATCTCATGTGTATTTGCGACCTTAAGCTCCTTTGCAGTATCGCTTATGAGCTTATCCTTCTCGGATATAAGTCCAAGCACACCAAGTCCTGTAACTGCTTCGATACGTCTGACACCGGCTGCAACACCTGCTTCGGATGTTATCTTGAAAAGACCTATCTTGCCTGTATTATCACAGTGAGTACCGCCGCAAAGCTCTGTTGAGAACTTGCCCATCTTTACCATGCGGACAACATCGCCGTATTTTTCGCCGAAGAGTGCCATAGCACCGTTCTTTCTTGCAGTCTCTATATCGGTTTCTACCGTAACTATATCATTTGCGGCAAGGATATTGAGGTTTACAAGACCCTCGACAGCCTTAATTTCCTCATTTGTGAGTGGAGCAAAATGTGTAAAGTCAAATCTGCACACGCTGTTGCTTACATAAGAGCCTGCCTGCTCTACATGATTGCCGAGCACAGCACGGAGTGCCGCCTGAAGCAAATGGCACGCGGAGTGATTTCTGCGTATAGCATCGCGTCTTGCGTCTTCAATATCGGCAGAAACGGCGTCGCCGACATTCAAATTTCCGTTTACTACCGTACATGCGTGTATATAAACGCCGTCGGTCTTCTTTGTATCGTATACATTGGCGATAAAGTTATCCGAATAGATAGTACCCGTATCGCCTACCTGACCGCCACCTTCTCCATAGAAGGGCGTTCTGTCAAGTATAATGGAGCAATCGCCCTCGTTTACAGAGGAAACAGAACCGTTATCTGTGAGTATAGCGATGACCTTGGCATTGCTTCTGTAGTCGGTATAGCCTGTAAATTCCGTTTTCGGAAGTCCTGATATGATGGACTTTGAGGATTCGTCCCAACCGCCAATATTGCTTCTTGCCTCTCTTGCTCTCTTCTTTTGCTGAAGCATGAGAATGTTGAAGGTATTCTCATCTATTCTAAGGTGGCTTTCTGCCGCAATCTCACGGGTGAGGTCTATCGGGAAGCCGAATGTATCGTAGAGCTTAAATACATCTTCTCCCGAGATAGTATCTGCGTGCTCGGATATAGCTCCGCGAACGAGGTCGGAAAGGATGGAAAGACCTGCGTCTACAGTCGCATCAAATCTTTCTTCCTCCATGGAGATGACCTTAAGTATATAATCTCTCTTTTCCTCAAGCTCCTTGTATGCGCACGCGCTCTCATTTATGGAAACGGTTACGGTATCAACAAGGAAGGAATGATTTATGCCGAGAAGCTTTCCGTGACGGCATGCGCGGCGGATGATTCTGCGCAGAACGTATCCCCTGCCCTCGTTTGAAGGAATTACACCGTCGGCTATCATGAACATTGCACTTCTTGAATGGTCTGTGATAACACGGATGGAGATATCATTATTTGCATCCTCGCCGTACTTTTTGCCGGATATTTCAGATACCTTATCAATTACCTTACGTATGGAATCCACCTCAAACATATTGTCAACACCCTGCATTACGCATGCAAGACGCTCAAGTCCCATACCTGTATCTATGTTCTTCTGAGCAAGCTCGGTATAATTGCCGTTACCGTCGTTATTGAACTGTGAGAATACGTTGTTCCAGATCTCAATAAATCTGTCGCAGTCACAGCCGGGCTTACAGTCGGGAGATCCGCAACCATATTTTTCGCCACGGTCGAAATATATTTCAGAGCAAGGACCGCAAGGACCGCTTCCGTGCTCCCAGAAGTTATCTGCCTTACCGAGTCTTACAACATGCGCAGGGTCAACGCCTATCTTGTTTACCCAGATCTCATATGCCTCTTCGTCCTCTTCGTATATTGAGGGCCAGAGAAGATCCTTCGGGATCTCAAGCACTTCGGTCAGAAATTCCCATGCCCATGTTATAGCTTCCACCTTGAAATAATCTCCAAAGGAAAAGTTTCCGAGCATTTCAAAGAATGTTCCGTGACGTGCGGTGTGACCTACTCTTTCAAGGTCGGGAGTTCTTATGCACTTCTGGCAGGTGGTCACTCTGTTTCTCGGAGGTACTTCCTCACCTGTGAAGAATTTCTTCATAGGTGCCATACCTGAGTTTATGAGAAGGAGAGATTTATCGTTATGGGGGATAAGTGAATACGAAGGAAGTCTTAAATGTCCCTTTGATTCAAAAAATGAGAGATATTTTTCTCTGATGTCGTTAAGAGATGTCCATTTCATGGGATTTATATTGCCTTTCATTTAATATGCTTAAAATTTTCTGTACAATTTTAATTATACCATTACTTTTGTGATATGTCAATAAATTTTTTGGTTTTTGCGCCCTAAAATATAAGCGGCATCAAAGCTCGGAAAGCGCCGCGCCTATTACCGTGCCGAAGCTTGCGTTTTCGGGGATGATGAAATTTACGCCGAAATCCTCTCCAAGGTTTTCGAAAACGTCACGCACAGGCTTGATATTTGTGAGATTGCCTATAAGGACTATGTCCTTTATCTTATTGCCCCGTGCGGCAAACACCGCAAGCATGGCTATAGTTTCCGCGACCATATTGGCAAGTCCGAGCGCGATATCTGATTGATCGGCAAGGTCTGAAAGCTTGCCGAAATTGGCGGCAGTGAGATTTGCATTGACGCCTGTATAATCAGCATCCTTGGATATATCCTTTACTCTCAGATCCACCTTATCAAGATCGCCGTTCATGGCTATTTCTTCAATATGCTCGATGGTATCGATTCCTATCATCTTCTTGGTGAGCCCGAGAAGCGTGCCTCCGCCTATTCCCGTTCCGCCAAGGTAATTTATTTCTGTGCGCTCGCCTGCTTTCTTTGCGTGCACGAGAGCAGTACCTGTTCCCATGCTTACTATGATAGCCTCATCAAGTCCTGAAAGGTAAAGTCCGCCAAGACCGACAGCCGTAAATTCGGGGACGAGATTGCAATCTATCGAATATATAGATCCCGACATGTGGGTAGCGCCCACGCCCGTTATCATAATTCTGTCTATATCATTTATCGACATGCCGTTTTCGGAGGCGAATCTTCCGAATGCGCCGTATATGGATGTCAACGGATCGGTGGCACGAACGAGAAAAGGAGATATGAGCTTACGCTCACACCCGTCAGTGTACTTAAATCCGACTATCTTCGTGGTGCTTCCGCCGACGTCGATTCCTATAACATTTATATTCTTGCTTTTCATAGCACTGTTGCCCTTTCAAATATTTCTCTAATAAATTATAACACTATCTTGCCAAAAAATCAATAGTATGGTATAATAATAATGAAATTTTACAATGATCAGTCGTTTTTGAAAGGAATTTTATTATGGCATTTGACGCCGCAATGCTCTCCTCCGTCGTATATGAGATAGATTCTATCGCGGCAGGAGGCAGGATAGAAAAGATATATCAGCCCGAAAAAGAAGAGATAATACTGCAGATGCGCACCACACTTGGCGGAAAAAAGCTTTTGCTCAACTGCTCGTCAAGCAATCCGCGCATATCTTTTACGGACATACAAAAGGAAAATCCCGCAGCTCCCCCAATGCTTTGCATGCTTTTGCGAAAGCATCTCACGGGCGCATTTTTGGTCTCGGTAAAGCAGCTTGGCTTTGAGAGAGCCGCCGTGCTGGAATTTGACACGCGCGATGAGCTTGGATATGAATGCAAAAAATATCTCATAGCCGAGATCATGGGCAAATACAGCAATCTTATATTTGCAGATGCCGATATGAAGGTCATCTCTGCGCTTAAGATCATAGACTATTCGACAAGCTCACAGCGCCAGGTATTGCCGGGCATGAGATATGAGCTTCCGCCTGCGCAAAATAAGCTTGACCCTCAAGAGACAGATCGCGATAGCTTTGCATCTGCTTATGAAAGCTATCCTGACGGCGGTCTGTGCGAAAAATTTATAACCTCCACATATCTCGGGCTTTCGTCTGCAACTGCGCGCGAGATGGTAATGAGAAGCACCGGCTGTGCGTTTACAACAAAAGACGCATGCGATGCGGATACCCTCTACCTTGGATTCTCATGCGTTATGGATCTCTTAAAGCGGCATGAGCTTTGCCCGAGCGTCGTGTACGGAGATAGTGGTGTGCCTGCAGAATACAGCTTTATGAGCCTTACTCACTACGGTGAAGGTGTAAAGCAAACACATTACACTTCTCTGTCCGAAATGCTGGATGAATTTTTCAGGACTCGCGACAAGGAAGCACGTATACGCCAGCGAGCTTCAGACATACTCAAGATACTGACACGCGCAGAAAGCAGGATACTTAAAAAGCTTGATGCACAAAGATCTGAGATCTCCGAATGCGAAAAAGCAAGCGAATACAAAAAATGCGGTGACATGATAAATGCGAACATCTACAAGATATCACGGCTCGATAAGGTCGCATACCTTACGGATTATGAAAGCTGGGACGAGGACAAGGGCGAATATGCAACGCGCATGATAGAGCTTGATACAAGGCTCTCACCTTCGGCAAACGCACAGAAGTATTATAAAAAATACAGCAAGCTGAAAACGGCAAAGGCAGTACTTGGCGAGCAGATCACTAAGGGTGAGGAGGAGCTTGAATATATCCGCACCGTGCTTGACTCTCTTTCAAGAGCCGAGACTCTGCAGGACCTCGCCGAGATCCGAGAGGAATTGTACAGAAGCGGTTATGCTTCACGCATGAAGGGATATGTGGCG
The DNA here is from genome assembly GCA_964629615.1 of uncultured Clostridium sp. Classification (GTDB taxonomy): domain Bacteria; phylum Bacillota; class Clostridia; order Oscillospirales; family CAG-272; genus SVTX01. Next base: position 27,677 of record CAZVUD010000003.1, on the reverse strand, counting down.
CAAAAGAAACACCCTGCGCCGATCATAGCAAAATTCAAAACGACAAACGGTTATACTGTATATTGCGGAAAGAATAATCTGCAAAATGAATATATCACTCACAAATTGGCTCAAAAGAACGACTATTGGTTTCATGCAAAGGGTGTCCCCGGCTCGCATGTGCTTCTCGTAACGGGTGGCGACGAGCCGCCTGCCCAGGATTTCACGGATGCAGCCGAGATCGCAGCATATTATTCCAAATCCTCAGGGGGCGCAAGCACAGATGTTGACTATCTCTTTGCGCGCGGTGTAAAAAAGGTTTTGGGCGCAAGACCGGGTATGGTAATATACCACAGCAATTGGTCCTGCACGGTCACCCCCGACAAAGATAAGATACAGAATATGCGCGTAAAATAACACTTGTATTTTTTGTAAATAAAGTGTTAATGAATTTATATATTGTTGACAAGTCAATAATTTTGATGTATAATTACTGTATGATCAAATATTATGAGGTGGAAACATGTATATGGAAAGATTTACTGCATTCACTGTTCATCTGTCTAACATTGAACGCAGTCTGCACAAGATCAAAAGTAAAAAAATGGCTGAATACGGTCTGCGCGCGACACACCTTATGTGCATGATACATATATATCGCACAGAGGACGGTCTTACGCCGACGGAGATATCACGCACATGTGCGATAGACAAGGCTTTCGTATCAAGAATAACATGCGATCTTACAGAGAGAGATCTCATTACATTCAATGAAAGATTCAGCGACGGAAGAAAGTACAAGCAAAAATATATACTTACGGATAAGGGCGTTGCTATCATCGAAGAGATAAAGCTGCTCGTTGACAAGGTCATTGGCAATATATACGACTGCGTCAGTGTTGAGGAGCTCAAGTGCTTCTATAAGGTGCTTGATGCAATAAATGCCAATATCAATGCCTCGGCGGACGAGATATAAGTAAGAGAGAAGATTTTGAAAGGAATTTAATATGCAGACCTCACAAAAATTAGTAAACAGAAGAAGACTTGAAAGAGATTTTCCCCGTATATGGGATGTAAACGATCTTCTTGACAGGATACAGCTTCACGGAGACAAGACAGTATATAAATACTTTGTCGGCAAGGATGTTCTTGAGATGACATATTCCGAGCTCTACGAGATGATCAAGCAGTTCTCTGCCGCCATCACACAAAAGGACCTTTGCGGCAAAAAGATCGCTGTCATCGGTGAAACATCTCCGCATTGGATAGCAACTTACATATCTGCGATAGCTGCAGGAGCTGTTATAATACCTATGGACAAGGAGCTTGCGCTCTCTGAAATAGAAAAGTTCTTATCTATGGTAGAGGCAGACGCCGTGGTATATTCCGCGTCGTTTAACGCAAAGTTTGCCTCTGTTGCAGAGTCACATCCCACCATCAAGTACTATATCCCGATAGACCCTGATGACAGCACCAAGGGCGACAATGTTATCCCCTTCTCCGAAATGATCGAGATAGGCAAGGAGGCTTGCGCGCGCGGATACGAATTCAAGGCACAGACTGACCGCAGTGTAATGTGCGAGATGCTGTTCACATCGGGTACGACGGGAACGAGCAAGTGCGTTATGCTCTCACAGGAAAACATATTTTCCGCAGTTGCATCTGCGGTTGACGGCGTTTGCTTTGAAAAGGACGATGTACTTGTATCGGTACTACCTGTTCACCACACATACGAGCTTATGTGCCTTTTAGCCGAGCTTGTGCTTGGATGCACCACATGCATAAACGATTCTCTGCGCCACGTGCTTAAGAATTTCGCCAGATTCAAGCCCACAGGACTTGTCCTTGTTCCCCTGTTCCTCAACACTATGTACAAGAAGATCTGGTCTGAGGCTGAAAAGAGCGGAAAGACAAAGGTGCTGAAGACAGGCATGAAGATATCAAATGCTTTGCTTGCCTGCGGAATAGATGCAAGACGCAAGATATTTAAGTCTGTGCTTGACGCATTTGGCGGAAATCTTAATAAGATCATATGCGGCGGCGCAAAGCTCAACCCCTCTCTCGTGCTTGCATTTGAAAGCTTCGGTATCGCGGTATACGAGGGATTCGGCATTACAGAATGCTCCCCCCTTGTTGCAGTAACACCTTACACTGCGCGAAAGCTCGGTTCTATAGGTCCCTCTGTGCTTACATGCAAGATGCGCATAGATCCCAACGGAGATGTTTCGGACGACGGATATCCGATGGGTGAGATACAGGTCAAGGGTGACAACGTAATGATAGGATATTACAATAATCCCGAGGCAAATGCCGATGTATTCACAAGTGACGGTTGGTTCAGAACAGGAGATATAGGATATCTTGATTCTGACGGATATGCTTATATCACGGGAAGGATCAAGTTCGTCATAGTGCTTGAAAACGGCAAGAATGTCTTCCCCGAGGAGATCGAAGAATATCTGGAGGAGATTGACACTATTGCGGAGTCCTGCGTTATAGGCAGAAAAGCCGATGACAGTGATGAGGTCGTGCTTACGGCTGTTGTATACCCCGATTATTCAAAATTCAGTGCGGATGCAGATGAGGACAGCATCAAGGACTCTATACGCAAGTCTGTTAATGCAATAAATAAGAAGCTCCCCTCATTCAAGCAGATAAGAGCTGTTGAGATACGCAAGACTGAATTTGAAAAGACCTCGTCAAAGAAGATAAAGCGTCAGCTCGTAAAATAATATTTAAATTAAGTACGGACAGATAGGCACACAGCCGCTGTCTGTACAGTTTTTTATTCAATTTGTTGACAAATCAGCTTATTTGTACTATAATGTATCTGTAAAGTTAGTTTCTATTTGAAAGGAACGGTGTATTTATGAATAACGGGTTTATCAAGGTCTGTGCGGCTTCTCCTAATCTTAGAGTGGCAGATACGGACTACAATGTAAATGAATGTATAAGGCTTTGCGAGGCGGCAAGCGATGAAGGCGCAAAGCTGATCGTATTTCCGAAGCTCGCCATAACAGGCGCTACCTGCGGCGATCTCTTCTTCTCTTCAAGGCTTATTGAGAGCGCAAAGGAAGCGCTTAAGACATACGTTTACGCCACAGCTATGCTGGACACGGTATCTGTTATCGGACTTCCCTTTGTATGTGCGGACAAGCTGTATGCGTGCTCTGCCGTAGTATATAACGGCGCAGTTCTCGGTATCGTACCCCAAAAGAATATCTCATGCGACCTTGATATGGCAAGATATTTTTCACCTGCACCGTCCTCAAATATAGCGGTAACATTCGACGAATCCATAGTAACTCTCGGCAATGATCAATTTTTTGTTTGCATGGACATTCCGAGCTTCAAGATAGGACTTGAGATAGGTGAGGATACAATGTCATCGAACGGAGTTTCGGGCGATCTTGCAAAAGCGGGTGCGTATATTATTGCAAATCCCTCTGCATATCCCCATGATCCATGTATCATTGATAGATGCGAGAGCATTATGATGGCAGATTCGGCAAGATATCACACAGCATATATACACGCAGACCCATCGTGCGGTGAATCCACTACCGATAATGTATATTCCGGATATTGCTTTATATGCGAAAACGGCAAGATGATAAAGCGGAAAGCCCCGTTCGACCGATCAGAGCTTATTATAACCGAGATAGATGTTGAGCTTCTTGAGAGTGAGCGCCGCCGCGACACGCTTTTTGTTCGCGATAAAAACGACTCAACGTTTTGCGAGTATGAATTTGAGATGTTCCCTACAACGACCGAGCTTACGCGTGAATACCCCAGAGATCCCTTTATCCCCGAGGATGAAAAGCAGCTCCGAAAGGTATGCCGAACGAGCTTACTTATACAGGCAGAGGGACTTGCACAGAGGTTGCTGCGCTGTCACGCAAAAACTGCTGTCATAGGTATATCCGGTGGACTTGACTCAACTCTTGCCTTAATTGTTGCAGTACAGGCAATGGACATACTTGACAGACCGAGAACAGATGTAATAGCTGTTACAATGCCCTGCTTCGGTACATCCAAGCGCACTAAAAATAACGCATGCGTGCTTTGCGATGAGCTTGGCGTTACATTGAGGCATATAGATATTCTTGAATCTGTAAATAAGCATTTTGAGGATATAGGTCACGATAAAAATCTTCACGATGCAGTATATGAAAATGCACAGGCGCGTGAGCGCACACAGATCCTTATGGATATTGCCAATCAAGTAAACGGCATAGTTGTCGGAACAGGCGATCTTTCCGAGCTGGCTCTCGGATTTGCCACATATAACGGTGACCACATGTCTATGTATTCGGTAAATGCAAGTGTTCCGAAGACTCTTATCAGAGCAATCGTGAGATTTTACGCCGATCTTGAAAGATATAACGAAAACAACGAGCTTGCAGACGTGCTCTACGACATTTTGGATACTCCCGTATCCCCCGAGCTCTTGCCTGCCGACGAGGATGGTGACATATCACAGATAACCGAGGATCTTGTCGGGCCTTACGAGATACACGATCTTTATATATATTATACGGTCAAGTACGGCTTTTCTCCCGAAAAGCTCTTCAGGATAGCACAGCAATCCCTCGGCGATTACTATGATGATGAGACCCTCTTGCGTTGGTTGGAGGTATTCTTCAAGCGCTTCTTTGCACAGCAGTTCAAGCGCTCCTGCATGCCTGACGGACCGCGTGCTACCGAGATATCCCTCTCACCGCGTCAGGGCTGGAAGATGCCTTCTGATGCACAGAGCACGATCTGGCTTCAAGAAATCGAAAGGCTGAAAGAAAATATTTGATGAAAAGTAAATCCGAAATAGGTCGTTGTCCTTATCGGAAAATTAGGGGGATGCAAAATACCCGACCGCAAACGCGATCGGGTATTTTGGCACCTAAGGCGGGAATCTGAACCTTCTTCCAATTGCATTTTGCTTCTTACTTTCAACATCCCATTGCAATTGGAAAAAGCATTCGATGGTGCTCATTTAGGGGGATGCAAATACCCGACCGCAAACGCGGTCGGGTATTTTGGCACCTAAGGCGGGAATCTGAACCTTCTTCCAATTGCATTTTGCTTCTTACTTTCAACATCCCATTGCAATTGGAAAAAGCATTCGATGGTGCTCATTTAGGGGGATGCAAATACCCGACCGCAAACGCGGTCGGGTATTTTGGCACCCCCAACGGGAATCGAACCCATAACTAACCCTTAGGAGGGGCTTATTATATCCATTTAACTATGAGGGCATATTCAATTTTGATATAATATATGAGGTGTTTGAAACACACCTCATATATTATACTACAAATGTTCTGAAATTTCAAGTACTTTTTTGCAATTAAATCTGTATTTTTGCGGCTGTAAGTGTATTTTTCAGAAGCATGGTTATCGTCATGGGACCAACTCCGCCCGGAACGGGAGTAATATATGATGCGATAGGCTCAACGCCCTCAAAATCAACATCTCCGCAAAGCGTACCGTCATCAAGTCTGTTTATTCCAACATCGATAACGACAGCTCCCTCCTTCACCATGTCACGAGTGACAAATTTCGGTATTCCGACAGATGCTACAAGTATATCTGCCTCACTGCATATCTCTCTAATATTGGCTGATCTGCTGTGGCAGATAGTGACTGTGCCGTTTTTATGGAGGAGCAGCATTGCCATGGGCTTACCCACTATGTTGGATCTGCCGATGACCACGCATCTCTTCCCTTCAACATCTATACCGTATTCCGCGATCAGCTCCATAACACCAGCAGGTGTACAAGGAAGCAGGTCGTAGTCGCCTATCATTATCTTGCCGACATTTTGAGGATGAAATGCATCGACATCCTTTTTGGGCGATATCTCAAGCAAAACTCGCTTTTCATTTATATGCTTCGGCAATGGCAGCTGTACAAGTATACCGTGTATTGAGGTGTCGAGATTAAGCTTGTGTATGAGCGATATGAGCTCTTCCTCGCTCGTATCCTCAGCAAGCTCATATTCGACAGACACAAATCCCACCTCACTGCAAGCCCTTTTCTTATTTCTTACATACACCTGAGATGCAGGGTCGTTTCCGACGATTATTACGGCAAGCCCCGGGGCGTATCCGTTTTCTTTTGCAAACTGCTCGGCTTCTGCCTTTATCTGTTGGCGTATCTTACCTGAGGTCGCCTTTCCGTCAATTATCGTTGCCATCTGTGTCACCGCCTTCATTTTCTTCCGCATCCGCGTTTATTACATCTTCGTCCTGCATATTTTCGTCGTTCTGCATTTCATTAAATTTGTTTTTGCCATTTTTCTTTAACATTTCAGCTTGCTTTTCCGCTTCAATGAACTCGTAACGCTCTACCAAAGAGGGCTTGAGGAGCGCGGCAAAGCCTTTGGCTTGATATCCTTCAATCGCAAATCTCTTGGAATATATAAGCCCTGCAACGAGCAGACCGCCAAATATAACAAAGCACAATGCGCCCACGAGCTGTGATATCCTCACAGATCCGACATAGAGGCTGTCTGTGCGCAGTCCCTCGATAAACATTCTTCCGAATCCGTACCAAGCAAGGTACATGCAGGATATCTGACCGTTGAATTTCTTTTTCTTATAGAACGCGTTTATGATCAGAAATCCGATAAGATTCCAAACAGATTCATAAAGGAATGTCGGATGATAATAGTATGTTTCAAACAGACTGTCCTCATTTGGAAGCAATCCCATTCTGAGGAAATAGAGAGGATGTCCCTCTTCAACTATTCCGCCATGCGCCTCTGCATTAAAGAAATTTCCCCATCTTCCCATGAGCTGACCTATCATAACTCCGGGAGCTGCCATATCCGTAACCTTTAAGGGATCTATCTTTTTTATGATACAAACGATAATTATAGCCGCACAACCGAAGATTATACCGCCGTATATCGCAAGTCCGCCGTCGCGAAAGCTTAATACATTCTTTATAAATGTCCAAAGATCGAATGGCTTGGGAACAAACTTATCAAGGGATGTCACAACATAATAAAGTCTTGCACCTATAACTCCGCAAACTACGGTCCATATAGATATATCAAGTATATCGTCTGTCTTTACACTTTCGTTTTTGGAACGGTAATAAGCATAATAAGCCGCAAGTATTATACCGCAGGTTATTATTATACCGTACCAATGCACCGGAAGCCCGTCACCTATAGGCAATGTAAAGGCAACTCTGTTTATATCAAAGCCCTCGGTTATGCCTATACCGGGAAATGAAATATGTGTCATATAAATTTTTCTCCTTTTATTTTAGTATCACATGGGCTTAATGACAGACATTGCAAATCTGTCAGGCTCAAACATCTCTTTAAGTATGCCCTCTATGTACTTGACATCTACTGAATCAAGTATTCGCGGATATTCAAAAATATCCAGCTCCTCACCTGCATAGGAAAGCAGAGCAAATGCTATATCCTCGGTCGAATCAAAATCCGACACATAGGCGGCATAGGCGGCACGCTTTTCCCTTTCGAATGATTCAAGGTCGATGCCGTTTATCTTTACATCCTCTATGCGCTGCTTTATGCTTTCAAGCAAGGCTTCCTCATTTGAGCTTTCATCCCATATAAGTATGTATCCCGTGTCCTTATTAGCCGAATATCCGCAATCAAAATTCGGAGTGAATATCTCTTTATTGAGCATATCAAGATAAAACTCTCCCGACTCGGCAAAAAGTATCTTGCACAGCAGATTTACGGCAATGATACGGCGCAAGCGCTCGGTTGCGTCTGCAGGGATATTTGCATCCTTTATACCGATACACTGAATGGCGCGTCCGACGTCCATCTTCCTTTCGGTATATTTCTTTAAAACGTGGCTTGGCTCGTTGTTTGTACACACGGATATATCATGGCATCTGCGGTCATTTGACAGCACGCTTGATACGACATCCATAACCTCGTCAACACTGACATTTCCGCAAACAGTAAGCACCATGTTTGAAGGGTGGTAAAAATCCTCACAGCAGGAATACAGTATCTCGGGCGTTATCTCGGATATCGATCTTTCCGTACCGCATATTTCATTCCTTACATTTGACACATGGTACATAGCTTTCAGAAGATCCATATGGCATCTGTCATATGGGTCGTCCAGACATCCGCGTATCTCCTCGGCTATTATACCGATCTCTTTTTTCACAGATGCCTCTGTAAAATACGGCTCTGTGACAAATCGCAAAAGCTCTGTCAGGCATTCACTGAAATTATCGGAGCAGCTGAACAGATATGCAGTTCGGTCATTTGATGTATAGGCATTATCGTATGCGCCGAGCGCGGAAAAGATGTCATCTGCCCCGGCTCTTCCCTCATTGTCAAACATCTTATGCTCAAGAAAATGTGCACATCCGAGGGGTATCGTCACTTGCTTTCCGTCGCGCATATATGAGGACACTGCTCCGCCGAATTTTGCGGACAATATAGCATAGCTTCCGCTCATATCTTTTGGAAAAACATATACGCTAAGTCCGCTGTCGTGCTCGGCACGCCAATAATTCTCCTTTAATATATCGGAGGTATAGAGTTTTACATTATTCGTCATAGCCTTCTGCCTCCTCACATTCAGCACCGCCGAGAAAATATACGGTATCAGGCACTGTACGCTTTGCGATATTCATGATATCCTCACGCGTCACAGCCATTACCATATCTATGCTTTCGCTCGGTGTAAGCCCAATGCCTGCCATATCGCGCCTGAAATAATAGTTGTCAAGTCCCGACGGACTGTCACTGACCTGCTTAAAGGAATTGATGATCTGTTTTTTAGCCACAGATATCTCGCCGTCGGTGAAATTTCCAAGCTTCATCTCATTTAGCTGATACATGATCTCATCATATACATCATCTCTCTTGTCGGCATTTATTCCACAGGAAACGAACACCGCCCCCTTTGACACCATATATACAGACGAGCAATAATAGCAAAGGCTCTTTTTTTCGCGCACGTTCATAAATAGCTTTGATGTGGACGATCCGCCGAATATCTCATTAAACAAGACTGCGGCGTAATATTCGCGGTCTGAGAGGACAACTCCCATCCTCATGCCAATATTGAGCCTGCTCTGCGCGACTGCTTTTTCTTCGCTTTCAAATATGATATCACGGGTCGATACATAGGGTGTGTAGCCCTTGCGAGCATCGCTTGAGAGCGTAACATCAGAAAACAGCCCCTGTATCTCTCTTTTTATGATATCCTCAGACTTTGATCCTATGTAAAAGCAGATAACGCTTGCATCGTTAAACATGCATCTGTGGCATTCTGTCAGCTGCTCGGGGGTGAATGAATAGATCATTTCCTCATTTCCGTCTCCGGATATACCACACTTTTCACCGCCAAACATGATGCGCCTGCATTTTTCTGCGCTGTAAGCCCTCTGATCGTTTGCTTTGGATCTTATGGCGTCTGCGGCATTCTTCTTTTCACTGCGGATAAAATCTTCCGTCAGCATTTCGCCGTCCTTCAGCGGATGCAAAAGTATATCCTTTAATATCTCAAGAGTGCCGTGAAGTATATCGATACCATCGTTGTTGTATATATATCGCTCATCAAGCATCTCACATACGAATGTGAAAACATGCCTGTCACCGTCTGCGGAGCATCTGAATGAGACTGTGCTTCCGTACAGATCATCAAGCGCGCGGTTTATAGCGGCGACCGACTGATAATTTCGGCTTCCCCTCATAAGTATAGAGAACATCAGCTTTCGCATCGGGGACATCAGCTCGTCGGCATCGTATATAAAGGATATCGACAGGCGCGACATTTTAAATCTGTCAGTGCCTATCATATTGAGCCTCACGCCGCTTTTTATATCTATCTCTTTTTTATTCATATCTTACCTTTCAAAAAGTACACAATAATACATTATATATTGTACAACAAAACAAAGGATTTTGCAATAGCTATTTCAAATTTACGAGCAAAAAAATGTCCGACGCTCATATACTGATGGTCATCAATGGCGTCGGACATATTATTAAGTTATCTCTTCGATGTGGTAGATATAATCAAGACTGCGCAGAGCCTCAATTATCTCCTCGTGCGTCTTATACTTCTTAAGCTCCTCGTTTCCGATGGTTATGGCGATGGAATAGACACTGAGACCTGAATCCGAATATGCGGGATTTGCCTCGATATCATCTATTCGCAAGCCCAACCGCCTTATGGTGCTGACAAAATTCTGCAGATATTTGCTGCTCTTAAGCTCAAGATGCACCTCAAAATGGTTTGAGCGGTTCTTAAGATATCTCTCCATGGAAGGAAATACAGAAAGGCAGGACAAAAGAATTATAAAGGCTATGAGGGTCACGGTATAAAATCCTGCGCCTATCGTAAGTCCCGTTATGGCGCTCGTCCACATTCCCACCGCAGTCGTAAGACCGCGTATCTGGCTTCGTGAGCTTACAAGCAATGAATGCACGCTTATTACCGCAACACCGATTATACATGCGCACGAAAGTATATATATATCAAGTCCGTCACCTGACATAAGATATTTGTCAAGCAGCATGACAGTGGTGGAAGCCAAGGATATGAGCATGAAGGTCCTGAGTCCTGCAGAATGTCGCTTTCCGGATCTTTCACATCCGATTATCGCAGACATGACCACCGACAGTGCGATCCTGAATATTATACTGTATACATTTATCCCGACAGACCATTCGCCGAGTATGCTTGCAATTGGATCTGACATTATATCTTACCTCCTATATTCATATGTAATTGATCACGCATGTGCTCTTCAGCCGCCTCCGTGAATGCCTTTTCCTCTTCTGTTTCCCGTTCATTTTCTTCGGCAAGCTCCTCCTGTATTTTCTGGATGCGCTCGACAAGAAGGTCAAATGAGCTTTTTTCCTTGCCGTCCTCGCCCTTCTCTTCTACTGTGACGATCTCTTCAAGCTTATTTGAATATGAGTGCGACAGGTACAAGGAAAGCTTTGCGCATGCAGGTCCTATCAGCTCATACAATACGCTTGATGCAAGTATCACCGTTTCAAGTGCATTGCCTGCCTCGCCGCCGATGGCTCGTGCACCAAGTGCGGCAAGACCTATTGCCACACCTGCCTGCGGTATCAATGCAAGTCCGAAATAATTTCTCGTATCCCGAGGCTTTTTTGTAACAAAGCAGCCGATGAATGCGCCTGCGTATTTTCCAAATATGCGCACGATAAAATACAGCACTCCGATTATTATAAGCGGAACTCCGCCGATAGCGCCTGAAGGATTTATAAGAGCATTAAGGTCAAATGAAAGTCCCGAGCGCACGAAGAACAGAAGCATTATCGGGGGGCTGAAATAGTTGAGCTGCTTAAAGAGCTTATCGTCGTCAGTGATATTTATATACACCGTTCCCATAGCCATGCAACCGAGCAGAGGTGATACGCCAAGCGCGGCGCAGACTCCGCAGAATGCAAACAGAAGCGCTATGGCAATTATAAGGCGGTTGTCGGTAGAACGCTTTTTCTGTATGAGCAGCTTCATGAATAGTCCAAAAAGTCCGCCCAAGGCAAGAGTTGCAAGATTGGTAAGTATGGGAAGGACAATATCCATAAAATTGAAGGCCTCACCCGTTACAGAGGTCACTGCGATCGAAATGGCAACACTGTATGCAAGAAGTGCCACTATATCGTCATATGCGACGACCTGAAGGAGCGTATCTACAAAATCACCGTGCGCCTTTGTCTGGCGTATGGTCATCATGGTCGATGCAGGCGCAGTTGCAGATGCAAGTGCGGCAAGCACGATGGAAAACGCAAGATCAAGCTTAAGCACAAAGAAGGTCAGCACGAATACCGCGAGCGATGCGGTAAGCGCCTCAAGAAGCGTTATAACTATTACCTTTCCTGCATTATTCTTCAGCTTTGAAAACTTGAAGAATTCACCCGTGCTGAATGCAATAAATGCAAGCGCGATATCGGCAAGGAATTCTGTGCCCTCGATAACACTGACCGGTATAAGGTCAAGACAGAAAGGTCCTATCAGTATGCCCGACACGATATATGCGGTCACATTTGGGAGCTTTAGTTTTTTAGTCACGCGAGTCATGAGAAATCCGCACAGGAGCATTATGGCAATGGATATTATTATCACCGACGCCCCGGATCTCTCTGCAAGTCTTTCATAGAATGAATTCAGCATTTACAGAGCCCTCCGAAAAAATATTTTGCAAGTATTTGCGATAAAATATCTTAAAACACTTGCAAATCGTATAAACATATGATATAATAATTTTAGCATAATGTCAAATTATACTTTTTTGGGCGACTATAATTTTTTGTGATATGTGAGGTGATATGATGCTTGATGTCAAGCTTGAAACATTGTTATGCGTTGCCGAATGTAAAAATTTCACCAAGGCGGCAGAGATACTTTCACTGACACAGCCTGCTGTGAGCAATCATATCAATCAGCTCGAAAAGGAATGCAATGCAAAATTCTTTATCAGGGGCAAGGGAGATTTCCGACTTACACCTGAAGGAAAAATTGCAGTTAAATACGCACGCAGACTTAAGGCACTGCACGAGAAGATGCTGCTTAAGATATCCGACGAGCAGCGCCACATCTCACGCTTCCGCATAGGCATAACTCACACCTCGGAAAACAACAAGATAACCGAGATCCTTGCCAAATATGCCAACCAGAATCCCAGCATTACCATAACGGTTATTACTGACACCATAAATAATCTTTATGATATGCTTGAGAATTACGAGCTTGAGATCGCCATAGTTGACGGCAAACGCCCAACACAAAAATTTAATTACCTTATGCTCGATACAGACTTTCTTGTATGCGCGCTGTCAAACGACAATCCCCTTTCAAAGCAATCCATGGTCACTGTAAGCGAGCTTCGCGGAGAGAACATGATATTGCGACTTCCCTCCTCTGCCACACGTGAGCTTTTTGAAGCAACGCTTGCAGGCGTTGGAGTTTCGCTTGATGATTTCAATGTATCCCTTGAGGTGGATAACGTTGCAACAATAAAGGAGCTTGTAAGAAAGGACCTTGGCGTTTCCATACTGCCGCAGAGCGCCTGCATAAGTGACGTTAGAAAAGGCAAGATCACTACCCTGCCTATAGAAAATCTCAGCATGACGCGCGAGGTAAACATCGCATATAACAAGGATTTTTCGCACACCGATATACTAAAGAGCATTGCCCGTCTTTATCAGGAAACGGTATACAAGAGCCGCATAGATGAACGTCGGGACGAAATAAATTAAAATACGTGTAAACGTAGAAAGGATCTGAAAATGGGAAAGCTTTATATGCAGTCATCTGTAAGGGACACGATATGCATGTCTTTCATCTACTCTGACGGAGGTAACGTTTGCGTTTTCGACGGCGGTTATCCCTTTGAGAGCGAAAATCTTTACGAAAGGATCAAAAATGCGGGCGGTGAGATCCACACATGGTTTTTGACACACCCACATGATGACCACATTGGCGCATTTTGCGCACTTATGGAGGAACACGGTGATGAGATAAAGGTACACAATCTCTGCTTTAATTTCATCTCACGCTCATTAATGGAAGAATATGCCATGCATGATGCACAGCATTCTATTCCCTTGCTTGACAAGATAGATGCTATTATTAAAAAATACGGCATAAATGTTATAACTCCCGCTCTTCACGATGTATATCAGATAGGTAATTACAGCGTAAAGGTATTGCATGTTCCGAACCCCTCCATCACACGCGAATTATTCAACAATTCTTCTGTTGTATACAGACTTGACACAGAAAATGCACGCATACTCTTCCTCGGAGATCTTACGACGGAAGGCGGCGTTGAGCTTACAGAGCAGAACAGCGCAGATGAATTGCACTGCGATTATGTTCAGATGGCACATCACGGTCAGGGTGGCGTTGAAAAAGATGTTTATCAGACCATCTCTCCGAAATACTGCCTCTGGTGCACTCCCACATGGCTTTGGAACAACATGGGTGAGGGCGGCTACGATACGGGCTTCTACAAGACTGTTATAGTACGCGGATGGATGAGCGAGCTTCACATGAAAAAGCACTACCTTTTCCATAACGGAAACCTTGAGATAGATATTTGACCATACAATAAAATTTCCGCTTGGGTCTTTTGTTTACCCAAGCGGAAATTTTTTCAATATTATTATTCTGCATTACATTTTTTCTCAATGATATCGGCTGCCTCTTCAAGATAGTTGGTCTTGATGGTCTCTATCCAACCGCGATCCACATATGAAGCGATCTCGGGATCGATCGGTATGCGTGCAAGGAGATCGTATCCGAAATCCTTCGCAATGTTTTCAATGCCACTCTCACCAAACAGCTTTATCTCTTCACCGCAATCGGGGCACTTTACATAGCTCATATTTTCTACAAGTCCGAATACGGGTATATTCATCATATCAGCCATATTAGCCGCCTTTTTGACTATCATGGAAACGAGCTCCTGAGGACTTGAAACTATAACAATTCCGTCAACATCTATGCTCTGGAATACGGTAAGCGGAACATCACCTGTTCCGGGAGGACAGTCGATAAACAGATAGTCACAGTTCCAGACGGTATCCTTCCAGAACTGGCGTACAGTGCTGGCTATGAGCGAACCGCGCCATATTACGGGCGATGTTTCGTCATCCAGCAAAAGATTTGCACTCATTATCTGAATGCCCGTGCAGGTAACAGGCGGAAGCATAGCTCCCTCTCCGTCGCCGTTTACCTCATCCTTAAGTCCGAATGCCTTCGGAATGGAGGGTCCGGTTATATCCGCATCAAGTATACCAACGCTGTATCCCTTTCGTGCCATGCTTACAGCAAGCATTGAGGTGACGAGAGATTTACCGACTCCGCCCTTTCCGCTGCAGACAGCTATAACATGTCCCACGCGGCTGTGGGGATTAAGCGCATCCTTAACTATTGCATTTTCTCTTGACGAGCAGTTTGCAGAACAGCTCGAACAATCGTGATTACATGATTCTGACATTTTTACGATCCCTTTCTTTATATAAAAGCAAAAATTTACATACATGTATATTATACAACATATTTATAAAAATATCAAGTGATTTGACCGCATTTTATAACAGTTTGAGCTAAATCATTATACATCATATAAATCAGCATCATAAAAGGACTCACAGAGCATGCTGTGAGTCCTTTCCTGTATTCAAAATTACAATTGAAATGAAATTTTTACTTATTTTAATACACCTGTATAGGTTTTGTAGCCATCATTACAATATACTGTAAATGTTGAGGTCATACTCTTCCAACTGCTATCCTTACTTATCTTTTCCCAATCCGATAAACTTCCATCGTAATAAATACTTTTAAGATTTTTTACAGAGTAGAACAAATCTGAACCAAGCGAGTTCACGTTTGAAGATATAGTAAGGCTGACAAGGCTTTTGCATCCATAAAACATCATTTGCTGAACGGAACGTAAACCTCTTGGCAAAACTATACTTGCAATACTCGCGCATTCTGCAAAGGCTTGTTGGCCAATTTTCGTGACACTGTCAGGGATATCTACGTTTTTAAGGTTGTCGCATTTATAAAAAGCGCACGACCCGATTTCAGTTACCGTGTCCGGAATTATAATACTTGTAATACCTGTCTCATAAGCAAAAGCAAAGTTTTCAATTTTAGTGATTTTAACACCATTGTGAACTGTAGGAATTACGATCTCTGGGTCTGTACAGCTTCCGATGCCTAAAACGCATCCGCCGGATATTTGTAATCCTGTGCTGCATCTATCACCGCAATGTGTGCATTTGCCATTAACATAATCGTGCATATAATCTATGGCTTCGCCTTGAGTCTCACCGCATTCTCTGCAGATCTTAGGAGATGTGCATGTAGCGGATTTCCAATCATGTCCAAGAGCATCTCCTGAAGTCTCACCGCATTCTCTGCAGATCTTAGGAGATG
>CAZVUD010000003.1:0-11663 GCA_964629615.1 uncultured Clostridium sp. | reverse complement strand
TGCATGTAGCAGCTTTCCAATCGTGTCCAAGAGCATCTCCTGAAGTCTCACCGCATTCTCTGCAGATCTTAGGAGATGTGCATGTAGCGGATTTCCAATCATGTCCAAGAGCATCTCCTGAAGTCTCACCGCATTCTCTGCAGATCTTAGGAGATGTGCATGTAGCAGCTTTCCAATCGTGTCCAAGAGCATCTCCTGAAGTCTCACCGCACTCTCTGCAGATCTTAGGAGATGTGCATGTAGCAGCTTTCCAATCGTGATCAGAGCTGCCTTCCTTTGCGCCGCAGACCACGCAGATCTTTCCATTACATTCGCCCATGCTTGCCCACTTATGACTGTTTTCATCGCATGTATCTCCAATAGCTCCGGAGTTCGGATCAACAAGTGCAAACTTTACTCCGGGGGTCAAACCGTTAATTGAGGTAGAATACCCGCTTTGAGTAATACTAATGGTTAATTTTCCGTCCTCATGAGGAGTTATCTCATATTCACCGTCAAATTCATTACCGTCAGAATCTACTATAATGTAACTGCCGTCTTCATCAATTTTGACCTCATACATAACATGCGGCAAACCATTTATAATTAAATTACCGTTCTCATCAGTCCCGATGACTTCACCGTTTGAGACGCCAAAGCTATTACTACCGTAGATGATATTTGTATGCGAACTGCCATCTTCATTTGAAGATGATTGCCAATCTTTCAATTCATTCATTACCTGATCAGCAGCATCGCAGGACGCAAGCAGCATAATGGCAAGTATAGCTGAAATGGCTATCATTATTTTTATAAATTGGATCTTCATAAGTACCTCCGTCTGTTTCTTTAAAAAGCATATATGTGAAATATGAACTATCGCTTCAAGTATATTCCTCGGCAAGCCAAACATAAAGTTGTATTTATGTATTTTTTGTAAACTTTAAGTAAACACGCATCGTAAGGCAGGCTTATCAGAAAATGCATGAATTGAAACACGCGCGTGTATTTTGAAGGTTTATTTTCATTTATGTTATATTTTGAAAATATTTTACATATTCCTCTTGAAAAAGTGCCAAAAATAAGTTATACTATAAGTTGGTTAAAATACAGAACTATGAAAGGAAGTCAGAAATGGCACATATTCTTAAAAAGTCAGAAAAATTTGACGGCGTCAAAGGTCCTGTGCTCACTATAGTTATGGACGGTGTGGGACTTGCTCCCGATACTGTTTCAAACGCAGTTGCAGGAGCGTACACGCCCAATCTTGATGCTCTTATGGCAAATTACCCCATGGTAAGGCTCAAGGCTCACGGAACAGCGGTAGGTCTTCCCTCCGACGATGACATGGGCAACAGTGAGGTCGGTCACAACGCTCTCGGCGCAGGTCAGGTGTTTGCACAGGGCGCAAAGCTGGTAACACAGTCCATTGAAAGCGGCAAGATGTTTGCTTCAAACACATGGTGCGAAGTAATCTCAAATGTAAAAAACAACAACTCTACCCTTCACTTCCTGGGTCTTTTCTCAGACGGAAACGTTCACTCTCATATAGATCACCTTAAGGCTATGATCGTAAGAGCGAAGGAAGAGGGTATCCGCAATATAAGAATACACATTCTTATCGACGGTCGTGACGTTGGTGAAACGAGCGCTCTTGAATATATCGATCCATTTGAGGCATTTATCGCAAGCTTAAACGACGAAAACACATCTATTAAGATCGCATCGGGCGGCGGCAGAATGAAGATAACCATGGACAGATACGAAGCTAACTGGGCTATGGTAGAGCTTGGCTGGAAGACACATGTGCTTGGCGAGGGCAGACAGTTTGCAAATGCCCGTGAAGCAGTTCTTGCTTACAGAGATGAATATCATGTTATCGACCAGGATCTTCCTCCCTTTGTTATTGCCGAGAACGGACAGCCCGTAGGCACAATAAACGACGGCGACAGCGTTGTCTTCTTTAACTTCAGAGGCGACCGTTCCATTGAGATATCAAAGACATTTGATGCAAAGGACGGCGAATTTGATAAGTTTGACAGAGTAAGAGTTCCCAGTGTAGTTTACGCAGGCATGCTTGAATACGACGGCGACCTTCACATTCCCTCAAAGTATCTCGTTTCTCCCCCCGAGATAACCGAGACCATGGGCGAATACCTTGCAAATACAGGTGTTTCCCAGTATGCTATATCCGAAACTCAGAAATACGGTCATGTAACTTATTTCTGGAACGGCAATAAGTCGGGCAAATTCTCAGAAGAGCTTGAAACATATGTTGAAGTTCCCTCTGACGTAGTTCCCTTCGAACAGCGCCCCTGGATGAAGTGTGCAGAGATCACGGACAAGCTCATCGAGGCTATTGAAAGCGGCAAGTACAGGTATATAAGAGTAAACTTCCCCAACGGCGACATGGTAGGTCACACAGGATCACTTGCGGCTACACGTTGCTCTATGGAAGCGCTCGACCTCCAATTAGGAAGGATCCTTCCCGTAGTTGACAAAATGGGCGGCGTTGCTCTTATCACGGCTGACCACGGAAACGCTGACGAGATGTTTGAAATGGACAAGAAAACAAAGATGCCCAAGGTGGACAAAAACGGCAAGATGAAGGCTAAAACAAGCCACACTCTTAATCCCGTTCCCTGCATCATTTACGACAACACAGAGGCTAAAAGCTCTTACAGCGTAAAGGAAGATAACAGTGAATTCGGTCTTTCCAATGTTGCGGCTACTATGGTCAACCTTATGGGTTACGAAAAGCCCGACGCTTGGGACGAAAGCATTATTAAAATTAAATAATTCTGTTGAAAAGTCGGCTGAATTAAAAATGATATGCACCGCAAAAGTGTCTAACTTTTGCGGTGCATATCTGTTTGTTTAATGAAAAAAAGACTTGCCGAAACGGCAAGTCTTTTATAAGAGATAAATAAATTATCTCTTCGAGTTATAATGTAGGTGTTTTGTAGTGTTTTGCAATGTGCCGAAAAGTACCGTATATTAAGGGTTTACGTCACTTATTATAGCATATCGTTGAGCAAATTACAATAGCTTTTTGTAATTTGGGACATCAAAAGGACATCACGGACATCAATTATTCTGTAGTTTCAAAGACACTAAATCAGCAACTTTCGCCTTTGCACTCTTTAATACATCGGCGTAAACATTCGCAGTAGTGGACACATCAGAATGACCGAGCAATTCACTAACGATTTTTAAATCAATACCATTGTTTATTAAAAGCGTTGCGTTGCAATGCCTCAAACTGTGCAGAGTAATAAAATCAAAATCTGTGCCTTGTACGAATTTTCTAAACTGTGTGTTCAGCCTTGATCTATCAATATAGTTTCCACTATCAGTTGTAAATACCATTTCAGGATATTGATACAGATCGCCGAGATTTTGCAATTTTTCATCATTAAAATTCTTTTGCTCTATAAAGATATTTGCCAACACATCAGACAAGCCGATATAACGGTTACTTGTCGCTGTTTTTGGCGGTTGAAGCCAATGCTTGCCGCCCACATCTGTTAGCGTGTTTTCAATGTGAATTGTCTTGTTTTCAAAGTCTATATCTTGCCAACGTAGAGCCAAACACTCACCCGATCGCATACCTGTAAACAGCAATACTTTTATAATGCGGTTGAACTGTGTGTTGTCCTCTACCATTTTTAACAAGTCTTTTGCTTGATTTTCATCGAGAAAAGGCTTTTTTTCTTTTGGTGTTTCCACTTTCGGCAGTATTACGGCTTTTGTGCAAGGTGTTTCCTTAATAAAGCCTTGTTCCACAGCACGAGCAAACACACTTTGAAGAATTACATATACTTTGCGACAAGTCGCAGGCTGATATGTTCGAGTTTTGAAAAATGCGGTTATCTTCGCAGGGGTAAAGTCCTTTAACTTCATATTACCTAATTCAGGCAGTAGGTGGTTTCTTATTTGCCCCTCGTATGTGTATGCAGTTATAGGCTTTAACTTGTTCTTTGCATAGTTTTCAATATACCACTCTGCAAGCTCCGAGAAACGCATATTTTCGTTTAATGAGGAAAGCCCTCTACATTTACGCTCATATTCAATAGCGAACTCATTAGCAAGCTTTTCAGCCCTTTTAGGTGTGGTATTTTCAGGCGGCTTGAATGTTGTCGTTTTTCTGATTTTCTTTCCGTTCGTATCAAGTCCGAGCGATACCACAATTTGAAATGTGTTCCCTCTCTTATTTATCGTTGCCATAATTTATACGCTCCCTATAACTAAATAAAAAATGCCAATAATCAGATAAATTCTGTACCGAAGCACGTTTTTTTGTTTTTTCCATATATTCAGCACATTCATCTAAAAAATCATACACGCATTGCTCAGTTGACAAATGCTCTCTAACTATTGAATTGTATATTCTTTTCTTTTCTCTTTGCAATTCTTGACTTATATTTCTTACGGCTTGTTCGCAATTTAAGTGTTCATAACCTTTAAATGTACTTTTTCTATCGCAGTATTTTTTTCTGCTACCCGCTCTGGTGCCGTCTTTAAAAAACCAACGTCCGCAATGCATACATTCAGTAAACTTATATCCGTTTTCTAATGCAAAATGAATTGACGAAAATATAATGTCAACTATTTCAGAACTTTTATAGCAGTAGTAAATATCATTTTCATTACTATCAATTTTTAATGGAATGTACCTATTGTTTGATATTTCACACAAGCTTTGATTTACCGTTATTGATTTACTGTTTGCAAATTTATCGAGAAAGTCCTTTGTAAAATTTTGATAAGATACATACTCAATGCAAATGTTTTTAGCGATTTTTAGCTTATTTTCAATATGATTAAGTGCAACACTTCCAACATCACCGAGTAATTTTTCTAAAACAGGAAAAGGATCGTCCGATTTTATTAAATCACCTAAAAGCAGAGAAAAATCAAATTTTGAATGGTGTGTGTACGTAAAACAAGCGTTCTCTTGTTCTCTATTTTCTGCACTAATAATATCTTTTTGACACTTTTCGCTCATTTCCTCATAACTCTGATAAACAATTCTTACATCAAATTGAGCCATTCGAGAAAAACGGCTATAGCACACAGTAAAATATGGTGTCATATCGTTACCTCCGTTGTTGCGTTGTTTCCTTTCAATATATATTATATCACAACATTTTGACAATGTCAATAGTTGTTGTTTTAGTTTATAATTAAATTACAAAAGGAAGTGCACAACCTTTGATTTTACGAAAGGAATAAAAAAATGTATAACTTAGATGTAAGAATGCTAATCAAGAAAAACCGCCTCTGTCATTATGAGGTAGCAAAAGAAATCGGAATATCTGAATTTACATTTTGCAAATGGTTAAGAGAAGAAATGACAGAAGAAAAGAAAAAACTTGTTATTTCTGCTATTGATCGAATTGTGAGAGGTGAAGCCAATGCTTAATACTACCCCTCAATTCTTAACTATACGTGAAACAGCCAAAACAGGAATACTCTCAGAGCACGCTTTAAGGCTACTCCAAAAGCAAGGCAAAATCCCTCATATAATGTGTGGAAATAAATGCTTGATTAACTATCCCCTTTTAGTTGAACAACTCACAGAGGAAAGCAAAAGGGCGGTGAGAAATGTTTGACTGACTTGAAATCTCAAAGTGTGTGGATCTGTTGGCAAAGAGAACAGGACAAAGACGGCAGACCTACAAAAATACCCTACAATGCACGAACAGGCGGCAGAGCTATGAGCAACAATCCGCAAACTTGGTGCGACTACAAAACGGCGTTTGAAGCTTGTAAACGTTATAGCGGTATGGGCTTTATGTTTGCAGGCGGTATCTGTGGAATTGATATTGACGGAGCGGACGGGCATACAAAATCAAATCCGCTACAAGATGAGATAATAAAGCTTTTTGAGGGTACATACATTGAACGTTCTCCGAGTGGGAGCGGCTTTCACATTCTTTTTAAGTGTGATTTATCAAAAATACCCACGGTAACAAGTAAAGACGGCACAGAAAAGCTTGATACAAATTATTATCAAAAAAATCCGAAAAACGGAGTTGAGTGCTATTTCAGCGGCTTGACAAACAGATATTTCACATATACAGGCGACCGAGTATCTGCCACGGATAAAATTACAGATAAGACAGAGGAAGTTTTATATTTCCTTGACAAGTATATGTACAAAGGGGGTGAACGGTTGAGTATTGAAGTATTGGACATAGCACGAAAAGCAAAGAACAGCAACAAATTTATTGCTCTATATGATAGGGGTGATATATCGGCGTATAACAATGATGAAAGTTCTGCTGACATAGCTCTGTGCAATATGCTTGCGTTTTATTTACAAGGGGACACACAGGCGATTGATACAGCATTTAGAGGTAGTGCCTTATACCGTAAAAAATGGGAGCGATCCGACTACCGAGAAACAACAATTTCAAGGGCTGTCGCTCTGTGTGGCGGTGAGTATTATAAAGGCAGAGGCAGACCACGCAAAGAGCCACAAATAAACGATACAGACATTCTGTTTACACCCGAGGTATTATCTGACTATCTATCCGAAAAAGGCGTCACAATAAAGCTGAATGACATCACACAGAGCATTGATATCGAGGGTACGCAGGGCGAAAGTAAAGAGCATATACACTCAAATATAGCCGCAATTCTTTATAGTGAGCTACAAGGAAATTACAAGCGGTGTAATATTCAAATCATATCGGCTTATCTTGATATAATTGCAAGCCGTAACAGGTTTAATCCTGTGCTTGAATTATTGAGTTCTGTGGAGTACGACGGTAAAGATTATTTATCCGAGTTGTATTCAATTTTGAATATTTCAGATGACGAATTGAGCCGAACGCTTATAAAAAAATGGTTATGGCAAAGTATCTCGCTTTTGCACAACAACGAAATTGAGCCATTCGGTGCTGACGGAGTGCTTGTTATTACAGGAAAGCAAGGAATAGGCAAAACATCTCTTTTCCGAAAGTTAGCACTAAAATCGCAGTTTTTCAAAGAGGGTGTTTGTGTGGACTTTAGAGATAAAGATACATATATTAGTGCCCTCTCGTGTTGGATCGCTGAACTTGGAGAAATTGAAAGCACTTTTAAGAGCGATATTGAGCGATTAAAAGCCTTTATCACAAATTCAGTTGATGAATACCGTCGTCCTTATGGCAGAGACAGTATCAGAGCAATACGCAGGACAAGCCTTTGCGGAACGTGCAATAGTGATGAGTTTCTAATTGATAATACAGGCAATCGCCGATTTTGGACGGTTCAGATTGATAAAATCGACCTTGAACGGCTCAAAAATTTTAATGCAGTTCAGCTGTGGAAACAGATCGAACAATACGCCATTACCGATATTCAAGGTTTTAGATTAACACACACAGAGCAAGCGGCTTTAGCAGAACGAAATAAAGATCACGAAAAGAAACTCAAGGGTGAGAATGAAATCGAAGATATTCTCAATCGAGACAATACAGGCGGCTATTCGGTGAAATGGCAGTATATGACCGTGACGGACTTCAAAATGTTGTATTCAGACGAATTGAGGGCATACTCGGCGGCACAAATCGGCAAAGTGCTTGATAAATTAGGATATGGTACGGAAGTTAAAAAGATTGACGGAAAAACGCAAAAATTACGTATACTGCCGAAAAGGACTTATCAAGGACAATATTATTAACGGTTACGGTTTACGGTGGTTACGGGTAATTTCTATGGAGTATCTAAAAAAAATAAAAATAATATAATTATAGGATATACCTCTATGGAAAATGCCTTAACTGCCGTAACCGCCGTAACCTTGAAAAAGAGGTGATAAAAATTTCAAATCATAATACAATCAGCATTCCGCAGACGTCGAAAAGCTGTATTCGATTGACCGCTCTATGTATGGCACTTTGTCTCTGTGTGGCGATTTTTACAGGGTGTAGCAATTCTAAAACGCTATATCAAAGCGACAGCTTGAAAGTCATTCGAGAGGGTAAAATAATGACCATATACGACCTTGAAGCGGACAAGCAATATACTTTCCGCTCCGTCCGCATAAAGCGTTTAGAGAGCATTACAGAGCCATATACAAGCATTGACACAGACACACTAAAGGTTGAAATAATCCCTAACGGCTTGCGGATCTATGATAAAGCAGAGGGAATAATTTTGACAATCCAACGGAAAACGTTACATAATAGGGGGTGATTAGTTGGAATTGAAGCCGAAAGACGAACGAATTATAGCGGCTCTGTTATCGTGTGGGAGCGTATCAGAAGCGGCACAAGAAGCGAATATAAGCCGACAGATTATATATAATCGCTTAAAAGATGAGAATTTCAAGATAGAATACGACCGCAGGCGAACAATCGTATTGAATGAAGCTTGTAATGCTCTGCAATCTACCTTGACAGAGGCTGTGAGGACAATAAGGGATATAATGACCGATGAAGAAAATGCTCCGCAGATACGCTTAAATGCGGCGGCATTGATTTTGCAAAACAGCTTGAAATATGTTGAACAAATTGACATCATTTCAAGAATTGAAAAACTTGAAAACAATAATTAAAGGAGAATGTTTTATTATGAGAATTAAAGGAACAACTATCAACACAAAGCCGAAAGCAAGTGTCCGCTATTGCGTGGGCGACTATCTGACCGAGATGAATAAGGCATATACCGAAAAGTACCGTGTAATATTTGAGGAACTGACCGCCCGTCGTGAACGTGAAAACGAGCGTTGGAAAGCCGAGATCCGCAGAGGATGGAGCAACAACATTCAAAGGAATATGCACGAGCAGGAACATAAAAAAACAATAAATGAGCTGACCGAGGCAATAAATCGTTTGCAGATTGAAGCAAAAGCCGACTTTGATGAAATTCTTGCGGAAGCAGATGAACGTTTTGAAAAGCACTCACGACCTACGGGTGACAAAATAGACCTTGCAACCGTTGAACTGCTCAAAAGCGGTATTCTTTCCGATGATGATTTTCCGAGGCTTGCAAAGGATTTTAACGGCAATGTAGCGATGACAAGAATAATCGGAAAGTATGCAAAAGAGAGAGCCGAACAATCGCAGATAGGAGAAGTAAAA
The DNA here is from genome assembly GCA_964629615.1 of uncultured Clostridium sp. GTDB lineage: Bacteria > Bacillota > Clostridia > Oscillospirales > CAG-272 > SVTX01. Next base: position 2,610 of record CAZVUD010000003.1, on the reverse strand, counting down.
AGCAAATTAAATAAACTTGTTTTTGAATGTGAGCAGGATCGCTTTAATTATCGTGAGCCGCTTGCAGAGTTTGCCTCTCTGTGTGAAATGGCGTTGAGCGATGACAGCTGTAAAACTCAATACGAGATACGTGCAAACGCATATCATCGAGTACTTACCGAGGGATATTCTGATAGATACGACACAGTAAAGGATTTGTCTATTTCAGAAGAATACACAGGGGCAAATAAGGACGGTGATTAAAGCAGACAATAGGTATATTATCTACGAACGTATAAAGGCGATAATTGCACGAACAGCCAAAACGCCGAAAGAATACGAGCGGAGAATAAAGGGGTTAGCACGCAAATTAAGAATATAGATTATAGAGAGGTGTTTCTGTGTGGGTATAAATATAATTCAGAGGCTCAAAAGGCTTGAGCAAGGCTCTCCCGATAAGCTTGTTATTCTTGCAAATATAGACGGCACAGAAAAGAAATGTACCGTTGACGAGCTTGAAGCAAGTCCACAGGCAATATTTATCAGAGTATTGAGCGGCAACAGCACAAAAGACGTTGATAAAATTCTTGAATGGGTAGGAGTATTGACAAATAATTAAAGGCATAGACAAATAAGAAAAAAGCGGTTGAGGGTAATCCCTTGACCGCTAATTTTTATGTTTTTTGGGGATTTGGACATCAAACGGACATCAAAAACAGAAACGCCGCTCTTGCAATCTCGCAAAAACGGCGTTTTTCTTTGATATTCTCTTGTTTTCTCGCTTTTTGAGAAAATTGTGATTATCGTTTTGAGAACTGAGGAGCACGACGAGCGCCCTTGAGTCCGTATTTCTTTCTTTCCTTCATACGAGGGTCTCTTGTGAGGAAGCCTGCCTGCTTAAGAGCGGGACGGTTAGCTTCGTCAGCAGCGAGAAGAGCTCTTGCAACACCGTGACGGATAGCACCTGCCTGACCGGAGATACCACCACCGTTTACGTTTGCAACGATGTCAAACTTGCCTGTTGTGCCTGTTACACCGAAAGGCTGGTTGATTATGAGCTTAAGTGTTTCAAGTCCGAAGTATTCATCAACGTCCTTGCCGTTGATAGTGATCATACCCGTACCGGGGTAGATTCTTACTCTTGCAACGGATTTCTTTCTTCTACCTGTACCGTAGAAATAAGGCTTTGCGCTTGTATACATTATCTATGACCTACCTTTCTAAGATTAAATCTCGTAAGCTTCGGGCTTCTGAGCCTCGTGCTTATGAGCGTCGCCTGCATATACCTTAAGTCTTGTAGCTGCTGCGCGACCGAGAGAATTCTTGGGAAGCATACCCTTAACTGCAAGCTCCATAGCGAGCTCGGGCTTTTCTGCCATAAGTGTCTTGTACTGTACGCTCTTAAGACCGCCAACATAACCTGTATGTCTCTGATAGTACTTCTGTTCAAGCTTCTTGCCTGTGAGAACTGCCTTATCAGCATTTACGATAATTACAAAGTTACCACAGTCAACATGGGGTGTGAATTCAGGAGCATTCTTACCGCGGAGAAGGTCTGCTGCTGCAACTGCCGTCTTACCCATGGGCTTGCCGGCTGCATCGATAACATACCACTTGCGGACAACTGCTTCTTTTTTCTGCATAAATGTAGACATTTTTGTTATCCTCCGATAGTTTACATACTTTTTATTTTTAATACTCGCATATTATATCACACGTATTATGATTTGTCAATACCTTTTTTAAAAAAAATTCGATTTTTTTAATTTAGCACCCGATTTGCTCTCATTTCCTCGTTTTTTCGCTCTTTTTTAGCCTGTTTTCTGCAATCTTGATAACAATATAACACGATTTTTCATTTACTTCTCTGCTCTCTTGTAATATATCAGCTCATATGCAAATATAATGAAATATAAAATATTACAAAAAGCAAGGAGAATCAAGCAAATGACCAACACATACAGACCCGAGGGAAAGCTTATATCTTCACCGCAGAACCGTGAATACACTTCATCTCGCAAGGGGCTTGAAAAAGCCATGGCGCAGGGCGTTATCCTTGAGGAGACCGCAACGCTTTGCGACAGCTGCATGAATCTGCACGTAGACCTGCACGGCATATGCGGTATAATTCCACGCGATGAGGTGGTATATGACATAAGCGGTGAGGGTATTAAGGATATAGCAATAATAACACGCGTAGGAAAGCCTGTGTGCTTCAAGGTGTTATCCATACACGAGGAAAACGGGCACACAGTAGCTCTGCTTTCAAGGCGTCAGGCACAGATAGAGTGCTTTAACAGCTACATAAGCGCACTTGCGCTTGGCGACATAGTTGAAGCACGCGTCACACATCTTGAGGGATTCGGTGCATTTGTTGACATTGGTTGCGGCATCATTTCCCTGCTCTCGGTAGACTGCATATCGGTTTCAAGAATATCTCACCCCAAGGACAGACTCTATCCCGGCATGAGCATACGGGCTGTGATAAGAGCGATAGACGCGTCAAACAAAAGGATATTTGTCAGCACAAAGGAGCTTTTGGGAACATGGGAGGAAAACGCGAGCATGTTTACAAAGGGCGAGGTGGTAGCAGGTGTGATACGCAGTGTGGAGAGCTACGGCGTGTTCGTT
>CAZVUD010000002.1:45915-94837 GCA_964629615.1 uncultured Clostridium sp. | reverse complement strand
GGTTGCAGTAGTCTTACAAGTATCCACATCCCGGATGGCGTTACAAGTATAGGTTGGCAAGCATTCGGCGGTTGCAGTAGCCTTACAAGCATAAATATTCCAGATAGTGTTACAAGTATAGGTAATGCTGCATTCTACGGTTGCACCAGCCTTACAAACATAAATATTCCAGATAGTGTTACAAGTATAGGATCATGTGCTTTTGAGGAGTGTCCGAAACTTAATATTATATATTGCGGAACCAAAGAGCAATGGAATAATATCCAAAAAGGTGAGGAATGTATTTCAAATGGTCATACGCTTTCATACCACAGTTGGACAAAATTTGATGAATCTCAGCATAAGCTCGAATGCCCTTGCGGTGAAGTAAAGTATGCTGAACATTCGTATGACTCGTATGAGGTGATCAAAGTACCTACTCACAGCGAAGAAGGCATTGCTAAATTGGTATGCACAGCCTGCGGCGCTGAAAAAACCGAGTCTATTGAAAAATTGTCGGGTGATGATATACCCCCGAGCACCGGTGTAGTTACTGATACAACCTCCAATACATATATCCTGAAAGATACCGACACGATAGATGACGGAAGCACAGATAGCTCAAGCGGTTGCGGCGGCACGATCGGAGGCGGAATGCTGTTTATATCGCTCATTTCCCTGCTCTGTACATGCATTATAACAAAAAAGAAACAGCAATAAATATTTTAAAAAGCACAAAAGAGTCTATTTCTAAGACCGTCTAAAAAACAAATCAAGCGGATGCTCTCTGCCGAAAGGCATTGAGCATCCGCCTATATTTATTTTAGCTTTAAAAAGCTAATGCTTATTTAAGTACAACCGTGCCGCGGCACTCCATTACGGCATCCTCGTTTATGATCTCTCCCACAGAATCCGCATAAACGACACCGCTCTTTATATTCTTGACCGACATTATATGACCTGAAACATCAGCATCAACATCGGAATATTCAAACGAAAGATCGCAATCTGTCATAGTGCAGTTTATAAGCTTAAGATCCTCGCAATAGCAAAACGGCTGTGTTCCGATGATATGACAGTTCTCAAGAGTCAATCCCTTAGAAAACCATGCAAGGTATTCGCCCTTAATTGTGGAATTTACAACTCTTACATTCTCCGCATGCCAGAAAGCATCCTTTGTATCAAGCGTGCAATTCTCGATCAGTAGATCATGCACATATTGGAAGGAATACTTGCCGCGGAAATCCACGCCGCTGAGTCTTATTTTTTTCGAATCCAAAAATACATATTCCGAAACCAGCGTTGAATCCTCCAGGGTTATTTTGTCACATTTCCAGCCGAATTCGACAGAATTTATGCGCGAGCCCTTAACATCTATATTACTGCATTCGCGCACCGCCTTTACGGATGATATCTCGGTGTTTTCGATAATTCCGTCGTGAGCATACCATATAGGCGCGCGTGTGGCTTCGTCAAGTGAAGAATCCTTAAGTTCAAAGCCTTTCACATGCCACATAGGATAGCGCAAGGAAAATCTGCACTTTTCAACGCTTATGTTCCTTGCCTCCTTTAATACAGACTCTCCGTCCGCTTCTCCTGCAAAGTCGCAATTATACACCTTTGTGTCACTTAGAGCATAAAGTGCTCTCTCACAGTCAAATTTCTGATCTTCTATCTTTTTCATAAGTCTCATGTCCTCCGTCAGATCCAATATCATTACATATATCCATTTCAAACCAGAATACCGAGCCAACTCCCACCTTGCTCTCCACGCCGTAGCAGGCGTTGTGGGATTCAAGTATTCCCTTTACTATCGAAAGTCCAAGTCCCGTGCCTATCTGCGCGCGTCTGTGCACCTTGTCCACCTTATAATATCTGTCCCATATATAGGGCAGATCCTCGGGTGATATTCCGCTTCCGCTGTCAGATACCGATATGCGCACGCGGCGGTCATTTACAGACTGCAGTACTGCCACATGCTTATCCTCGCCTGTGTAATTTATGGCGTTGTTGACAAGATTGTACACCACCTGGAGCATCATCGTCCTGTCGGCATATATATATACATCGTCCACTGCATCAAAGCTTATATCATAGCCGTCGTTTTCCTTGAGCTTGCTGTATCTCTTCATAACATCACGCGTAGTCTGCGTTATGTTGAATACCTCTTTTTCGGGCTTGCGCGTTCCCGCCTTGATCTTTGACAGGTCAAGCATGTCATTTACAAGCTCTGTGAGCCTTTCGGTCTCGTCTATTATTATCTTTATATTTTCAGGCGTGTTCTCGTCGGGGATATCTATCATTACCTCGCCATACCCCTTGATAAGAGTGAGCGGAGTGCGCAGATCGTGAGATATATTGGCTACCAGCTCCTTTTGGAGCACATCGTTCTTTTTCAGCTCACACGATGCGTAATTCAAGGCATCGGCAAGCTCCTGCGCCTCTCTGTAAGCTCCGCCTCCGAAATCTGCGCTGTAATCGCCATGGGCAAGCCTTTTTGCAGACTCTCCCATCTGCTCCAAGGGCGCGCATACCGTCTTTGCAATTATTGCCGCAAGAATAAGCGCGCAGAGAGTGAGAAAGCACGCGATCCAGCCGAACTGCTTTTCAAGCGTGAGCACAGTCGCATTCAGGGGCTGCATCTCGGAATTTATCATTACGCAATATCTGTTTCCGCCGTCGTTACTGTATGCTGAAACAAACACGGTGTTGACAGCAACATTGTCGTCTGCATCCTTGGGCACCCATTTTTTTATATACTCTCCGTCATTATCGACAGCATCGCAATACAGCTGCGAAAGTGCTTCTCCTGAAAGATGATGTAGTAAGCATGTGCCGTTTATATGCGAATCCGAGACCACCTGTGCCTCGTTCTTTTTTGTTATTCTGTATATGCATATGCATGAGTCAAATTTATAGGAATACTTTGCCACAGTCTTTTCAAGCTCATCGGGATCACCCGTATCAAGGCTTGCAAGTATCGCATCCTTGGTCATGCTGAATTCCTCTATCTTACTGTGCTCGTAGAATTCGTTCAGAAGCACGACCTGAAATATCCATATGACGCAAAGCATAACTGCGACAAATGCAACAAGCATGGCAAAAAGCCGCCACGAAATACTTATTCCGTGACGGCGTTTTGGACTTTTAACTTTTGAGCCGTCATAGCCTTCGCTCATAATAGTCAATCTCCTTCAAATCTGTAGCCTACGCCCCTTAAGGTCACTATGTATCTTGAATAATCGCCAAGGCTCTTGCGCAGGAGCTTGATATGTGTATCAAGCGTTCTTGCATCGCCGTAGAAATCATATCCCCATACCTCACTTATGAGCTTTTCTCTTGAAAGTGCGATATTTCGGTTTTCCAGCATGTAGAAGAAAAGATCGTATTCCTTCGGCGACATATCCACGCGCTCTCCGTGAACGTAAACTATCCGCGCCGTTACATCTGCGCGCAGTCCTCCGCCGTCAAGCTCTATGACCACATTCTGCCTCTTATCTCCCGAAAGCTCGCTGCCCCTTGCCACTCTCTTCATGACCGCATCTATACGCAGCATAAGCTCCTTGGGCGAAAATGGCTTGACCACATAGTCATCCACTCCAAGCTCAAAGCCGTTTATCCTGTCATATTCCTCGCCTCTTGCCGAGAGCATGATTATCGGGGTGTTGGATGTCTTGCGTATCTCTCGGCAAGCTGAAAATCCGTCAAGCTCAGGCATCATTATATCCATTATTATAATGTCGTATTTTTCAAGTCTTGAAAGTCTGACTGCCTCCATACCGTCGCCTGCCTCGGTCACGGTGTGCCCCTCAAACTCCGCATATTTCTTGATGATGGAGCGGATCCTCGCCTCGTCATCAACTACAAGGATATTGTACATAGTATCGCACCTTTTGCAAAGGATATGACCCTCTGCCTTATGTCCTTTACTTAAAATTTAATTGAACGTAACACTGTCAGGCACATACTCCTGAAGTGTGATATCATATGTGTACTGTGTCCTGCCTCTTGCCACGGTAACACTGACCGTATCTCCCACAGCGCAGGAGGATATGACATAGCTTATATCCTCCTTGGAATTTATGATCCTTCCGTTTATCGCAACTATTCTGTCGCCGCTCTTTATCTCGCTGTTATACTTTGATGCAAGCACGTATATTCCGCGCACGCTGTATCCGTAGCTTGCGGCTGTAACTCTGTCTGTCGCATCAAGCAAGGAAAGTCCGTGATCTGCAATGTTCTTTGCATATCCGTAGGTTATTATATCCTGCAATATCGGCAGTGCATCATCCACAGGTATGGCAAATCCGATGCCCTCAACATCCTCGTCAGCCACCTTGGCATTGACGATGCCGATAAGCTGACCTGCCATATTGAACAAGCCGCCGCCCGAATTACCGGGATTTATGGCTGCATCAGTCTGAATGAGCTTGAGGTAGGAGCCCTCAATGCTTATCTTTCTTTCAGTCGCACTGATCATGCCGGATGTTGCCGAGCCTGCCAGAGATCCGAGCGGATTTCCGATAGCCACGACCTCTTCACCCACTACAAGCTCCGAGCTGTGACCTATCTTTGCACAGGCAAGCTCCTTGCCGTCAGGATCTATCTTTATCACTGCAAGATCGCGGCTCTCGCATGTACCGACAATTGACGCCGTGTATTCATCGCCGTCAGTAAGTCTTACGGTGATGGAGCTGGCATTTTCTATGACATGGTGATTTGTCACGATGTATCCGCTCTTGTCGATTATAACGCCGCTTCCCTCGCCTGCCGCAGAGTAATATCCCATCACCTGCATCTTTGTAGATATCTCAACTACCGTATCTGATACCGCCGCAAACACCTTGGATACAGATCCAAGAGCCATGCCTGCGCTGGTGAGCCCGTTGCCGCCAAGCGACGGTGATTGCTCTATGGTGACGCTCTCATTTAAAACGCCTGAAACGCTGTTCACCCTGCCGTTATCCTGCTGATCCCCGGCACTTGCGTAATTTTCGCCGTTGATATCATCACCAAGGCTTGCATCCTTTGCGCGTCCAAGCGACATTGCAAAGGCAAGGCTGGATGCCGCTATGAGCACGGACAATACCACAGCACAGGTCGCAAATATCATAAACGCCCGTGAGCCTCTGCGATTTTTCCTTGATCTCTTGTCACTCGGCGTGTAGATGTAGCAATATTCGCCATTTTCTCCCATGCTTGCGCCGCCTTGATACTGACCGTTATTTATGTCATTGCCGATGTTGCTGTCATTGCTGTCTTGAAAGTTCATACAGAAACACCTCTCTTATGTTATTATACCACTATTATAATTAACATTTGTGACCGTTTAATGACGAAGTTTTTAAAAGTCATTGAATTTAGCAAAAAAATCTGTTATAATGTAGATGTACAGAATTTTTTACGCACACGGAGAGTTTTTATGAGCTGTTATGAGTATCTGTCAGGTCTTATGAATGATATGGGCATAGACCTCGTTTCTTCCATACCTATATCTGAATGCAAGATAATACGCGAATACAAGCTCGTGCCACAGCATTTTGACTCGACAAAGGATCTCTGTGTGTACATGATCGCCGTGCCCTACAGATGCCACGATGAGGAAAAGTCTAACATATCTCAATATGCAATATCCCGTGATTACCATTTATTTTTCAGAGAATTGTTTGATAATGTGCTCCGAGAGCTGCAAAAAAGATATCCAAGCAACAGATTTTGTGCCTTTACAGACTCCTCCCCGATAGACGAGGTGGATGCGGCGGCAAGATCGGGGCTTGGAATAATAGGCAAAAACAGGCTGCTCATAACAGAAAAATATTCTTCATTTGTATTTTTAGGTGAGATAATAACCGACCTGAAGGAAGATACGCCTGCCCCCCACGCCCCGAAAATGTGCGAGATGTGCGGCACATGTATGTCACATTGCCCGATGATGAAGCACGGCATATGTCTGTCCATGCTCACGCAGAAAAAGGGTGAGCTTACAGAGGATGAGAAAAGCATCATAAAGGAATACAAAAGCGCATGGGGATGCGACATTTGTCAGACTGTTTGCCCACATACATTAAAGGCTGAAAAAAGCGGAACATTATACACAAATATAGAATTTTTCAAGCTTGCGCGCACACCTTATCTGACGCGTGAGCTTATAGAGAGCATGGACGATGATGAATTTTCGCACCGTGCCTATTCATGGAGAAAGCGAAGCACCATATTGCGCAACTTAGACCTCATATGCGGCGCGGATGATGCGCACAAAGGAAAGGAGTAAGATATGCTTGAATTGATCCTCGGACGCAGTCGAAGCGGAAAAACCACAAGGATCATCGACGAGATAAAGAGCTCTGTCGAAAACAAAAAAAGGACCTATCTGATAGTTCCGGAGCAACAGGTATTTATAAGCGAAGGCATGCTTGCGGATCTCGATCCGTCTGCATGGCGATATCTTAAGGTCATAAGCTTTACAGACCTTTGCGATCTCGTGTTTTCAGAATACGGCGGTGTCACAGTCAAGCGTGTCAGTGAGGGCGTTAAGCACCTGTTTATGTGGCACAGCGCAAACCTCTCGGGCAGCATGCTTACAAAATTCGGCAAGGTTAAGTTAGACCCTGCATTTGCAGATATGGCACTGCTGACAATAAACGAATTTTCCGCCATGGGTGTGACTCCCGAGATGCTTGAAGAGCGCATAAAGGATTCTGACAACGAAGACTTTAAAGAAAAGATGCAGGACATATGCCTTATATACTCATGCTATATGTCACTTATGAGCGAGCGCCTCGGAGATGATATGCTCCTGCCCGACGCCATTCTTTCAATGCTTGATAAGACCCTTGAGGATCACGACTTTTTCACCGGATGTGACGTATACATAGATTCCTTCAGCGATTTTACGGGCATAGAATTCAGCATACTCAAAAAGATCATAGCAGGTGCAGACCGCACATCCGTATCGCTTGCAATAGCAAGTCGCGGTTGCGACGATATGCACAGCGCAAGCGCAAGAGATACATTAAAGAAGCTCACGCGCTTTGCAAAGGACAATTACATAGAAGTCCGCGATCATATATGCACAGAGGGTGAAGCATACATAAGATCTGACCTGTATCTCATTGAAAGAGATCTTTGGAATTTCCGTCTTGCGAAGGGTGAGAGCGGTATGCCGGATGACCGCGACAGCATATACATGGCTGAATGCGCAAACAAATACGAGGAAGCGGAATACATTGCGCTGAAGATACTTAAATTCAGGGAGCTTGGCTACAAATACAGCGACATGGCTGTGATACCTCGCGACGCCGAAAGCAACAAGGGCATATTCTGCGCCGTGTTCGACAAATACTCAATTCCGTATTTCTATTCCGAAAAAACAGACCTGTCGATAACATCTGCGGCAAGATTTCTGCTCAGCTCACTTAAGATCATATCTCACGGATACAGGCTTGACGATGTGCTGACTCTTGTCAAAACAGGGCTCTGCCCTGTAGAGAGCAGTATGTGCGACATGTTTGAGGACTACTGTGTCACATGGGATATAAACGGTTCTAAATTTACAGAAAGTACATGGAGCATGAACCCCGACGGTTATACAGTAACGGTGTCAAAGCGCGCCTCCGAGATACTCCGCGCCGCAAACGCAGTAAAGGACGCGATAATTCCCTGCCTCACACGTCTGCAATCAAAGATAAGAATATCGCAGGGTAATGTCAAGGACACATGCCGCGCAATATACGATTATCTTGAAGAGATGCAGCTGTCAAGCACGCTTTCCTCGCTTTGCTGTCTGGAGCTTTCCCTCGGAAATATCCGTGAGGCGGGTGAGGTCATCAGAATGTACGACTACATAAAGGACGTTTTGACACAGCTTGCCGTTATATTCGAAAAGGACAGCATGAGCATTGATGACATATACTCTGCCATAGAGATACTGCTGAAGAACACCGACATAGGCTCTGTTCCCGCATTTAACGATTATGTAACCGTAGGCTCTGCGTCTACCCTGAGAGTTGAAAACGCAAAGATAGTATTCATGCCGGGGCTGGTTGAGGGCGAATTTCCTGCGGCAGTCTCCGAGCGCGGAATTATAAAGGAAAGCGACAAGGCTATACTTTCATCCCTCGGTATAGATATGCCGTCGGGAGAAGAAAAGCTTGCCGCGGACGAGCTGTTATTTGCGCACAGAGTTATATCAAAGCCGTCTGACAAGCTGATACTCACAACATATTCGTCCGATATGGGCGGTCACAGCCGTTCGCCATCCATCGTATGGCGCAGAGTGCTGTTCATACTGCCTTACTTAAAAGATAAAGTGGAAAAATTCGATCTTGAAAGGATAAAGATACTTTCAAGACTGAGTGCAAGCGCGGATACACAAAGCGAAATATCTGATGTGTATGATGCCGGGTGTGCGCCATTACAAAATGAGGATGGGTCCATTTTAGACACATTCGGAAATGACGACGCATGTGATGGCGACACGCCATCAGACCAAGAGAAAGGTGATGATATTCCGCCCATGCTTGCACAAAAGCTTTTGGGCGACACCATATATCTTTCAAAATCCGCCATATCCACCTTCATGCTATGCCCATACCGATATTGGTGCGAAAATATACTTTCCTTGCGCCAGTCAAAGATATCGGCTATGAATTCCGCCGATGTGGGCACATACGTTCACTATGTGCTTGAAAAGCTTATCGGTGAAGAAAGGCAAAGCGACGGCTCGCTTCCCCACCGCACGCACAAGGAGCTTTTGGATCTGGCAAATGAGGTAAGCGAGAGATTTATAAACGAGATAGGCTTTGTCCCCTCGCCCTCCATGCTCTACGAGATATCAAGATACCGCGACATAGCCCACACCATGCTGTGCAGTATATTTGATGAATTTGAATCATCAAGCTTCAAAATCGCGGCGCTTGAGCAATCGCTCGATTCAAGATACGCCTCGTCCTTAAAGCCCATGGATCTCAAAATAGAGCTTGACGGTGGCGGATACAGAAGCATAATACTCACGGGAAAAATAGACAGAATAGACACATATTCAAGCGAAAACGGCGTTTATGTAAGGATAGTGGACTATAAAACGGGAACCAATAAATTCGATATAGACAAGGTATCCGAGGGCAACGAGCTTCAGCTTCCCATATACCTTTTCTCGGCTGCAAGCGAAAAAAACCGCGATGCCGCGATATTTGGAGCAAACGGCAAGGAGATATTCCCTGTCAGCGCAATGTTCCTTTCGTCAAAGGAGGAGAGCGGCAAGATATCTCCCATAAGAAGCGGATTTATCCTTGACGACAGCGAGATCCTTCATGCCGCAAGCGCGACACTTGATAATGACATACTTGGCGTAAAGACAGACAAAAGCACGGGCGAGAAGAGCAAGAACTGCCTATCTGATACAGAAATGGATGAGATGAAGGCTACCTTGATAAAAACGGTCAGCGATGTTGGAAAAAGCATATATTCGGGATATGCGCCAAAGCGTCCGTCAGCTGATGCATGCAAATACTGCAAGCTGAAAAACACATGTCATGTTGCCCAAAAGGCTGTAGAATACTGAGTTCAAAGCATTATACAGCACACATCCAAAAGAAAGGATCACAATAAATGGGATTTACAAATGCACAGAATGCGGCGATACACGAAAGCGGCAGGACCGTCCTTGTCAGCGCCGCCGCAGGCTCGGGTAAAACATTTACCTTGACTGAAAGAATAATCCACAGAATATTGAATGAAAATGCCGACATACAGCGAATGCTGATAGTTACCTTCACGCGCGCCGCCGCAGGCGAGCTTAAAAGCAGGATAACCGCCGCGCTGTCCGATCGCATATCACAGCACCCCGATGACGAGCGACTGCAAAACCAGATGCTGCTCATGTCAAGCGCGAAGATATGCACGATAGACTCCTTCTTTACAGATCCCGTGAGATCGAATTTCGACAAGCTCGGTCTCACTGCAAATGTGCGTCTGGCAGATCAGCCTGAGCTTTACGACATAAAAATGCGCGCATTCAATGACACGCTTGAGCGCATGTTCGACGCAAACGGAATAAAGAGCGGCATGCACTTATCCGATATAAAGGAGCGCAATGAATTTACGGATCTTATATACCTGCTGACAAATTCGCGAAGCACAGGCAAGCTTACCGAAATACTTTCACATTTGTACAATAAGCTCTTATCCACGCCGCTCGGTATAGATACTCTCAAGCATCAGAGCGAGCAGCTGCTTGAGCTTTCAGACAAGGACTTTTTTGTAACGCACATAGGCGAGATCATAAGAGAGGATATAATAAGCAAGCTTGAGCTTGAGCTCGGGGTATTTGAATACTGCGTAAGGCGCATTGAGGAGGATGAGCTTGCCAAGAGCAAGTACACCTTTAACATGTGCGAAAGCAGGGACATGTGTCAGAGCCTCATATACAGAATATCCAATTGCAGATTTTCCGATATCGCCAAAGCATTTGAGGCATATTCCCCATCAAAGCTCGTGTCAGTACGCGGCGCAACGCCACTGATGGAGGAATGCAAAAAGAAGCGTCAGGATGCAAACAAACATATAAATGATCTCAGAAAAAAATATACATCCATTTCGCCCGAGGACATAAAAAACGAATTTATTCAGGCATCAGAGCTCAACCGAATTTTGTACGATATACTCAGTGATCTTGACAAAAGCTATTGCGAGGCAAAGAGAGAGCGCGGACTTTTTGAATTTTCCGACATGCCGCGCTTCCTTATGCAATTGCTCGGTGACGGAAGCACTGAGGTCGCACGTGAGCTTCAGGAAAAGTACGACGAGGTATACATAGACGAATATCAGGACGTAAACGAGATACAGGACACTATATTTAAGATAATAGGTCAAAACAGGCGATTTATGGTTGGCGACATAAAGCAGAGCATATACGGCTTCAGAGATGCCTGCCCCGAGCTTTTCGCATCATACAAAAGCATCTTTCCGCCGTATGACAGCGAGTGTAAAAGCAACAGCGACGGATGCACGATATTTATGTCCGAAAACTTCCGCTGTGACGAAAATGTCATAAGCTTTGCAAACACGGTCTGCTCTGCCCTGTTTAAAGCCAACGCAGAATCTGTCGGATACACAGAAAAGGACGATCTGGTATTTAAGAAAAGCACGCCGAGCGGATATGTATCCCCAAAAGTAAAAATTGACATATTTGACGGCAAGGAAGAAGATAGTAACAGCAGCGACGACACATCAGAAAAGAGCGCGATATCCGAGCTTTTGGACGAAGCGGATTTTTGCGCGCGTGAGATACTGCGACTTATAAAAACAGAAAAAAAGCCCGGCGGCTCGCCTGTAAAGCTGTCTGACATAGCAGTGCTTGTCAGGGTAAAGCGCCACGCGCCCACAGTTGCATCCGCTCTCAAAAAATACGGTATAGAATACTGCATGTCCGCCACAAACCAGCTTTTCGACGGTCAGGACATGAAGGCTATCCTTGATCTCTTAAGAGTGATAGACAATCCCGAGGACGACATATCCATGTGCGGATTTCTGACAAATACAGCCTACAGCGGAGAGTGCCTTTTGTCCTTGCAGGAGGTGCTCACGGTCAGACGTGCCTCCGACACGAACTATTCGCTCAATCGCGCACTTTTGGAGTATTCCGATACAAGCGATCCCCTATCCACCCTGCTTTCCCACAGAGTAAGTAAGATACTTGGCATGCTCTCTTCACTGCGCGAGCTTTCAAAGCGAGTATCTGCCGACAAGCTGCTTCTCGCACTTAAGACATTTACGGAATTTAAGCTCATATGCGAGAGCCAAGCATATATATACCTGTACGACTGCGCCTGCAATTATGTAAAGCGCTCATGGAACGGACTCTACAGCTTCCTTAAATATTACAGACGCCTGTCCGAAGGCGGAAGCGTCACCTTAAACGAGGCATCAAGCACAAATGCCGTAAATATCATGACGACCCACCAATCCAAAGGACTTGAATACCACGCCGTATTTCTGTTCGGATGCTCAAGAAAATTCTCCGTAGCCGATTCCAGAAAATCCCTTGTATACTCAAGACATCTTTGTGCCGCATCAAAGCTTAAGATCGAAGACAGCGACGAGGACGGCAACCTGTATATAAACGGAACAAAGGAAAGCCTTATAAGATCGGCAGTTGCAAGCTGTAATTATAAGGAGTCGGTGTACGAGGAGATGCGCATACTTTACGTTGCGCTTACGCGTGCGAGAGAGAGGCTTTATATCACTGCCACATTGAAGGACTATGAGGACACATGTGCAAAGCTTGCCATGATGGGAAATTCAAGAAGTGCGATAATGGCTCAGAACAGTTTTATCTCGTGGATACTGTCAGCACTGCAAAATGACACGTCAAACAGCGACAGCTATGATATCACAGTACACGCATTGGGATATGCGGATGAAGAAGATAGTATATCGGAGTCCTCTGACGAAGAGATATACGCGACAGACACCGAAAACGAATATGTGCGCCTCCTGTCGCACGAGCGCGCGGATAAGCAGATAGACGACATACTTTCATATATTCCCTCAAAGATAGCCGCATCCAAGGCAAGCGGCGACCTGCTCGACACAAGCCTTGACATTTACAGATCTCACGACTTAAATAATGATGCTACCGCGCATGCCCTGCAGGAACGCGCAGCTCTCATGAAGTCAGGCGCGGCTTCAAGCTTTGACGCTCTGCTGTCTGAAAAGAGCAAGCCCACTTATGCCGATATAGGCACGGCAACTCACAGCTTTTTGCAGTTCTGCGATCTTCAGAACGCCGCCAATGCAGGCATTGACGATGAGATAAAAAGGCTTGTAGATCAAAGATTCATTACGCGCACCGCTGCCGACATGATAGACCGCTCGCAAATAGAGATGTTCTTCAATAGCGACCTTTTCGCTATGATAGAAAAAGCAAGCTGCATCCGACGTGAATTTCAGTTTGGGCTGTTCCGCGAAGCACGGGAGTTCACACAAAGTAAGGAGCTGTCCGATATACTTGGCGACAAGAAGATATATGTTCAGGGATCTGTAGATATGCTGCTTGAATTTGAGGACGGCAGGATATATATATGTGATTATAAAACAGACCGACTGACACGCGAAGAACGCAATGACATATCATTGTTTAAAAAGCGCCTGATATCCGCGCATAAGGATCAGCTCCTGCAATATAAATATGCCATTGAAAGCATATTCGGAAGGACCCACGATAAAATACTTATATATTCATTGCCTATTGGCAAATGTGTGGAGCTTACCGAGCTGTAACAGCGTAATATCACAAAGCATCCCCCGAAAAGCAATGCTTTTCGGGGGATGCTGACTTTAATATTTTTTTCAGCAGTCACAATGTGTCACATAATGCGGCTTTTTATTATTTGTATTAAACCCGTATACTGCCGCTCCTCCGATAGACGCCTCTATACGCAAAAGCCTATTATACTTGGCAACGCGATCACTTCGCGCAGGAGCGCCCGCCTTTATAAACTGCGTACCGTATCCAACGGCAAGGTCAGATATCGTTGTATCCTCTGTTTCACCCGATCTATGCGACATTATACATCTGTAATCTGCTCCGTTTGCCAGCTCGATGACGCTCGCGACCTCACTTAGCGTTCCTATTTGATTTGGCTTTATAAGCACACTGTTAGCCATTCCGTTCTCGATCCCTGTCATGACCCTTCTGCTTGATGTCACAAAAAGATCGTCACCCACGAGCATGACATTCTTCCCTATTTTATCCGTGATCTGACGCCAACCCTCAAAATCGCGCTGATCCAGCGGATCCTCAATGGATATTATCGGATATTTTTGTGAAAGCGAGCTGATATACGCTATCACCTGCTCGCGCGAAAGTATCTCCCCGCGCTTTGTGTGGTGATACATTCCGTCCTGCGGGTCATACCACTCGGATGCGGCAACATCAAGGGCGATCCTTATACTGTCCGTGCTGTACCCTGCGCTCTCTATCGCCTTAAGAATATACTCTATGGCTTCGCTATCGTCCGACAGGTCGGGAGCATATCCGCCCTCATCACCAACGCAAACGCTCTTTCCATCACTCTTTAGTATCCTGCCGAGAGCATGATATATCTCACTTCCCATACGCAATGCGTCCGCAAATGTGGGTGCGCCTACGGGAACTATCATAAATTCCTGTATCTCCACATTATTTGAGGCATGCGCGCCGCCGTTTAAAATATTCATCATGGGTATAGGCAGTCTTGTTGCCGACACGCCGCCTATATAGCGATAAAGCGGTATCTGATAGCTGTTTGCACCTGCGCGCGCACATGCCATGGATACGGCAAGTATGGCATTTGCCCCTATATTTTCCTTGTTCTCGCTTCCGTCAAGCGTGCACAGTATCTTGTCTATCTCACTCTGCTCCGTCACATATACCCCGACAAGCGACGGCGATATGGTCCTGCATATGCTGTTTACCGCCGACAACACTCCCTTACCGTAATACCTTTCCATATCATTATCTCGTTTTTCTACTGCCTCATATATCCCCGTCGATGCACCTGACGGAACAGATGCCACGCCGACACTGCCGTCTGACAGCGCCACCGTGGCTTCTACTGTGGGATTTCCCCTTGAATCAAGTATCTCTCTTGCACTGCATTTCATTATCTGTGGCTTTGCGCTCATATTCTTCCTCCAAAAATATATCGGTGTAAAGTGATTTTCCCCTTTACACCGACATCATATACATTTTTAAGAAAGAAAGCCTCAGCTGTAAAATATATCACAGGCGGCATTTCAAAAATACAGGGCTGTCATTTTATCCTGACAAGAGTATCTATGCCAAGAGAGAGCGCCTTTGCAAACTCGCGTATGTCATCCTCTGTATTATCTGCAGATAAGCTGACTCTTATCGTGGTATCCGCCTCGGCAGGCGTAAGTCCAAATCCTATGAGCGACGAGGATATATGCCTTGAATGTGACGAGCAGGCTGATCCTGCCGACACGCAGATATCCTTTGATGAAAGATAATTCAGCATAGTCTCGCTCTTTATGCTCGGAAGCGTGATGCTCAATATATGCGGAGCGCGCGCGCCCTTTGGAATATTCACTCTCGCACCTGCACAAGCAGCAAGCTCTGCACACATATCGCGCAAAGCCGTCATTTTTGCCGAGCTTTCGGTAAATTTTGAAAGCATCTGCTCACATGCACCGCCAAAGCCGCATATGCCTACGGTATTTTCAGTTCCCGAGCGAAGTCCGCCCTCCTGACCTCCGCCAAACACATGTGGAGAAATAAGTCTGCGCTTGATCACGTCAGATGAGATATAAAGCGCGCCCGTTCCCTTAGGACCGTGTATCTTATGCGAGCTGACGCTCACAAGATCCGCCGACAGCTTCTTTGGGGTAAAGGGCAGCTTTAAAAATCCCTGTATCGCGTCGCAGTGCGTGACTATATCGCTGTTCTTTCGCTTAGCTGCGGCAAACAGCCTTGCTACGTCATACACCGCGCCTGTTTCGTTATTCACCATCATAAGCGACAGAAGTATAACGCGGTCGTTAAGCGCATCATTAAATTCGCGCTCATCTATCACTCCGCCCTTGGTGCTCAGCCTTACCACATCAAATCCGCGATCCTCAAGGCTCTTCATGCACGCCTCCACCGACGGGTGCTCTGAATCTGTGGTGATTATCCTATCGCCCTCGCGGCGAGATTTGGAAAACACACTTCCGAATATCGCAAGGTTATTTGACTCTGTACCTCCCGAGGTAAAGACCACACGCTCGCCCGTCATGCCGCGTATACCGAAGGCTCCCGCAACACACGCTCTCGATCTGTCAAGCATAGACCTTGCCGAAATGCCGATCTTGTGCTTTGACGAAGGATTTCCGAAATCATCCATCGCCTCTTGCATTTTTCTTCTTGCCCCGTCGCACAGCGACGTCGTGGCACTGTTATCAAGATATATCATAGCTTCTCCGTTATCATCTTATCTCAAATGCATCAAGCATCATATCCACGTCGGACAGATGTAATTCAAAGCTTTCAAGGGTAGATGTGTATGTAAACACATACGCCATGGCGCCCTTTACGCAGAATGACTGCAGTACCTTATATGTATTGCCGCCGCTTACCACCTTAAATACGCATTTGTAGCTCTTTTGATCGCCCATAAAGGCTTCCTTATCACATTCGATAAGCTCGTATCCCTCGCCGTAAAGCTCGCGATATTTGCTCTCATTCTGCTTTAAGTAATCCTCAAGGCTCATGTCATCAATGCCCAGCATATGACCCTGAAGGGATACATTCGAGCGGTCACTGTCCGAATAATATGCGCCCGAGATGGAAGAACGGTAATCAGGCTGCCATGAGGTGGGCACGAAAAATCTGTAGGGGCGCTTGTCTGTAGAAACTAACTGCATGCCGTCAGGGCATTCCACCTTGTCAGAAAACTTCTTTTCATCGTCAGAATAGTATTCATCCAAAAAAGCAAAATAAGGAATTATTCCTGCAAATTCACCGTCATCGTTATCTGCTCCCTCTACGGTAGATATGTGCTTATCAAAGCTTTCATGATCTGCACCGAAAAGAAGCACATATATATCGTCCTCATATATTGCCATTATCTGAAGATACTTGTACTTTACGTCTTCTGCCTTGTCCACACCGTCGGGAGTGTCCTGCGATGTTATCTTGCGTGTAGCCGAAAACTTTACCGAAAGTGCCTTTTTTCCGCCAAGAGATGCCTTCTCGTCCTTGTCTGTTATCTCAAGATCCGTGAAGCTGTCGCGGTAATTCTCCTCGCACTCATTCCAATAATCCGCAAGAGTCGTCTTATCCGTATCAGCAACAAAAACGCATACCGACGCATTTTCATCGACCGAAGAATATGCACCCGTTATTCCGCTTTCATGATTTGATATCCATGATGCAGGAACATAGAGCCTGAATTTATCCCCCTCGCATACAACGAGCTGATATCCGTCGGGAATATCATCTCCGCTACAAGACGTAAGGGACAGCATCAGCGTCTGCAAGAGTACAAAACAACATAATACGGCTATAATTCTTTTCTTCATTATTATTTATGATCCTTTATAGTTTTATATTTATATCTCAGTGCAAAAATATAAATGTCATTCCGGGCTGTATCACAGCGACATTACCTCTTGCGCGGCATGCATTATACCAAGCTTTCCGCTCTCATAGGTCAAGCCACCCTGGAAATATACGGTATATGGCGGACGTATCGGTCCGTCAGCAGACAACTCTATAGACGAGCCCTGAGTAAACGCGCCTGCCGCCATTATTACCTTGTCCGTATATCCGGGCATCTCCCACGGCTCGGGAGTAACGTATGAATCCACAGGTGAGCCCTTCTGTATACCTCGGCAAAAAGCGCAAAGCAGCTCGGGATCTCCCGTTATAACGGTCTGTATTATATCGCTTCTCTTCTCGTTCCATACAGGATATGCATTATATCCGAGCTTTTCAAATATATATGCAGCAAGATGAGCAGTCTTAAGTGCCTGTGCTGTGGTATGCGGAGCATAGAAAAGTCCCTTGTAGAGGCTCTTGTTGTTGTACATGGTAGCTCCTACCTCAAGTCCGCATCCAACTGATGTAAGCCTGTAGGATGCAAGCTCCACAGCTCTTGCAGTACCTGCAATATATCCGCCCGTTTCCGCCATTCCGCCTCCCGGATTTTTAATGAGAGAGCCGATTATCATATCCGCGCCAACATGAGTAGGCTCATATTTTTCGGTAAACTCGCCGTAGCAGTTGTCAACGACCACATATGTATCGGGGGATATGCCCTTTACAAATCTTACCGCCTCACCTATCTCCTGCACGCTGAGGGTCTTTCTGTTCAGATATCCCTTTGAGCGCTGGATAAATACGACCTTTACAGGTCTGCCGTTATCGCGCTCGTAAGTCAAGAGCTTGCCTATGGCGTCAAAATCAAATCTTTCGCTGTCTATAAGTTCTATCTGCTTATACTGAACTCCGAAATCGCGCAGAGATCCGTTTCCGCTCTCGCCCGTTATTCCTATGACCTCTTCAAGCGTGTCATAAGGCTTGCCTGCAATGGAGCAAAGCAGATCTCCCGGGCGCAGAAGTCCGTAAAGACCTATCGCCAATGCCTGCGTTCCGTTCACTATCTGGTGGCGGACAAATGCCGCCTCCGCGCCCATTACATCAGCCCATATTCTGTCAAGCGTATCTCTACCCTTGTCATCATATCCGTATCCGCTCGTGCCGTCAAAATGCGACGTTGAAACACGATGCTCGGCAAATATCTCAAGTATCTTCTGCGTATTGCAGAATGACACCTCATCTATATCGCGAAATATATCCGCTAATTCGCGCTCACCCTCACTTACAAGAGCAAGCAATTTTTCCGAAAATGCCATTTGTTCCCCCGAAATGTCAATATTCTTTTACAAAAGCAAGTGCAAGATCCACGCATGCATCGCAGTCGCCCATATCTATCATCTCAACGTTTGAATGTATATATCTTGTGGGAATGGATATAGCTCCTGCCGCAACGCCTCCGCGTGTGAGCTGCATTGAGGATGTATCGGTTCCGCCGTATGTGAGTATCTCATACTGATATTTGATATCATTCTCCTTTGCAAGAGCCGTGAGCTTATCTACAACACCTCTGTCGCATATAACAGACTGATCCTTGAGCTTTATAGCCGCTCCGCCGCCGACAGAGCATTCCATGGGCTTTGCCCCTATAACATCACCTGTACCGGTTACGTCGAATGCAAGAGCACAATCGGGATCTATCGCAAATGCGGCAGGCTTTGAGCCTCTCGCACCTACCTCCTCCTGTACGGCAAAGCAATAGTATATGTCGTTCTTGCAATCCGTCTCTGCAAGCTTCTGCGCCATCTTTATCATGATAGCGCATCCGATCCTGTCGTCCATGGGTCTGCCGCAGAGCTTTTTGCCTATCTTTGTAACAGAAGGCTCACATACAAAGAAATCGCCTATCCTTACCTTCTTTTCAGCCTCGCGTCTGTCCTTTGCGCCAATGTCGATATATACCTTGTCCGCCTTGATGTCGGATGCGGCAGTTCCTGCCTCGGGAACCATAACTCCCTTGACTCCGTTCTCGGAAACTACATAGGAATAACATGCAGAAATGAAATTGATGCCGCCAACGGGTGAAACTCTGATAAAGCCCTTATCATCTATATGAGTTACCATAAAGCCTATCTCATCCATGTGTGCGCACAGCATGATCTTTTTAGCGTCCTGACCGCTTCCCTTTTTGTACGCTATGAGATTTCCCATAGCATCCTCATAGACCTTGTCGGTCAAGGGAGCTATATATGTAAGTATCTTGTCCGATATTGCCTTTTCTCTGCCTGAAACAGAGGGTGTTGAATTAAGATTTTTCAGTATATTGAGCATTTTTTCTTCTCCTTCGATTTAAAGCTTCATGTCTGATATAAGTCCCATGCAAAGAGCCTTCATGGATTCATAGTCCTCGGTATCCGCCACGCAGGACTGACTGTGTATATATCTTGTGGGAGCTGACATCGCAAGCACCTTGACTCCCTTGCCGCTCTTTTGTATATGTGCCGCATCGTTTCCGCCTGCGACAAATCTCTTTATCTGTGCGTGTATACCGTTTGCCTCGGCATATGTCATGACGCTGTCTACAAGGCGTCTGTCATACACCGTGCCTCTGTCCATGAATGTGATTATACCGCCGTCCTTCTGGGTCGCCACATTGCTTGCCTCAGGCACGCCCGCGATATCTGACACTGCAGTTGCCTCAAACACTATCGCCGCATCGGGCTGTATGGTCTGTGCAGCTATCTGCGCACCCGATATACCTATCTCCTCACAGCAGGTAAATGTGAAATACACATCGTACGCAAGCTCATCAAGGCTCTCAAGTCCGCGCATGACCTCTATAAGCAGAGCACAGCCGAGTCTGTCGTCTATCGCCTTGCTCTTTATCTTTTTTCCGTCCTTGCCGAATCTTACAAATTCGCTGTCGAACACGCCGACATCTCCGATTCTTACATATTCCTCGGCATCCTCTTTACTGCGCGCACCGATGTCTATATACATCTTGGAGATGGGTGTGACCTTTTCCCTTTCCTCCTGCGACTGCAGATGTATCGCCTTTGAGGCGATTATACCGTTTACATTCTTTTTTCTGCCGCGTATGACAACTCTTCTGCCGCAAAGCACACCTGCGGATATACCTCCAACCGTTTCAAATCTGAGATATCCGTCATCAGTCACCTCGCTGACCATAACACCGACCTCGTCCATATGCGCAGAGAGCATCAGCTTTTTGGGCTCCTGCTTATTGTAGTATAGTCCGCGTCCGCACACCTTGGCAGTTATATTTCCGTTTCTGTCCTTGAAATAAGCATCGCAGTATTCATCTATCTGTGATATGATAAGGTCTGCAACTCTGTCCTCACTGCCCGAGGGTCCGAATTCAAGGCAGAGCTTTTCAAGCAGCTCAAGTCCGTAATATTTTCTCATCTTGAGTAAACCTCCGCTATTTCCTTGCATTTTATAAATTCGCTGACAAGTCTTGCCATCTCGCGGCAATCCGAAAGATCCAGCAATTCATTTGCCGAATGCATGTTCTTTATAGGCAGGCTTACGAGCACCGTGGGGATACCGTTTCTTACTACAGGTATGCGATTTGCATTGGTTCCCGTGCTTCCGGGAGCAGCCTTTAAGGTATACTTTATGCCATTCGCGTCGCACATTTTCTGTACCATTTCCGTAAGTCCCCTGTTAGTTACAGCAGATATCGCAAGTGCAACTCCGCTTCCGTATGTCGGGAACTTTTTGTTTTCCATATCGGGAACATATGCATGAGTCACGTCAAGCACGAGTGCATAATCGGGATCTATGGAATAAGCTGCCGTATGACCTGCCAGTGCGACCTCCTCGCGAGTTGAAAATACAAAATAAACATCACAGTACATATCATCTGCGTCCACACATGATATACCCTCAACGGCGCATGCTCCGCATGCCTTATCATCAAAGGAGCATCCTGCGAGTCTGTCGTTTTCAAGCTCGGTATATGTATGTCTGAATCCTACGGGAGTGCCGACAGATACTATCTCTTCAAGCTCATCCTTGGAATATCCCGTATCAATGAGAAGTCGGTCGATAGGTGTGACCTTTCCCTGCGTTTCGGGTGTGAGCAGGTGTGGAGCAGTAGCGGCAAACACGCCGTATATCTCCTCTTTTCCGTATATCGTGACCTCACTTGATGGCAAAAGCTTGGCATCTATACCGCCAACGCTTGCAACAGAGAGAAATCCACCGTCATGTATCTTTGATACCATCATGCCTATCTCGTCAAAATGGCAGTCTATAAGCACTCTCGGAGCATTCTCAAGACCGCATTTTTTTACAAAGATATGATTTCCTATACTGTCGGTATAGTGATCGTCAAATCTGTCGCCTATAAGCTCGAACAGCTTTTCACTGCTGTAGCGCTCACTGCCCGATACAGACATGAGCGAGCAGAGCGATATTATAAGTTCCTTCGTATTCATTCTTTTTCTCCTATGTAAATAACTTTTTGTTCAGATCAAGTAGCTTCAGATGATCTGAAGTGCGCGTACTATATCGCAAAATCTGTCGCCGCGCTCTTCAAAATTCTTAAACGCGTCAAAGCTTGCGCATGCAGGCGTAAGGACAACGCTCTCACCTGCCGCAGCCTCCTTTGCCGCCGCCATGACAGCATCCTCAAAATTCGGCTTGCAGATAACCTTTAGCTTATCTCTCTTCTCCTTATCGCAAGCCATTATCTCGCGGTATATCTTATCCATTGTAGCTCCCGTGAGAACAACGGCTCTTGCCCTGTCGCAAAGCGTGTTTGCCAGCGTATCAAACGGTATGTTCTTATCGTATCCGCCGCATATAGCCACGACATTGCCGCGTATCGCGCCAAGCGCCGCCGCGGTACGTGTGGGGCTTGAATCTATAGAGCTGTTATAAAACCTGACTCCGTTCTTCTCTGTTACGAGCTCAAGCCTGTGTCTTACGCCCTTAAAGCTCCTTGCAACATCGCGGTATATGTCAAAGTCACACAGACCGTATGTAAGACCTATAGCCGCCATGTAATTTTCGATATTGTGATTTCCGGGTATCAGTATGTCGTCTGTTTTAAGTATCCTTTCGCATTCTCCTGCGCGACATGACACTATATGCCCGTCATTTATAAACAAAGCCAGACTTCCGAGTTTATTTTTTGGAACTATGCTGTAATAGTCAGTTTTGTGCGATGAAAAATATATGGTCTCGCCGGGAAATTTTTCTGCCAGAGCCCGTGTTATCTCATTATCCGCATTAAATACCGCATAGCTGCAGCCGCCAGTGAGTATATTTGATTTTGCCTTTATATACTCATCCATATCCGTGTGCCAATTCAGGTGATTTGGGGTGATATTGGTTATCAGCGCGCGAAATACTGGATGCTCCATCGTCATGAGCTGAAAGCTTGAAAGCTCGACTACCGCGCTGTCATATTCCGTCATATCTGAAACACACGGCAAGAGCGGATGTCCTATATTTCCGCCGACATATGATCTTCCGCGACCCAGCCTTTCATGCTCGGCACGCAAAAAGAGCTCTGTCAGGGTGGTCGTGGTGGTCTTTCCGTCAGATCCCGTTATTCCGAATATACGGCACGGGGCTGATCCGCAAAAAACCTCCATTTCACTGCTGATACATGAGCCGCGCTTACGCGCCTCACATATCTGCGGTATATCGGGGCGCACCCCGGGTGAGCGAAATATGATATCGCAATCTATATCTTCAAGATATCCCTCGCCAAGTATGAACCTTGCGCCGAGATACTCCGCTTTTTCAAGGTCATCCGAAAACAGATCCGTATTTTTATCGCGTACCGTGACAAAAGCACCTGCCGAAAGCAACAGCTTTGCAAGCGGACGGTTCGATATGCCAAATCCAATGATATCACATCTTTTGTTTCTGTATTTTTCAAAAATCGCAGATCCATTCATATAAAAAACACCTCCGACGGATGAAGGACAAAAATCCACATCTAATATTATATAATACAAATCACGATCTTTCAATAGTATATTATGAATTTTAAAGAAATTTTACAAAAAAGTTTGCAAAAAACCTTAAAACCCCCTTTTCAAAACCGCTAAAATTTGTTATAATGTAGGATGTAGTAAAATAAATTCGTATTTTTAGTATAGATTTTGAAGGAGAGAGCAATAAAATGCCCGAAAAGACAACAGATACCACGACCAAATCAAAAAAGTCCGCACAGCAGTACGATGACCGAAGCATACGCTCGCTCAAGGGTGCTGACAGAGTTAGAAAAAGACCTGCGGTCATATTCGGATCAGACGGACTTGAAGGCTGTGAGCATTCATATTTTGAGATCCTCTCCAATGCGGTAGACGAGGCGCGCGAGGGTCACGGCAACGAGATACTTACGATACTTCATCCCGACAAGTCCATCACCGTTGATGACCACGGACGCGGCGTTCCGCTCGGATATAACGAAAAGGAGCAGAGATGGAACTGGGATCTTATATACTGTGAGCTGTACGCAGGCGGAAAATATGACAATAATAACGGTCAGTCCGCGTATGAATATTCCCTCGGTCTTAACGGACTCGGCGCATGTGCTACCCAGTACAGTGCGGAATTCATGGATGTTTATTCATATGACGGAAAGATGGAAAGACACATATCCTTCAGAAAGGGTGAGCCTGTCGGAGAGCTTGAAGAGCGCGAGCTTTCAAGAAGCGAGAAGCGAACGGGTACAGTTATACATTGGAAGCCTGACTCCGAGGTGTTTACCGACACAAACATTCCGCCCGAATGGATAAAGGATGTGCTCCACCGTCAGGCAGTCGTTGTAAACGGCGTGACCTTCGTGTTTAAATACACAGACGAGGCAGGAGAAGAACAGACCGAAAGATTTTTCTATGAAAACGGCATATCGGACTATATAAACGAGATCGTGGGAGATACATCCATGACATCTCCCGTTCTTTGGCACCTTGAAACTCAAGGAAGAGACAGAGCCGATAAGGACGAATACAAGCTTAAGGCTGACATATCATTCTGTATATCAAATCAGGTATCCCGTCTGGAATATTACCACTGCGGAAGCTTTCTTGAATACGGCGGTTCTCCCGACAGAGCCGTAAGGAGCGCATTTACCTTTGCGCTTGACAAGTATCTGAAAAACAACGGCAAGTACAACAAGACAGAGGGCAAGATAACCTTTGCTGATGTAGCTGACTGCCTTGTCCTTGTTTCAAACAGCTTTTCCACGGTAACCTCATACGAGAACCAGACAAAGAAGGCTATCACGAATACGTTCATCTACGAGGCTATGAACGAATTTTTGAGATACAATCTGGATATATTCTTTACCGAGCATCCGCTTGAAGCCGAGATCATGGCAAATCAGGTGCTGGTAAACAAGAGAAGCCGCGAATCTGCAGAGTCCACACGACTCAACATAAAGAAAAAGCTGACAGGCACTATCGACATAGCAAACCGAGTTGAAAAATTCGTAAACTGCCGCTCCAAGGATCCGAATGTCCGCGAGCTTTATATAGTTGAGGGTGACAGTGCGCTTTCATCATGTAAGCTCGGTCGAAGCGCCGAGATGCAGGCGATAATCCCCGTGCGCGGTAAGACGCTCAACTGCCTCAAGGCAGACTACGCAAAGATATTCAAAAGCGAGATAATCACCGATCTTTTGAAGGTAATAGGCTGTGGCGTTGAGATAGAGGGCAAGGTCAAGGGAGATATAGTTCCCTTCGATCTCGACTCATTGCGCTGGTCAAAAATAATCATCTGCACCGATGCCGACGAGGACGGCTTCCAGATAAGAACGCTCTTGCTTACAATGTTCTACCGACTCCTTCCCACACTTATCAAGGAACAGAGAGTATTCATAGCCGAGACTCCCCTGTTTGAGATAAATGTCAAGGAAAAGGGCGGAGAGAAGACCTATTTTGCATTTGACGAATTTGAAAAGAGCGACATATTAAAAGAGATAGGCAACAAAAAATACGTTATTAAGAGATCCAAGGGCCTTGGTGAGAACGAGCCTGAGATGATGTGGGAAACGACTATGAATCCTGCAACTCGCCGCCTTGTCGCAGTGACCCCTGCAGACCCCAAGCAGACCGAGATCATATTTGACACTCTTCTCGGAGACAATCTCCCTGCGCGTAAGGAATTTATCGCCCTTCACGGCAAGGAATACATGAAGGACATAGATGTCTGACTAAGATCAATTTTTGAAAGGTCATATTATGAAATATTCTTCACTTCCCGAATTTGTCGGAACTACGGTGCTTGACACCATAGGGCTCGTAATTCCGGGAATAGACAACACACTAAGAGAGCAGATGCAGCTACCATCTCACATATCTGCCATAGGAATACTAAGCTCGCGCACAGGCGCGGCAGGTCAGATATGTGCTGTGGACGAGGCTCTGAAAAACTCCAATACAGAGATAATATCCATTGAGCTTCCAAGAGATACCAAGAGCTGGGGCGGTCACGGAAACTATATCGTTATAGGCGGACGCGACGTCAGCGACTGCAGGCATGCCGTGCAGATGTCCCTTGAGCTTACAAAACGAAATGCAGGAGAGGTATATATAAGCTCCGCAGGTCATCTTGAATTTGCATACAGTGCAAGTGCGTCACACGCGCTTGCCAAGGCTTTCGGCGCACCTGTAGGCGAGGCATTCGGATTTATGGCAGGAAGCCCGGCGGCTATCGGTCTTGTTATGGCTGACAACGCGCTGAAATCAAGCTCGGTAAAGCTTATAAGCTACATGACCCCGAATTTGGGCACGAGCCATTCAAACGAGGTCATAATATGCTTTTGCGGAGATGCGGAAGCCTGCAAGACAGCAGTTCTTCGCGGCAGAGAGGTTGGTCTTGAGCTTTTGCGCACCATGAGCGACGACGAGCCGAGCGGACCTTCCGTTCCGTTCTTATTCTGATGTCAATATAAAAATAAATGGTATGGCGTGATACTCCGTTAAAAAGTATCACGCCATACCATTCTTCTTTTTTTGTAAAACCATATCCGTTTCCAAGGCTCACAGCCCGAGAAGCTTATATATCTTATATATATCTCCAGCTCCCATAACAACAGCGACATCGCCTGACTTAAGCTCGTTTAGCAGCAGATCCGCGCATGACTCGATGCTTCCGCCGTACACTGCCCTATCACCTATCATATCTGCAATATCACGCGATGAGATATTATATGTGTTTTGCTCTCTTGCCGCATATATATCGCACAGTATCACCTTATCGCACACGTCGAATGCGCGTGAAAGATCCTCTGCAAGTGCCGCGGTCCTTGAATATGTATGAGGCTGAAAAACGCAGATAAGTCTGCCGCTCGTCATATCATCGGCACCCGAAAGCGTAGCCTTAACTTCGGTCGGATGATGACCGTAATCGTCGTACACGGATGCTCCCGATATATCGCCCATATATTCCATGCGTCTGTGTGCGCCGCAGAAATTATAAAGTCCCTGCCTTATGGCTTCATTATCCACTCCTGATATGTGAGATGCGAGCGCGGCGGCAAGCGCGTTATATACGTTATGTCTGCCGCATGTGCTCATACTGATATGAGCGGCAAAAATTCCGCCGAAATACAGATCAAACTCCTGTCTTGATCCTATCACCTCTATATTTTCAGCCATAGCATAAGCATCATTTTCTATACCAAATGTGTATACATTGCACTTAAGAGGAGATATCGCCTTCATTATATTCTGATCGTCCGCATTTGCAACGCACGCGCCGCTGTCCCCGACAAGGCAGGCATATTTATAAAAGGACTCCTGTATCTGCTCTATGCTCTTGAAATAATCCACATGCTCCATCTCGGCATTGAGAAGCACGGCTACAGTCGGATTGAAATCCAAAAAGCTGTCCATATATTCGCACGCCTCAAAAATGAGATCATTGCTTCCGCCTACCATGTAAGCTCCGCCCATAGGGGCATATTCAGCACCTGATATTACCGTCGGCAGATCATGTGTGTTCATTTCTGCGTTATCAAGAAATATCTGCGCGCACATAGATGTCACACTGCTCTTGCCGTGCATTCCGGCAATACCGATACGGTTCTTGTATCCCGTCATGATATATCCGAGATAATCCGCGCGCGATATACAAGGTATGCCTTTGCTTTTTGCATACAGATATTCGGGATTGTCCGCGCTTATCGCAACGGTATATACAAACGCAAAGCAATCGCTCGGGATATTATCCTCTGCATGTGTATAATGAAGCTCAATGCCGAGAAGCTCCAGCTTATCTGTAAGCGCGCTCCTTGCTCGGTCCGAGCCGCACACGCGATAGCCTGCTTTTTTTGTAATTATCGCCAAGGACGACATCATTATGCCGCCTGCGCCCGCGAAAAATACAGAGCCGCATTTGCCGTCCATTATCTCCTTTATGCGCTTTGCTCCGTAATGTGTATTAGGCAAAGACAATCAAGCTCATCTCCTTCCGACTTAAATGTTAAATATACAATGTTAAATGCAATTAATATTTGTTTTTATAATGTTTACAACTGTTTTCGGCTTTTCACCAAAAAAATCCCGAAAGTTCAAATAAAGTTCACAAAAGTTGATTATAATGTATCCATGATAAGTCAATGACACAATATTTTTTCACTACGATCCTGACCGCTCAAATTATAATCAAATGGAGGTATTCCAATGCAGATCACAGACATTAAGGTAAGAAAATTTTTTGACGAAGGTCCTATGAAGGCGGTCGTTTCAGTTACTTTTGATGACCAGCTTGCAGTTCATGACATCAAGGTCATAAACGCCAAGGACAGATTCTTTATAGTGATGCCGAGTCGCAAAAATCCCGATGAAACATATCGAGATATAGTACATCCCATAAACTCACAGTTCAGAAGCACACTTGAAGCGGCAGTTATATCCGCATATGAGGAAGCTCTCGCAAACCGTACAGAGGAGCTTGCATCCGTTGAGATGTAAATAAATTTTCGCCAAAGCGGCGATCTCCGCCAAATGTCGATATAAATCGACATTTGGCGGCTTTTTTTGCGCCGCTCTCTTTGTTGATTATACCACGTTTTTTTCATTTTGTCCATAGCATTTCACACATTTTTATTTTGCGCATAGAATGAAAATAAACCGTGAGCCGCAAAATCTTGCTCACAGTAATTATTTTTACGGAGTATTTGATCATGATGCTTGATAAAAACACACTTGATAAGCTTTTAAAGCTTCCCGATGACAGTCTGATAGCAATTATAAATAAAATAGCCGCAGAGCGCGGCATTGATATAAAGGATCTGAATATCACGCGCGAGCAGTTAAACAGCCTGCGCTCTGCCCTGTCATCTGCAGATGAGCACGACATAGCGCGCGCATCCGAAATAATAAAAGGCTTTTCGGGAAATCAGAACAAATGATTATAGGTATATGATCATCAGATCAAACGACAGAAAGGAGGATATGACATGCCCGTGGAAAACACATCCGCAGATCAAGGCACAAAGGAAAACAGCTCACTGTCCGATCTGTCAGGTATACTTTCAAAGCTGTTGTCGGGAGAAAATGCACAAAGTGAGAATGCAAAAGCTCCGTCGCAGGACTTATTTTCGTCCTTACTTCAGAATCCAGATATAGTATCAAAGATACCACAGCTTATATCTGCGATAGGTCCGATGCTCTCGGGCTCTGCCGCTCAAGGTAGTGCAAGCAGTGAAAAAGCAAGCAATGCAAGCGCGCAGGTCAACACATCCGAAAACAAGGAAAAGAGATTTGCCGATGACCGATCCAATTCGCGCGCCGCACTTCTCTGCGCCATGAAGCCGTATCTCAGCCGAGAGCGCAGAGATGCCATAGACTACATCATCAAGCTGTCGCGGCTCGGCGAGATACTAAAGACTCTGTAAAGATCGGAGACAGACCATGTATACAAGAGTACAAAGCAAGAAAAATGCCGCCACGGGCCTTAAGATCCCCGAAAACTACAGCGGAAACGCGTTTACCGATATACCGAAATATAATGACAGCATCACGTCTGCCGATATCCGAGCCGAGCCCACATATTTTGATCTTGATAAGGATGATGTGCAGGAGCGCGCAAGCACAGCACCTCCCACACAGGCATATGAGCCAAATGATGACGCTGACTCAGCGCATGACACAAGCACGCGCGCACCAACAGAGATAATACGCGCCCCATCTCTGTTCTCTTCTCTTTTTCCGTCAAACAACCTGAAGGATCACTTCCCATTCGGTCACGGAATAGGAAGTGAAGAATTGCTTATACTTGGCGTAATGGCAGTACTGTTTTTCTCAGACGAGAGCGGCGGAGCTGACGGCGAGCTCATAATGCTGCTTGCTATGCTTTTATTTGCAGGCTGATCTCAGTCGCATATCATGAGATATTTTACGCCGTCAAGGCTCTTTTTAGTATCTATATCATTTGATCTGTCAGGCTTTGCAAGAGAATTGTCACGCGCAAGCTTTTCACAGGATATGTGATATTTGCGTCCCACGCTCCAAAGACTGTCGCTGTGTGACGGATAGCACACTCTCATGCTCGCATCATTATGTGCTATCAGCTCACCGAAATGCAGTGCGGTCATAGCCGCTATCCTTTCATTGCCGAAAAATGATGCACATATATACAGCTCATGATCCATGCCTATGCGCTCGCCGTCTATCCTTCCACGCTCGTTTACACATGTACAGCTTGCAAAGACGCGCTCCGTGCCCTCCTTTACATCCTGCAAAAATACAAATGGGATCTCTGTGTCTGTCGGAGCATATTCGCCATCGCATTCAAATATAAGCGTGCACCTGATCCTTCCCGCTATCTTCGCACGTGTGCCTGTTATCTCACAGGATTCTATAATTGGATCTGAGCATATATCCACAAGCCTTGACCCATGCTTGACTGAGAGTTCATCAAGCGAGCGCGTATCGCTTACCGTGATATTTGAATTGAAACATCCCGTATTTTTCATAACGTCAAAATTAAGAGTGTCACATTCGGTTTCGCAGAGGGTTGAATACATATCCTTTGTATACTTTACGATCTCATTCTTGCCTGCGATCACACGTATTCTCGCTCCCGCCTCTATATCTATGCGTCCGTCATCCACGGTCACGCTGAGCTGATCCACACAGCCAGATGCACAAGCGCATGTGCCTGCGTCGGCTATCTTGGATGCTCCAGATACGGAAAATGGTATCTTTCTGTTTACACTGTAAGGAATATTGCCGCCGTCAGAGCACATGAGCAGCTTTATGAATATATCGCCGCGGCATATTATCTCTCCGTTTTGCGCCACACATTCACTAACGCCCACCTTGCCCTCAGCACATATCACACGTATCTCACCGTCGCGCATATCGGGTATCATCTCGTCTGTTACATTTAAAGGCGGCAGAGTAATGCTTTCAACAGCTCCCGCATTCACTTCCCCGTCCAGCCGCTCTGTACATGCAGGATCTGCGCCGCCGAGAAAATCGCTTTCAAGCGCGATATTGTTATATATGCTCACAAAAGCGCACAGCCGTGTGCGAATGGTGAGCTTGCGCTTGGCAGTGACTCTTCCGCTCACGAGATCACAGCTTATATACGCATCTCCGTCGTAAAAAAGTCCCATGCCGTCTGACAGCGGTATGCTTATACGGTACTCACCCGATAGAGGTGCGCAATACATCTGATCATCCGATCCGAGATATGTGACATAGTAGTCCACATTTCCCGAAAATTCGCAATCATTCATTCCAAATGAGCTTTCAGGTGTGAGCACCTCTGCCCCGATCCTGAGCAGCCTCTTTATCTCGGGCTGATAATCGGGAAGCGTGAAGTCAAAAGACAGCTCCTTTTCTATTTTCTTTGTGTCGGCGGCTGTTTTTATCAGCTGTCGCTCCGTGTTTATGCTGTTATATTTTTCCATACCGTCCTCCGAAGTATATTGTTTACTTCAATCTATGCCGACAGATAAACAAATATACATAGGAGCGCACTAAAATCTTTCGGTGAGCAAGAAAGACTGTGCGACATTTGCAAAAATGCCGTTAAAGCTTTTGTCCTGCTTAAATATTTACACGTTCATAAACATCATTTCGGCTCTTATGAAATATCCCTTTTCATGCTTACATACAGGGCACATCTCGGGAGCCTGTGTGCCTCGCATCTCGTAGCCGCAGTTGAGGCATATCCAGCCGCACTCCGTGTCAGACAAAAAGAGCTTTCCCTTGTCCAAAAGATCTGCAAGGAGCTTGAAGCGGTCGCCGTGCGTCTTTTCAATATTTGCTATCTTATAAAATGAATCCGCCACAGCAAGATACCCCTCGCTCTTTGCCTTATCACCGAATTCCTTGTATATGCTCTCATACTCATCATATTCATTCTTGTGCGAGGAATATAAGAGCGAGAGCGAATCCTTTGTGACATCTATCGGATACCCTGCACAAATATCGATATTCTTTCCCTGACAGGATGTCAGATGATCGTAAAATATCTCCGCATGCTCCTTTTCCTGACCTGCCGTGAACTTAAAGAGCCACTCAACGCAATAAAGCTTTTCTGCGTGCGCCTGATCTGCGGCAAATGTGTATCGGTTTCTCGCTTGGCTCTCCCCTGCAAATGCGCGCATCAAATTCTGCTTGGTCGCGCTTACCTGAAAATCTATCATATTTTCTCCCTTCTCCGCACTGTGTGCGGACTCTGTATTTTTCTGATGCCCGGCATCGAACATACAGATTTTTCCCAAGACCCCGACATTCTATACAAGAAGATATAAGAGAAAGGCAAAAATATGCTTGCATACAAAGAATATAACCGTGCGCGCGCCGTTGAATACGCAAAAAGATGGGCACTTTCGAGAAATCCGCTGTTTACGGATTTTGCAGGGCGCGGCGGCGATTGCACCAATTTTGTTTCACAATGCATCCTTGCAGGATGCTGTACGATGAATTTCACGGTGGATTTCGGCTGGTATTTTATAAATTCCGCCGACCGCGCGCCTGCGTGGTCAAGCGTTGAGTTTCTATATGATTTTATCACATCGGATCCCATATTCGTCACTGAAAACGGCGGCGTTGGACCTTTTGGAATTGAGGTGAGCGCGCAGGGCGCGTTTGAAGGAGATATCGTACAGCTTGCAAACAGCGAGGGGGATTTTTATCACACTCTCATAATAACAGGGTTTTCAGGCGGCGACACTCTCGTATCGGCTCACACGAACGACGCGCTCGATAAGCCGCTGAGAGAATACCCCTACTCATCTCTGCGCTATATCCACATAGAGGGCGTGCGCATAGATATCGAAGACGACTCCTGCTTTGAGGCTCTCATTAACGGAGAAGCCATAAATATAACTCCTGCGATGTGACGGCGCTATGTTTATTATGTAAATATATTTTAAGTATTCGTTAATTTTTTCTCCTCTCATTGACAATTTATGATTAATATGTTAAAATAAAAATTGTATAAACAGAAGTGCGCACCGACATATCATCGGTGCTCAAACGAAAGGTCGTGATACAATGAATGAAAAGCACGAAAAGCTAAAGAAAATATTCTCGCAATCCCTGATAATATTCTTTGGGCTTGCGCTCAGTATACTGTTCTTCTTTTTGCTGTTTCAGGCAGGTAAGATATCCAGTGTGTTCGGCGCGATAACCGCAGTTCTCCGTCCCTTCATAATTGGCGGTATTTTTGCCTATATCATGAAGTCCACATGCAATCTGCTTGAAAAGAGCATTGCAAAGCTTTTGCGGAAATGCAAGATGGAAAAGGAAAAGCTTATAGCAAATATATCCTCGATATCCAGCCTTGTGCTTACGTATATCATATGGATATCCGCAATCGCTATTCTTTTGAGTATAGTCGTACCCCAATTCATAAACAGCATCATGGATCTTATAGTGCAGGTGCCTCAGTATCTCGATGACCTCAAGATATGGATAACAGGACTGCTTTCCAACAGCTCTGTATTTGAAGAAACGGCTGAATCCATAGTTGACGGTGCATATGATCAGATATACAAATGGGTGGAGGGTCTTATAAGCTCGCTCCAGAATATGGAGGGTGACTTGGTCACAAAGATACTTTCAAGCATATCGGGCGTTTTCTCCATCGTATTTGATACTGTCATAGGACTTGTAGTATCCTTCTTTATTTTAAAGGGCAGGCGCACGCTCGCCGCAAAGTCCTCCATGATATTGCACAGTATATTCAAGGAAAAGACTGCCGCGGCAATAATCGACGAATTCAAATTTGCAGACCGCATGTTCTCGGGATTTCTTGAGGGAAAGGTCATAGACTCCACCCTTATCGGCGTGCTGTACTACATAGCGCTCATGATCATGGATATCCCCTACGCGCCTCTTATCGCGGTGCTCTGCGGTGTCACAAATATAATTCCGATATTCGGTCCCTTTATAGGCGCTATCCCCTCTGGATTTATCATTCTTGCAGGCGGAGAACCCATAAAGGTGCTATACTTTGTAATATTCGTATGCATCATGCAGTTCCTTGACGGATATATCATAGATCCTCTCATAGTTGGAGATCACGTAAATGTATCATCCCTGGCAGTAATATTCGCAGTTACCTTCTTTGGCGGCATATGGGGATTTTTCGGACTTCTCATCGGTGTTCCCACATACGCTGTAATATATGACATGGTAAAGAAGATAGTTATACACGGACTGAAGAAGCGTGGAAAATACGATCTTGTTGAAAAATATCAGGAGCAGAACAAGAAAAAGAAGGACGAAGCGGAGAGAAAGCACGCAAGAAAGATCCCGTTCCGCCGTTCGGACGATGACAGCGATACTAACGAAGAAACAACAGAAGAAACAATAATTGAGGAAGAATGCGGCGAGAGTGCCGAGGACACACCTCAGTAATATAAGGTCACAGCGCCCGAGAGCGAGTCGCTGTGACCTTTCTTTAAATGTAAACTTTTTGATAAGGCGATTAAATCCCTTGACAAAAGTGATAACAAGAGTTATAATAATCAGTGATAAAGTGCGCATACTGCGCAAAAACAAGAAAGGAATACTACAATGAAAAAAGCAATCAGAATTTTAGCTTTTGCTCTTGCATGCATGATGCTCGTTGCTGTTTTTGTTGCTTGTGACTCGTCATCCGGTAAAGAGGATAACACTCAGGGCTCGCAGGGCAACAATAACAATAACGGTTCAACAACAGGCAGTGCTGTAGAACAGCCCCCTGTTGAAGAGAAGAACTATGGCAGTTCATTCCAGTTCCTTGCATGTAACGACGTTTTCCAGGACGGCTACTTCTTTGCAAAGGAGCAGACACAGGAAGTTATGAACAATGCTGTGTTCACACGTCAGGAAGAGGTTAAATCTCAGATCGGTGTTGAGATCTCATCCAAGCAGCACGAAAGCTTTACGGAATACTATGAAGAATTCAAGACTTCCGTAAAGGCTGAAGACGGACTCTATCAGTCCTGCCTTACACACTGCAACTACGGTATCGCTTCTCTCGTAACAGAAGGCATGCTCTATGACTTCAACGATCTTACAAGCGTTGACCTCACAAAGGACTATTGGAACCAGGACATCATGGAGTCCTTGGCTTACAATGATGCTCTTTACCTCGGATACGGCGACTTCTGCCTTGCGTACACATACGTTATCGCATTCAACAAGGATCTCCTTGACAAGTATTGCGCAACTACGCTCGGCGACGAGACCATCTATGACATCGTTGAAAACAAGAAGTGGACCATCGACAAAATGATGGAGATCGCTTACAAGTGCCACGATGACAAGAACGGTGACGGTAAGAAGGACGCAGGCGACATCTTCGGTGTTTCCGGTTATTTCTGGCCCTCAGGATCTTCAATGCTCCAGGCTAGCGGTATCAACATTGTTGAGTACAACTCAAAGTCCGGTAAGTATGAGTTCAGCATCTCTAAGAACGCAAAGAAGGTTGAAGACCTTGTTTCCAAGATAAATGAGATGTATCAGTCCGAGTACGCTTACCTCTGGGGCCCCTTCGGCGACGAAATGAAGGATCCCTCAAAGCAGGTACAGTTCAAGGACGGCAAGACTCTCTTCCAGTTCTACGGTACATACCACATGGCAAAGCAGCTCACGGCTGTTGATGTAAACTTCGGTGTTCTTCCCTATCCTATGTGGGACGAAAACCAGGGCGAGTACCGCTCACTCAGCTGGAACGGCTACATCACAGTTCCCTACTACCTCTCCAAGGCAGACTCTGCAATGGTAAGTGATACTCTTGAGCTTCTTGCCTTCTACAGCAAGCCCGTTACCACTGCTTTCTATGAAAAGCTTCTTGGTGCACAGGTTGCTGACTCTCCCGATGATGCAGATATGCTTGATATCGTTTGGGATACTCAGATAGTTGAATTTGCTCTTGCATATTCCGATAAGAGCACAGACGCGATCGACGCAATGGTTTACTCCATTCCCAGAATCATCTTCAACGTTGACCACACAAGCACATTCTCAGGCTACTGGGGTCAGAAGGGTCTGGCTGCAACTATACAGCTCTCCAAGCTTCAGTCAAAGAAAAAGTAATTAAATGCATTTTAGCTCTCGGTCTAATGACCGAGAGCTTTTTTTATTTGTATTCAAAGCAGAATGTCTTGCATATTGTGAAAACATGCGGCATTTTGGTAATTTTTACCAACTTTTGACATAAAAGTTTGGTTATTCTTCTAAATGGAAATTTTTGCCATTTCTATTGATTTTTTGGTAATTTATGGTATAATAGATGCAGAGGATGTGCATAAGCACATCCCTAAGCTTCGCTTTTTAAGTATGCTTGCTTTAAAGCTTCGCATACTCTGCATCATTGACGGCTTCGCAAAAATGCCCTTGCAAGCAAGCATTTTTGCTTCATGGTTAAATATATATACAGAACATTGCAAGCAAAGCAAGTTTCTTAATTTTACAATAAATTATTAATATAAAATCATAAAGCTATCGCTTTACAAGAGAGGAAGGACAATTAAAATGGATCACAACAAGAAGGTACTTATCGCTGAAGACGACTCCAAAATACGTAGCATGATGAAGGATCATTTTTCGCGCACGCTCGGATACAGATATGTAGACGACGCTTCAAACGGTGAGGATGCAATAAGCAAGATCGAGCGCATGCTGCCCGACATAATCATAGCCGATGTCTGGCTCACCAAGATCGACGGGCTGTCGCTGATACGCCGCATAGCAGATATAGATTATGGTCACGCACAAAGACCTGTTATAATCATGACATCCCCCACGCCTGCGCAAAGCATATTTGTACAATCCATGAATCTCGGCGCAGACATGTGCCTGATAAAGCCCATAAACATGCGGGATCTGAACGGTCTTATAGAGGGATTTTTGAGAGCTCGCGATGAGGACAAAAACAGACCCATGGCTGTACTGAAAAAGGATGATGAGGGTGATCTCTCATCATCCATCGAGAGCCATGTAACGCATATAATACACGAGATAGGCGTTCCCGCGCATATAAAAGGATACCAGTATCTCCGCACCGCTATCATAATGGCAGTAAACAACGGCGACATCATAAACTCCGTCACAAAGATACTCTACCCCACCGTTGCCAAGAAATATTCCACCACGACCAGCCGAGTTGAAAGAGCCATAAGACACGCCATCGAGGTGGCATGGGACAGAGGAGATGTTGATACACTGAATTCCTACTTCGGATACACAATACAAAACAATCGCGGCAAGCCCACGAACTCGGAATTTATAGCCATGATCGCAGACAATCTGAGATTAAAGTATAAGATGCATTGACTAAGCTTACATTTAAAAGTCAATACTAAAAAATACCCTATTTGACCGGATATCCTGTCCAAATAGGGTATTATATTTATTTTTTCTAAGAATAATATTTTCTTACTTATTGCCTGAATTATTATTCATATTTCCCATCATGGCAGCCATCTGCTGAGCCTGCGCCTGTGCATTTGCTGCTATCTGTTCCTGCTCATACTCTTCTATCTGAGCCATTATCGCGGACTTAAGTACATCACAATCCTTTATGAACTTAAAGCGATACTTATCTGCTCCTGCGGTAACCACTCTCAAGCTTCCATAGTTGAATATCTTGCCAAACAGACCGCTTTCAACATTAATGGATTGGATCTTATTCAAGGGTGCATCCATGCTTGTAGTACCAATTACGCCAACCTTTCCTATCAATCTCTTGTCTGTGTATGCAAACTCTGTTGTGAAATGGTTGATCAGACCACCAAAAGCAATTATTGCAGTAAGCACTATAGCACCTAAAGTCATGCGTTGCAAAATGGGACCAGTAGTTCTCCAAAACGCCTGCGTAGCCGCATCAACTACTTCCTC
Source organism: uncultured Clostridium sp. (assembly GCA_964629615.1). Taxonomy (GTDB): domain Bacteria; phylum Bacillota; class Clostridia; order Oscillospirales; family CAG-272; genus SVTX01. Next base: position 57,439 of record CAZVUD010000002.1, on the reverse strand, counting down.
AGCTGCGTCAGAAACACTGTTTGAAGTTGAGCTGCCTGGAATGCCGGAGGAACCCATAATGTTTTCAAATGCTTGCTGCATTTGTTCTTGTCTTTTTTCTTCCTCTGTCTTTTCAGGTACAGCATACTTATTTATTTGAACCGCAAGAAAAATGTAGATTCCGATAAATAGCAACATCCATACCGTTTTAACAACAACGGGTACCCAACTGAGTTCAGCTTTTTTTACAAGCTTCTCATTTTTGTTTAAATTCTGTTCAACATATTTTCCCATGTCAAACACCTCCAAAAGAATGTCGGATCTTTGGTCCGCATTTTTATTATAACCTATTTCAGATTAAAAGTCAATACCCTGTTTCAGATTAATGTATAATTTTTTTAACAGAGATCAAATAAGGAGGTCAATATGTACCCAAGACTAAGAGATCTGAGAGAAGACAAGGATCTTAATCAGACCCAAATTGCGAAAATGCTGAACATGTCGCAGACAGGATATTCAAAATACGAAACAGGCGAAAACGACATTCCGACAACAGTGCTTATACAGCTTGCAAGATTTTACCAAACAAGCATCGACTATATACTTGGCGAAACCAACGATCCTAAGCGACACTGACAAAAAATACCGAACACAGATATCTTACCTGTGTTCGGTATTTTTATCAGCTCGGATCATGCCCGATCATATTTTTTCTTTCGTATCAGATAATACACCGCAGAGGTCATACATATAAAGAAGGCAGATATTGAAACTATGCCGGAGCGGCATCCCTTGCGCTCTGTTGTGCTGTTTGCCTTGTCATCAGTCGTCTTATCTTCCGTCGTGCCATTACTGTCATTATTTGTCTGCGCGTCGCCCGTCTGCTCGGGATTTTCCCCTGTTGCAGTGTTTTCTTCCGTGCTTTCGCCTGTATTATCTGTGGTGATTTCTGCAGGCTGTTCGGTCGTGATATCTTCTGTATTATCTGTTCTCTTCTCGTCGGTAGGCTCTTCTGTCGTACCACCGCCTGTTGCATCAGTCACCTCTTCAGTGGTCTGCTCGGTAGTAACCTCGGTTGTCTGATCTGTAGTCTCCTCGGTACTGCCATCGGTCGGCGGTATCGGAACATCGGGCGACTCGCCCTGCTTTGACGCCGTTATCTGCACTACCCTGTTATTGTTATTTATAACGTAACCCTCGACCTCTGTGCCGTCTATATTAAAGCTGCCAAACAGAAGTCCGCCGCCGCACACCTCATCTACGCGAAATACCGAATATCTCGGAAGGATGTAGGTAGCCTCGGTATCGTCTGCATTTTTAAATACGCTCTTTTCATCTATTGATATATAGAGCCCCGCGGTTGCGTTCTTGCCCGAATAATCTATCAGCTCTACGTTAGGATCTCTCTTGTACGGCAGCTTTCCGTATCCCATTATAGCACTGTTGGAAAACTCGTACCTTTTGAAATAAACGCCTCCGCCGTTTGATTCAAGTCCCGTTCCCGAGCTTGTATTGCCTTCAACTGTATAGACATAATGTGTATCGGAATAGACCACTATGCCCACATGTGAAGAACTCTTGGAATCATATGTAAAGAATATGAGATCGCCTGTCGTGGGGGCATATGAGCCGCCAAAGGCAGTCGAAGGCTTGAACATATCGAAATTCTTCAGCTGATTGACCCAATTCTGACAGCTGAGCTCCTTCCAGACATATTTGCTGTCGCCATAGTGATTTCTGCACCAATCCGTAAGCTTGCTTAGGTCGTGGCACCCTGACTGATACAGACAAAATGACACAAAGCTTGCACACCAATGATAAGATACACCTGCATCCTCATTGTCGCCGTAGCCGTAACCGAAGCTTCCAAAATTATAGTTATACTCGGTATAGTTCTTATTTCCTGCTATATCGCCGCCAAACTGACCGTTGCTGTTTCCCTCCTGATATCCTATCTGCGACAGGGCTATTGCAACTGCATCGGTAGGTCCGTCACCCGTCAAGGGTATCGCCTTGAATCTCTCATAAAAAATGCTTTTTGAGTAAGCATCGGATATACTGTTATTACCCTTTCGGTACTCTGCCGCACAAACAGAGAGTACTGCACAGGATGCAATAATACATACGAGAATTATCATCGATATGCATCTGAGCTTATTATTCTTCATGTAGTCCTCCGAAAAAATATTCCATTCTACGGTAATTATACCATATAAAGCATATTTTGTAAAGGCTTTGAAGCTAAAAATATCGGAGCAACATCACTCTTTGCCTCGGCAAATAACATCACTCATGGAAAATAGAAAAGAGAGCGTTTTGCGGAATTTTGATTCCGCATTACGCTCTCTTAATACATCATTACCCCTATTTTAAATTCTCCGATAAGAGCACTGTCCTATACGTTCCGATATTTTCTATATTATATCAAGATAGACCGTAAGTATCTCACCGCCGCCGATTATACATATCTTGCGCATACCTGCCCTGACGCTTGACGGCACATCCCACGTCCACGCGATAATTCCTTCTCCATCGCTCATTTTGGGATGAAGAGCAGAATCGTTTGAGGGACTTTTTGAGTAATAGACATATATGTCATACCGTGTATTCTTATATCCCGAGAGCTTCAATGTAACATTGTCCCCTGCCTTTACACGCGATGTAAAATTCAAGACCCTCAGCACACGCGCCTCAATATACTCGCCTGTCTCGTCAGATATGGATGTATCCCCGACAATTGTATCTGTATCTGTGTCAGTCAAGCTCTCGCTCTCGGTATAGAGCGTGCCCGTATAAAAGGTATCAGATGATGAATCGTGCCGCCCTGCACACGACGAGAGGCACAGCACCGACATGCAGATGAGCAGTATAAGAGCGCGTTTCATATAAGATCACCTCAAATCAAAATAATACATATCGGCAGTCACGCATAAAATGCAGAGACTGCCGAATTGTCATGTTCTCTTATTTTTTAAGTGCGCCTGCAAGACCGATAGCACCGTCTATCGCGAGCAATACGCCAACTATGATTATCATAACATCAAGTCCGTTTCCGAATGCGAGCATAAGTCCCACAGCTACAGTGAGCACGGGGAAAACTATGTCGAGCGCATTTTTGTTATCTCTCTTGAACACGTCAACGAGAGCAAGAACGCCCTTGATCGCAATAAGTATGCCGAGAACGAGCAATACTATTGTAACAGCAGTCCAACCAAGTACTATGATGGCAATACCTATGATGAGGCTTACAGCGCCGCCTGTCCAATTCTTCTTATAAAGCTCAAGCGCACCTGAAACTACGAAGAAAAGACCTGCAATGGTCATAGCCCAATTAAGCGTCTGCGAACGGAATATCACCAAAAGAACACCTATAACAATGTACAGTATGGATGAAAAAAGCTCGGAATTTGTTTTCTTTTGCATTGTACACAACTCCTTTTTTTGATTTTTACAGGCTAATTATATCACAATATTTCCGAAATTGCAACCGATATGACAAATTTATCCTGATTTTTTTGACACTGAAAATCACATTATCACAACATTTTAAAAAAATTTCAAAAAACATCTTGACATATTCAAAAAAAGAATGTATAATATCATATAGTTCAATATTGAACAATTATTTTAGGTGGTGAGTAAATGATAAATATTCATGAAATGAATTCTCACGCAAAGAAAATAGCATTGGCTCACGAGATCTCTCTGAAGCCGCTGTGCGACATGACAGAGCTTCCGCACACCGCACTCAGCATACTTCTCTTCATCTCCAGCTGTAACGGCGATGTCACCGCGGCAGACATATGCGAGATAAGAGGGCTTAAGCGCGCGATAGTTTCCACACATGTGGAAAGGCTGGTAAACGAAGGCTACTTAGAGCGCAGGAGCATCAAGGGCGACAGACGTAAGGATGCGCTCGTGACAACTAAAAAGGCAGAGGATATAATCACATACGGGCATGAGCTTCAGGATAAGTTCGCCGACAATGTGCTCTGCGGAATAAGCAAGGAGGATCACGAGGTGCTTGAAAGATGCTTCAAGCTCATGAACGAAAACATAAACAAGATCATCAAAGGATGAAATATCCTTAAATAGTGACAGATATTTAAATGAGATCAAATAAAGGAGATATATTAACATGGAAAAGATCCAATTTAAAACAGAATCAAAAAAATTGCTTGACATGATGGTAAACTCCATCTATACGCACAAGGAGATATTTTTGCGTGAGCTTATATCAAACGCAAGCGACGCGCTTGACAAGCTCTATTTCAGATCCCTTACCGATGATTCGGTAAAGCTTTCTCACGACGATCTTGAGATCAGGCTCACAGCCGACAAGATAAGACGCACTCTCACAATTAAAGATAACGGATGCGGTATGACACGCGAGGAGCTTGAAAACAATCTCGGCACTATCGCAAAGAGCGGCTCATTCGATTTCAAGAGCGATCCCGAAAACAAGGACAAGGACAAGGAAAACATCGACATAATAGGTCAGTTCGGTGTTGGATTCTACTCCGCATTTATGGTAGCCGACAAGATAACCGTTGAGAGCCGTGCACACGGATCTGACGAAGCATACAGATGGGAATCCGAGGGAGCTGACGGCTACACCATTGAAGCTTGTGAAAAGGATGATGCAGGCACTGTCATCACTCTGTATCTTAAGGAGGACACAGAGGACGAAAAGTATTCCCTCTATCTTGAAGACTATGAGATACGCATGCTCGTAAAGAAATACAGCGACTATATTCACTATCCCATAAAGATGCTGACAAGCACAGAGAAGCTCAAGGAAGGCGCCGAGGATGAATATGAGAGCGTGGTTGAGGACGAGGTGCTCAACAGCATGATCCCTCTCTGGAAAAAGGATCCGAAGGACGTCAGCGAAGAGGAATACAACAATTTCTACAAGGAAAAGTTCTATGATTGGGAAGACCCCATAAAGGTCATTAGACAAAAGACAGAGGGCGTTTCCAACTTCCGTTCCCTGCTGTTTATCCCTTCACGCGCACCCTACAACTATTACAGCAGAGATTACGAAAAGGGACTTCAGCTCTATTCCAGCGGCGTGCTCATCATGGACCGCTGCAAGGATCTGCTCCCCGACTATTTCAGCTTTGTTCGCGGACTTGTTGACAGCTCCGACCTCTCACTAAACATATCCCGTGAGATGCTCCAGCACGACCGCCAGCTTAAGAGCATAGCAAAGGCAGTTGAAAAGAAGATAGCAAGCGAGCTCTCAAAGATGCTTGAAAACGAACGTGAAAAGTACGAAAAATTCTACGAGAGCTTCGGCACACAGCTCAAATGGGGTATATACAGCGATTACGGCGCAAACAAGGATGTGCTTAAGGATCTTATAATGTTCAAGTCGTCTTACGAAGGCAAGCCCGTCACGCTTAAGGAATATGTATCTCGCATGAAGGAGGATCAGAAGAAGATCTACTTTGCATCGGGCGACAGCATAGAAAAGATATCGCTTTTGCCTCAGGTAGAATCTGTGGTATCTCGCGGATTTGAGGTGCTGTATCTCACCGAGGACGTGGATGAATTCGCACTTCAGATGCTCAGAACATACTCTGAAAAGGAATTTGCCAACGTATGCAACGACAGCCTCGACATATCCACAGATGAAGAAAAGGAAAAGATCAAGAGCAAAAATGAAAGATGCAAGGACATGCTGAATAAGATCAAGGAGGATCTCGGAGGTGCAGTAAGCTCCGTTCGCTTCACGGGAGCTCTCAAGGATCACGCCGCTTGTCTGTCAAGTGAGGGCATGCTCTCTGCCAACATGGAAAAGGTGCTGAGCAAGAATCCCGGAAACGAGAATACAGGCATCAAAGCCGAGCTCGTGCTTGAGATAAATGCAGATCACCCGATAGCTCAAAAGCTGAATGACCTTTACGAAAATGACGAGGAAAAGCTTGCCGATTATGCAAAGCTTCTCTACTCAAACACAAGGCTCATCAGCGGTCTCAGCATAGAAGATCCCGCTGAGGTCAGCAGACTTATCTGCAAGCTCATGCTTGAATAATATTATCAGCAAGTACGGTAACGCCAAGAGCGTTGCCGTACTTTTTTTATGTAAAATATCAAAAAATGCAGATTTGTTTTTAAGTTAGACATAAATATGTGTTAATATTTAAGTACGACATGTTTATTTTCAGTTTACAGAAATATAATATGATATTAATGTTAATTGTTTTTTGAGAGGTGATGCAGGTGTTCCACATTTTAGTAGCGGATGATGACAAAAATACAAGGCTCTATCTTCAGGCTGTGCTTGAAAGAGCGGGATATACGGTATCTACCGCATGCGACGGTGCTGAAGCCATGAATGTTTTAGAGCGAGAGCATATAGATCTCGCCGTGCTTGACGTTATGATGCCCAACATGGACGGATATGAATTTACAAGGGCTCTGCGCGACAGCAATAATGATCTCCCCGTCCTTATGGTGTCCGCAAAGCAGCTCCCGATAGACAAGCACTTGGGCTTTGCCGCAGGCACTGACGACTATATCACAAAGCCCATAGACGACGAAGAGATGATATTCCGCATAAAAGCACTTTTGCGCAGAGCGCAGATCGCAACAGAGCGTAAGATCACGCTGGGCGACGTTGTCATAGACTACGATTCTCTCACGGTAAAGCGCGGAGATGAGGTGCAGGAATTGCCGCAGAAGGAATTCATGCTTCTCTATAAGCTCTTGTCATACCCCGGAAAGATATTTACCCGTATACAGCTCATGGACGAGATATGGGGCGCTGACAGTGAAACAGGCTGGGAGACCGTTACCGTTCATATAGGCAGGCTGCGCAAGAGATTTGAGGGATGGAGCGAATTTGAGATAGAGTCTGTGCGCGGACTCGGATACAAGGCGGTGAAAAAGATATGAGCAAAAAGAATTCTTCCGACAATTTTTCAAGAATAAAAGAAAAAACCTCAAGAACATCACTTACGTTGGTCTTGTCCATATTCGTATTTCTGATAATCATATCCGCCATGCTGCTCACCGCAATTACTCTCAGTATATTGCAAAAGGCAGGTGTGCTTGAGGGCGGAGACGGAAATCTTGACCTGAAGAGCGTCATACTGTTCATGTGCTTATCCAGCTTTATAATCGGCGGAACAATTGCATATTTCAGCGCGCGTATTCCTTTGCGCCCCGTAAATGAGCTGATAAACAAAATGAACGCCCTTGCCGCAGGAAACTTCAAGGTGCGGCTCAAATTCGGCAACATAATAGGCTCACATCCCGCCGCCAAGGAGCTGACGGAAAGCTTTAACACCATGGCAGGCGAGCTTGAAAACACAGAGCTTCTCAGAAACGACTTTATAAACAACTTCTCACATGAGTTCAAGACCCCGATAGTATCCATAAATGGATTTGCAAACCTCCTGTCGAAGGGCAATCTCACAGAGGAGCAGACTCAGCTGTATTTAAAATCCATACGCGAGGAGACCATCAGGCTCTCAAGCATGGCATCCAATGTGCTTAATCTGACAAAGGTGGAAAACCAGACCATACTTACTGATGTAACGGTATTCAATCTTTCAGAGCAGGTGAGATCTGCCGTGCTCCTTCTGGAAGAAAAATGGGCTTGCAAAAACATAGATCTCCAGCTTGATTTTGATGAATATGATATAGAGGCATCTGCAGAGCTTTTAAAGCAGGTGTGGATAAATCTCGTGGACAACGCGGTAAAATTTGTCCCGAGGTGCGGAACTGTTGCACTTGATATAACAGATCTCGGCAACATGCTGTGCGTAAAGATCAGCAACACAGGCACGGATATTCCGATAGAAAAGCAAAAAAAGATATTTACCAAATTCTATCAGGCGGATGAATCCCACTACACGCAGGGCAACGGCATCGGACTTGCAATAGTAAAGCGTGTCGTAGAGCTTCACAGAGGCTCTATAAGAGTAAAAAGCGAAAACGGCATCACTTCATTTTCGGTAACACTGCCAAAAAAGCAAGCTTGATGCGACAAATATCGGCAAGATGTGATTTTTTTACATCTTGCCGATATTTGTTTCTTTTCAGTTTATTTTAAAATAATATAATACATTTGTAAAATGAGAAAATATGTTATTTTGATTATTTTCTTACATTTACGTTCTAACTTGATTGGCAAGAGAAGGAGAAATTATTATGAGAAACGTAAAGATAATTACGGATTCATGTGCAGACCTCAGCGGCAAGTTACTTGACAAATATGACATTGATTACGCAAAAATGTCTGTGGTAGAGGACGGACAGGAGTCCCCTGCTCTTCTCACATGGACAGAGGAAGAAGCTCACGAGCTCTATGAAAAGATCCGAAGCGGAAAAAGAATAACCACAGCACAGGTTTCTGTTGAAGAATTTAAGGGAATATTTACAAAATACGTTGAAAACGGATATGATATAGTATACATCGGATGTGCCTCCAAGCAGTCCGGCTCGGTGAACACGGGCTTTGTTACCGCAAAGGCAGTTATGGAAGAGCATCCCGAGGCAAAGATCTACTGCATAGATGCACTCAATGCTACCATTGGCGAGGGCATGCTTGCTATTGAGGCGGCAAAAATGGCAAAGGAAGGTGTTTCGGCTGACAAGATCGCCGAGCGTATAACATCCATACGCAATAACGTGTTGGAATTTGCGACCGTGCACTCCCTTGACACGCTCAAGCGCTCGGGACGTGTATCCGCAACATCTGCATTCTTTGGTAACCTCATGGGAGTAAAGCCCATACTTATGGCAGATGCACACGGTGCTCAGGCAGCATTCAAAAAGGTCAAGGGCAGAAATGCGGCTATTAAGGAATGCATATCTCTCATGAAGGAGAACATCACCTCCCCCGAAGAGCAGACGATATATCTCTGGCACTCAGACTGTGATGCAGAGGAGCTTAATGAGGTAGCCGAAATGGTAAAGCGTGAGATACCCTGCCGCGACATTGAGATAGGATATATCGGACCCATCATCGGCGCATCGGTAGGACCGAGCGTTATCGGAATATGGGCATTCGGAAAAGAAGTTACATATGTTTCAGAGGCTTAAGGATCTGTTATAATGACTGAAAATTACGACATAGTAGTTATCGGAGGCGGCAACGGCGGTCTTACAGCCGCAGCTGTTGCGGCAAAAAGCGGTCTTAAGACGCTCCTGCTTGAGCGGAACGTCCTCCCCGGCGGCTCGGCTACGAGCTTCAGGCGCGGAAGATTTGAATTTGAAGCTTCCCTGCACGAGATGTGCAATATAGGAACAAAGGAAGATCCCGGCTCAGTAAGACGGCTTTTTGACAGCCTTTCGATAGATGTGGATTGGGTGCTGGATAAAACTCTGTTTCGTGCAGTAGCAGGTGGTGATGACGGATATGACGTCACCATTCCCGCAGGCATTGAAGAATTTTGCCGTGCAATAGACAAAGAGGTAGATGGCAGCTACGAAAGCGTAAGGAAGGTATTTGAATACGCAAAAATGGTCAATACCGCCATTGCATATCTTTCGTCTGGCAAACCTGACCCCAAAATACTGATGAGCGAGCACGCCGATTTTTTAAGGATGGCTTCGCACAGCGTAAAGGACGTGCTTGATTCTCTAAGCATGCCCATACGCGCGCAGAGCATACTGCTTACCTATTGGTCTTATTTCGGCGCATCGTCAAGCGAGCTTGACTTTGCATATTACGCCATGGCTCTTGAAAGATATGTGAGCCATTACCCTGCCATCCCGAGGATGCGATCGCATGAGATATCCCTTGCGATCGAAAAGGTAATTCGCGACTGCGGCGGAGAGATAAGATACGGGGCAAACGTTGAAAAGATACTCGTGCGCGACGGCAAAGCATACGGAGTTACCGTAAACGGCAAGGATATACTTTGCGATCATGTTATTGCAAACTGCTATCCCGAGGCGGTATACGGAAAAATGATAGACAAAGAAAATATACCGACAGAAGCGTTACAGCTTACTAACTCCAGAGAAACAGGCGTTTTGTTCTTTAACGTATATCTCGGACTTGACCGCTCATGCGATGAGCTTGGAATACACGATTACAGCGTTTTCATGTACGACAGCACAGATACAGAGGAGCAATACAACAGCATAAAGGACACAGAGCACAGTATGTGCATCGGAAATTGCTTAAATGTACTCATTCCCGACGCATCCTGCTATGGCACATGCATAGTTTCCATAACGACTATGTTCACAGAGGAAGCCTTCGGAGATATAAAGCCTGAGGATTACAAAGGCTTTAAGCAAAGGGTGGCAAAGAGGCTTATTGAAAAATATGAGCAGACGCTCGGCGTAAATATACACGATCACATCGAAGAGATCGTAATTGCCGCACCGCCCACATTTGCACGCTATCTCAATTCACCGAGCGGCACGCCTTACGGATATCACATAAAGGACTATGATACTATAATTATGCGCACCATGAACCTGCGCCACGAAAGCTATATCAAAAACCTCAGCTTTACAGGCGCATTTGCCGAGCGCGGCTTGGGATACAGCTCCACGCTTGCAAACGGCAGTCAGGTAGCTTCAAGAGTAGTAAAGGAGATACAGGCAAATGGCAAATAACATTGATAATTTAGATGCTTTAAAATTCATGTCTGTATCTGCAAAGCGAGGTCAGATGGCAAGCAACGCCTCAAGGGAACTCCCGATATTCGAGAGATCCGCAAACAAGCTTGCAAAAATGCTTCATCCGCAAAAGCAGCTCCTCGTGATAGACGAAGTGATACAAATATCAGACGGATGCTTTGAATATGTTTTTTCTCCCGCAAGGGAGATGGGATACGACTCTCTTGCATATTTCAGCGCAGGACAGTATATATCGGTATATGTAGAGATAGACGGATATGTCCACAGCAGACCCTACTCTCTCATATCTTCTCCGCGCGAGAGCCTTAGCGGCAGATATGCCATATGCGTAAAGCAGACAGAGGACGCTTTCATCTCAAAATACATAAGTGAGAATTGGCATGCAGGCAGTATAGTTTGTGTAAGCGCACCCGACGGCAATTTCACATATGAGCCTCTGCGCGACGCAAAGCATATTCTCGGCATTGCAGGTGGAAGCGGCATCACGCCCTTTCTGTCCTTGGCTAAGGCTATCGTTGAAGGCGACGAGGACTGTTCTCTGACACTGATATACGGATGCAAGGACAGGCGCTCTGTGCTGTTTAAGGACGAGCTTTCGCGCATATGCGACATGTGCGACAAAATATCCGTAGTATATGTCTTGTCAGACGAGATATGCGATGGATATGAGAGCGGATTTATAACATCTGATATAATAGAAAAATATGCACCGTGCGGCGAATATTCCGTATTTATATGCGGACCGAAAGCCTTGCACGAGCACATGGACAATATTCTTTCAAACAAAAAAGAGAGAAGATACATCCGCCACGAGCTTTTCGGCGAGCGGATATCAAATAAAGGCAGTAATGACCGTATCGCTCTCACCGTTATATCAAACGGCGAAGAGATAATTATAGAGGCAGATAAGTCTGAAAGCATACTGCGCGCACTT
>CAZVUD010000002.1:32988-45905 GCA_964629615.1 uncultured Clostridium sp. | reverse complement strand
AAGAGGCAAGATCCCTGCCCGATCCAATTGCAGGAGCGGCGAATGCGGATATTGCAGAGCAAGACTTATATGCGGTGAGGTCGATATACCAAATGATTCCGACCGACGCAGACTTGCCGACGAAAAGCACGGATATATACATCCCTGCTGTACTTACCCCAAAGGGGATATTACTATTGAAATCTGCATATAAGACAGCAGCTACACAGGAGGAAAATAATGGATACCGCACAGACTCTTGACGGCATTTTGTTTGCCAGAATGATAAATTCAGGAGCGGCAAATCTTAAAGCCCACGCAAAAGAGGTAAATGATCTTAACGTGTTCCCTATACCTGACGGTGACACGGGGGACAATATGCTTATGACCATAATGGGAGGCGTTCACCACGACGAAACCACATGCGACGAGCTCAGCGAGGTGGCACACCGCGTTTCAAGCGGAATGCTCTTATCTGCCAGAGGCAACTCGGGCGTTATATTATCGCAGTTTTTTGAGGGAATAAAAAAAGGCTTTACAGGTCTTAAGATCGCAGACACAAGTGATATTGAGAGCGCCTTCAAACACGGTGTTGAGCAGGCATACAATGCCGTTATGACACCCACCGAGGGCACGATACTCACAGTTGTGCGAGAAGCCACGGAAAATGCTTGCAATATGTATACGCAAACTCCCGAGGAATTTCTCAGCGCATTTATAGACGAGGCAAAGCGCTCTCTCAAGCGCACGCCAGACCTTCTGCCCGTGCTTAAAAAGGCAGGCGTTGTAGACTCAGGCGCGGCAGGTCTTATATACATAATCGACGGAATGATGAAGGCGGTTGCAGGCGAGGATATTGCCGAGGTATCGGAAATGACCGAGAATGGCGGAGAATTAGATCTCGATGCATTTGACGAGGACAGCGTACTTGAATTCGGATATTGCACAGAGCTTCTCATAAGACTGCAGAATGCAAAAGTGGATATCCCCTCCTTTGACGCAAAGATCATTACAGACTATCTGCAAAGCATCGGAAATTCCATAGTTACTGTCAGAAACGGAAGCATAGTAAAGCTCCATGTGCATACTATGACACCTCACAAGGTGCTTGAATTCTGCCAGCAGTTCGGCGAATTTCTCAAGATAAAGATAGAAAACATGTCACTTCAGCACAACAGCATCGTGTCTGACAGCGACAAGACCGAGGAGATAAAAAACGACAGAAAGCGCTACGGCGTTGTGGCAGTTGCATCAGGTGAAGGTCTTAAGGCGACATTTGCAGAGCGCGGCGCCGATGTGATAGTTGACGGAGGTCAGAGCATGAATCCCTCAGCCGAGGACTTTATCGAAGCCTTTGACCGTGTCAATGCCGATGTTATATTTGTGTTCCCCAACAACGGCAATATCATACTCACCGCAAAGCAGGCGGCAAATCTGTACGACCGCTCTGATGTCCGCGTTATAGAAAGCTCCACCATAGGTGCAGGATATGCCTCTCTCTCCATGCTCGACACGGGATCCGGTGATGTTGACGCCATAGTTGAAGAGCTTAACGCGGCAATGCAGGATGTAATTACCGCGGAGATATCCCACTGTGTTCGCAATGCGACCATAGACGACTGCGAAATGCTTGAAGGCGATTATATCGGATTTGTCGGCAAAAAGCTCTTGGCAGTTGACAAAGACAGGCTGTCTGCGGTATGCAAGACCATAGACAACGCAGGCATACGCGACCGCGACATATGCATAGTATTCTGCGGCAAGGACGCAACTGACGAGGAATGCGAGAAGATCGAAGCTTACGTAAGCTCGCATTACAGAGGCAAGGAGATATACATGATAAACGGCGGTCAGGACGTTTACGACTACATAATCATAATAGAATAAGCAGGTGTTTATCATGTTGATATTTGTCTTCATACTGGCTGCTGTCTGCGGATATCTTGCCGCAGGCTTCAATCCCGCCATTGCCATGTCCAAGGCGATATATAAGCAAGACATTCGTGAATGCGGAAGCGGAAATCCCGGATTTACAAATTTCAAGCGCACATTCGGCAACAAATGGGCATGGTGGGTATTTGCAATAGATATTTCAAAGGCTGCAATAGTCATAGCTGTTTTCGGATATGTGGTAAGCCGATTCGGATACAGTTTTCAGCTCGGCGCGGCATTTACTGCAATGTTCTGCATGCTCGGTCATGCCTTTCCCTGCCTGTATAAATTCAAAGGCGGAAAGGGATTTTTGGTGTGCCTGTCTGCAATGTACATAATTGATTGGCGCGTTGGTCTCATAGCAACAGCAATAATGTGTATACTTTTGATCACGACAAAATACATGTCGCTGTCCACCACCGTTGCAATGCTTTCCTGCCCCCTGATGCTGACCTTTTTCGGTGCCGATGTGCCCGTTATACTCATGGCATCCTTCTGCTCGGTATTTATGACGGTAAGGCACAAGGAAAACTTCAAGCGCCTCATACGGGGCACCGAATCAAAATTTTATTTAAAAAGTAAAAAAATTTAGTGCTTATAATTAAAACTCTGTTCACATTCGTGTGGTAATATAATATATAATTGAAGAATAAGTTACCTTAAGCCGCCTTGTCGGCATAGGGTAACTTATTCCATTGATAAAACTAAATTGGGAGATATGATTTTGAAGGTATACAGAGCAGGCATTGACATAGGCTCTACGACAGTTAAGCTCGTAGTTATAGATGAAAATGACAAAATAATATACGGTCAGTACAGACGTCACATGGCAAGGACTCAGGCGACCCTTTCCGACCTCATACATGAGGCTGTGGAAAGCATCGGAGATTGCAGTCTTAAGTTTAAGATCACAGGCTCGGGATCTATAAATCTTGCAAAGGCGTTGGGCATAGAATTTGTGCAGGAGGTCGTTGCGGTTGCGACCGCGCTCAAGCATGAAGCTCCTCAGACCGATGTTGCAATAGAGCTTGGCGGCGAGGATGCCAAAATAATTTATTTTACAGGCGGACTTGAAGAAAGAATGAACGGCGTTTGCGCAGGCGGAACTGGATCCTTTATAGACCAGATGGCTGCCCTGCTCCAGACAGACGCGGAGGGACTTAACCGCGCAGCTGCCACATACAAGGAGATATATCCGATAGCGGCACGTTGCGGCGTGTTTGCAAAGACAGATATACAGCCCCTTATAAACGAGGGCGCTACCACTCCCGATCTTGCAGCCTCCATATTCCAAGCTGTAGTCAATCAGACAATATCGGGTCTTGCCTGCGGAAAGCCGATACGTGGATGCGTTGCATTCCTCGGCGGTCCCCTGCACTTCATGCCGGAGCTTAAGCGCGCCTTCATACGAACCCTCTCCCTTACAGAAGAAAATATCGTTGACCCCGAAAACTCCCATCTTTTCGCGGCACTCGGCGCGGCTCTCAAGGCTGACGATGCCGCAGAGAGCACCGCAAGCGAGCTTATGATGAGGCTTAGAAACGGCGTTCAGGTCATGTACGAAATGCCAAGGCTTGATCCGTTGTTTGCAGATAAAAATGAATATGACGAATTTATCGAGCGTCACAATAAGGCTGTTTTGCCGCGTGCTGAATTAAAGGATTACAGCGGAAACTGCTTTCTTGGTATCGACGCAGGCTCTACCACAACAAAAATGGTGCTTATAGGAGATAACGGCGAGCTTCTCTTCTCGTCATATTCAAACAACAAGGGCGACCCGATACGCACTGCAAAGGAAGCTATCTCAGTCCTCAAGGCATCCATGCCCGAGGGCTTGACGATATCGCGCTCCTGCTCTACGGGATACGGCGAATCCTTGCTCAAATCCGCATTTTCCCTTGATGAGGGCGAGGTTGAGACCATAGCCCACACGACAGCCGCCTCCTTCTTTGACCCCAAGGTGGACTGTGTTCTTGACATTGGCGGTCAGGACATGAAGTGCATCAAGCTGAAAAACGGCGCTGTTGATACTATATTGCTCAATGAAGCATGCTCGTCGGGTTGCGGATCATTTATAGAAAACTTTGCAAACTCTCTCGGATATACAGCACGCGATTTTGCAAAGGAGGCTCTGTTTGCAGAATCTCCCGTTGATCTCGGCACACGTTGCACCGTATTTATGAATTCAAACGTAAAGCAGGCGCAAAAGGAAGGTGCAACGGTATCTGACATATCCGCAGGACTTGCATACTCGGTCATCAAAAACGCACTTTACAAGGTAATAAAGCTCTCGGATGCAAAGGATCTCGGTGAGCACATCGTGGTTCAGGGCGGAACGTTCCACAATCAGGCGGTATTGCGCGCATTTGAAAAAATAGCGCATGTAGATGCTGTATGTCCTGACATTGCAGGACTCATGGGCGCATTCGGTGCGGCTCTTATAGCAAAGCGCCACTACAAGGGATCTCCCTCAAAAATGCTGTCGCTCGATGAGATCGAAGCCCTTACATATACAGCCACAACACGCCGTTGCGGCGGTTGCGGAAACAACTGCATGCTCACGGTAAACCGCTTTTCCAACGGACAGAGCCACATAACAGGCAACCGCTGTGAAAAGGGCTCGGGCAGTATGAAGGAAAGAAGCAAATCTCCCAATATGGTAGCATATAAGAGAAAGCGCATCTTTGATTATCCCCCGCTTGACGCCGAAAGCGCACCGCGCGGTGTTATCGGTATACCGAGAGTTCTGAATATGTATGAAAATTATCCCTTCTGGGCTACATTCTTCAAAAATCTCGGATTTTCCGTGGTGCTCTCGCCCTGGTCAAGCCGAAAGATATATGAGCTTGGCATGGAATCCATTCCCTCTGAATCGGAATGCTATCCTGCAAAGCTTGCACACGGTCACATCCAGTGGCTCATAGATCGCGGCATAAAGACGATATTCCATCCCTGCGTATTTTACGAAAGAAAAGAGATAACCACCGCTCAAAATCAGTATAACTGCCCCATAGTTATCTCATACGCCGAAAACTTAAAGAACAATGTAGAGGATATCGCACTTAAAAACATACGCTACATACGCCCGTTCTTGTCATTCAATACCGAAAAAACAGCCGCTGACAGACTCGTTCGCGTTTGCCGCGAGGAATGGCAGATACCCGAGAGTGAGGTCAGACGCGCCGTAAGCGAGGCATGGGCAGAACAGCTGAAGGCTAAAGAAGATATACGTCGCGAGGGCGCGCGCCTGCTTGAGAGCATGGAACAGATGCAGCTGAGCGGCATAGTTTTAGCCGGCAGACCGTATCATATCGACCCTGAGATAAATCACGGCATTCCCGAGCTCATCGCATCATACGGATTTACCGTATTTACAGAGGACAGCCTCCCTGTAGATATGTCGCCCGAGCGTCCGCTCAGAGTTGTCGATCAGTGGGTATATCACGCGCGTCTGTATGCCGCCGCGGAATTCGTGCGCCAGAGAAACGATCTTGAGCTGATACAGCTGAATTCCTTCGGATGCGGACTTGATGCAGTCACCACCGATCAGGTAAATGAGATACTTGACGGCAGTAACAAGCTCTATACTGTCTTAAAGATAGACGAGGTAAACAACCTCGGCGCTGTGCGCATACGCATACGCAGTCTGATAGCCGCTATGAAATTGCGCCGTGAGCAGAACATTAAGGCAATACCTGCTCCCACAGCATATCACCGCGCAGAATTTACAAAGCAGATGAGAAGCGATCGCTATACAATACTTGCGCCTCAGATGCTCCCCATTCATTTCTCCATACTTGAGCCTGTATTTAGAAAGCACGGATATGATCTCGTCGTACTTGACAACGACAACAGAAAAGCCATAGACACAGGTCTTAAGTACGTAAACAACGACGCATGCTTCCCTTCTATAACCGTTGTAGGACAGTTCATGGAGGCGGTGCTTTCGGGAAGATACAATACAGACAAGCTTGCAATAATAATGACGCAGACAGGTGGATGCTGCCGTGCATCAAACTACGTAAGCTTCATACGCCGCGCGCTGGATAAAGCCGGATATCCCCACATTCCCGTTATCTCACTTAATCTTAACGGAATGGAAAAGAACGAGGGCTTTAAGGCAAATCCTTCCTTGATAAGAGATGCCGTATACGCGCTTCTTTACGGAGATCTTATCATGAGATGCCTGTATCATGTGCGCCCGTACGAGATTGAAAAGGGCTCGGCTAACAAGCTCAAGGACGATCTTGTGGATATGTGCATATCACAGATCACGGACAAACGCTGTCACATAAGCTACCGTGAGATGTGCAACAAGATAGTTGAAAGCTTTGACAACTTCCCGATAGACGAATCCATACAAAAGGTACGCGTTGGTATCGTCGGCGAGATACTTGTAAAATACATGCCGCTTGCCAACAATCACCTCGTAGATCTGCTTGAAAGAGAGGGTGCGGAGGCAGTTGTGCCCGATCTTATCGACTTTATAAACTACTGCCTGTACAACTCACGCTACAATCATGAATTCTACGGCAGCTCAAAGAAATCGGTAATGCTCTCCAACACAATAATGGGAGTTGTCGCCTCTCTCAGGCGTCCCTGCATAGATGCCTTAAAGAAGAGCCGCAGATTTGACACACCTGCGCCGATAAGCGAGATAGCTGAAGCTACAAAGCCCATACTTTCGCTCGGAAATCAGTACGGCGAGGGTTGGTTCCTTACAGGTGAGATGATAGAGCTTATCACTCACGGAACTCCGAATATCGTATGCATACAGCCGTTTGCCTGCCTGCCCAATCACGTTGTGGGCAAGGGCGTTATCAAAAAGCTGAAGCAGACCTATCCGCAATCCAACATAGTTGCGGTAGACTACGACCCCGGAGCAAGTGAAGTAAATCAGCTCAACAGGATCAAGCTCATGCTCTCCGCGGCAAAGGACAAAATGTAAAAATATCGGGACAGATGTATCATCTGTCCCGACTTTTTATGTGGATTTTATGTATATGCGCGTGCGTAAAGCTCTTTTGCATCATAAGAGCTCCACATGGGGTATGCTCCCTTTTGTGATACCGCCAAGGCTCCGCAGACATTGGCAAAACGAAGTATCCTTTGCATATCCTCTTCACCGTCGTCAATCGCCGCCAAAGCACCTGCCATAAACGAATCGCCTGCACCGTTGGTATCCACTACCATGGAAACATGTATGTTTGGCTGTGTATATATCTTTCCCTTGAGGCACGCCATGCTTCCGCGTCCGCCGAGAGTAAGGAATACCGTTTTTTCATCTCCCGCGATATCTATAAGCATATCCTCAAAGCTCTCCGCACAAGAAAACATGCGTATCTCATCCTCGGACAGCTTGACGATATCAGCAAACCTTACATATTCAAGATATACACTTGCCGCCTCCTTGGAGGAAGAAAATATATCATCTCGGTAATTTACATCAAAGCTGACCCTTTTTCCGTGTGCATGTGCAAGATCAATGAGCTTTCGCGCAAAGCTCCTGCCGCTTTCAATCGAGAGCATGAGCGAGCCTATATGCACTATGTCAGCCTTACTTACTATATCCTCGGCGCAGTCTGCATCAAAGTATGCGTCGGAGGTGTTCTTTCTGTAAAAGCTGAAATTTCGCTCTCCCGACTCATCGATGCTTACAAAGGCAAGCGTTGTATTTCGCTCATTATCCATGCGCAGCATCAGCTCATCAAAGCCCTGCGCTCTTGCAATATCTGCAAGATGATGACCTATACTGTCACATCCTAAGCTTCCGCAAAATCCGCATTTTGTTGAAAGCTTTCCAAGACAGCACGCCACATTGAACGGCGCACCGCCCGCAAGGCATTCATATGTTATTTGTCCATCGGCATTCCTGCCTATCATATCGGCTAATATCTCGCCTACACATATGATCATTGGGTCATTCCTCCCTACATTATTTATCTGTCTTCGCGTTTGTATAATACTCGGCAATAAGCTTTTCAAATACAGGCAATACCAGCTTCATGCCCTTTTCATTCAAGTGGCTTATATCTCCGGGCTTCATGCAATATTCAAGTCTGAAATCGGGATCTGTCATATACACGCCCGTAAGGCTCTGATCCATGGCATTTATATACGGCACGCCCATATCCTCACACACATCGATGAAGGCTCTGCCGTAGTCACTGCAATAATTGCCCTCAAGATTGGGATTTCCGCCTACCTCCCACACAGTTAAGCCTATGATGAGCGCATTCGGGCATTTTTCCCTAAGCTGTGTTATAAGATATCTTGCTGCACCCTTCATGGTGGTCGTGTCCATGCTTCCGTCTTCACCTATCGGGACAGCCTGATTGAAGTCATTACGTCCGCCCTCAAGTATTATGATGTCGGGAGATGTGCTTATAACGCTCTCGTATCTTTCTACCATGGGATTGTTCGTAGTAACGTAATTTGACATGGTAGAACCGTTTACACCGAAGTTTTTATAAGTCATATTGTACTTTTGCGCAAGCAAGGATGACCATACGAGCTTTTTGTTAAGTCCGTTTCCTGCAAGATAGCTGTCGCCTATTACCGTGAAGGTCTTGCCGCGCAAAATATCGAAATAAGCTCGCTCCTTGTCGTTCTTGATCCAATCCACAGTGTTCTCTGCGTCACTCCTCGCGCCCTTCTCTACAACAGGCTCTTTAGTTGACATTACCACTATATCGGGATACGCTTCGGGGGTGAACTCATCCGTCTGACCT
Source organism: uncultured Clostridium sp. (assembly GCA_964629615.1). Lineage (GTDB taxonomy): Bacteria > Bacillota > Clostridia > Oscillospirales > CAG-272 > SVTX01. Next base: position 37,263 of record CAZVUD010000002.1, on the reverse strand, counting down.
GAGCGGAAGCACAGACGTATACGCTCATTATCGGTTTTTGAGGTATAAGTATATGTCTTACCCGAGGTATTTCCCGTCTGCTGTGCCTTATATCCGTTTGCACAGTATCCGTCGCTATCCAATACCCATCCGTTATCTGTGCTCTTCCATGTTGAGAAAACATATACCATTCTGTCGGCAAATTGCTTGTCGCCGTTTGAATTTGTATTATCATCGGTAAATGATATGGTAGTACCGCTCGGACCAAGATCTATTATATCGCTGTATGAATAATAATTACCCGAGGTATTGAGCTTGTTTGCATGGGTGCTGTTTGAGGATGATCCGACATATCCGCCGTACCAATTTGCATCCACCTTGTATTCCTCGCGTCCGTAAGGATCCTTGGGGCTTTCGGTGATCTGCTCGGTGCTCTCCTCAGAGCTTGATGATCCCTCCGTGTCAGATATCTCTGTATCGCTGTCAGTTGCACTTTCGCTTATATCCTGCTCTGTATCTTTTCCGTCATCGATATCGATCACATTGCACGAAGCAAGAGATGAGAGGCAAAGCGACATTACCGCAAGTATGCATATCGCCTTTTTTATCTTTGAGCTATTCATTTTACTTTTTTCCTTTCAACAGATCATTACGCTTATATTATACTATTTTTGCATATAATTGTCAATACATTATCAACATTTTAAAAACATAGGCGGAAGCATTCCCTTCATGGCAATGCTTCCGCCTATTATCTTATGATTCGCTGTAAAGTCTGTCAAGACCGTAGAATTCTCTCGCTTCTCTGTCAAATATATGCACGATAACATGTGCATAATCAAGCACTATCCAGGACTTTCCGTCACCTGCATCCGAATGGATGGGCTCAAGACCTGCAAGGGAGAGCTTGTATTCCACCTCATCTGCAAGCGATCTTACATGTGTTGATGATGTACCGTTTGCAATAACGAAATAATCCGCTATGGCAGTCTTATCTCCGATGCTTATCTTCTGAACGTTCTTTCCCTTTTTGTTTTCAAGCACTTCAAATATATAGTCTGCGATATCCTGTGACTGTGCACCCACAAGAGATCTTACTTCTGTATTGTTATCCATGAATATTTTCCTTTCTTTTATTTAATTCCTTTAAAATAAAGTTTCTTGCAGCTACGGTATCCTTGTTTATCACCTTTCCGTCTGCAACAAGATCGGAAATGGTTATATCAAGCGACTTGAGTACCACAAAGTCAAGATGCTCCAGCCTCTCAGACTGACTCATATTTTCTATATCCGCGCTCCAGAACATATCCCTGAGCATGACACATTCATCAAACATTCTCGTGTCATCGATGTAGTCGGCAAGATATATGATCTTTTCATACAAGCTCATGCCTGCTCTGCCCGTAGTGTGATATCTCACCGCAAGGTATATGTTATCAGAGTACAATTCTGGGTATTTGTCCTCTATAAGTGCCGCCGCTGTCATAGCGTGGAAGGTCTTTTTCGCGGCAATATTGTCGCTGTCATACTCCACACCGTATTTTTTACACATTTCTATCTGTGCATCAAGGTCAAGCTCCTTTGTAATATCATGCAAAAGTGCCGCGGCTCGCAGAGTGTTTCTTTCATCAGGGCAATATATAAGCGCCATTCTCTCCGCCATTTTCTCAACTGCCAAGGTATGCAGGTATCTTTTCTCGCCCATGCATACAGAAATACTTTCTCTTAATCTGTCCAGCATCTCGTCAGTTATCTTCATCACGGTAAAGCCCCCTATCCTCAATATACTGCGCCACCTTTTCTGGTACAAGATCTCTGATGGAAGCACCGACCTTTATCCTTCCGCGTATCTCACTTGAGGATATCTTCTCCGGGGGTGCAACTATCCTTGTAACTATCTTGCCGTATTTTTGCTTATATTCAGCATTCTTTTTGATTATCAGCTCGGTGAGTGCCTCGTCATCCTCACGTCTTATATATACGGGGTATGAGAGTTTAAATATCTCATCGGCATCCTTCCATGTGTCAAGCGTGAGCATCATGTCTGTTCCGCAAAGCAAAAACAGCCTGTTGTCAGGATGATATATCTCGCGCAAGGTGTCCACCGTAAAGCTCTTTCCCTTGCGTCTTATTTCAAGATCGCTTACAATGACTCCGTCCATGCCCTCAAATGCAAGTGAGCACATGGTAAGCCTGTCAAGCGCCGTCGCGCCGTCGCTCATCTCCTTGTGAGGTGTAAGTCCTGTGGGAATGATGAACAGCACGTCAAGCCACATCTGCTCTGCAAAGGCGCGAGCCGCGCTTACGTGTCCGTTATGCACGGGGGAAAAGGTTCCGCCAAATATTCCTATCCTCATATCTTATTTCTTTGGCAATTCTATAGTCTTTTTGTTTTCAGATTCCCTGTAAAGCACTATCTTTCTGCCAACGACAGAAACTCCCTCAGCCTCAAGTATCTCACAAAGCTGATCGCACGCCTCTCTGGGCGTGAGGCTGCAGCTCTCAAGCACTGAAAGCTTTATAAGCTCACGCGCCTCAAGTGCATCGTAAACAGTTTTAAGAAGGTTTTCTGTTATGCCGCTCTTGCCTATCTGCATTATAGCGTCAATATCCTGTGCAAGTGAGCGAAGATACGCTCTCTGCTTTGATGTTATCATATATTATCTCCTGTAATTTATTTTATGTCCATTTTGGAAAGCCGTTCAGCCAAAAGCTTTACTGCCTTGCCTCTGTGGCTTACCGAATGCTTTTCATCAGCGCTGACCTCCGCCAAGGTCTTATTAAACGGCGGATAGTAAAAGTAAGGGTCGTAGCCAAAGCCGCCACTGCCGCTTCGCTTATCGGTTATCTCGCCCTCCACCTCGCCTCTGACTACGATGGGCTGAATATCGCCATAGGTCTTTGGAAAAACGCATGCGATCGTGCAGACAAATCTTGCACTCCTGTCGGTCTTGCCGACCATGTTCTTTAAAAGCAAAGCATTGTTCGCCTCATCATCCCCATGCTCTCCTGCATATCTTGCAGAATACACTCCCGGGGCTTTTCCGAGCGCATCTACCTCAAGTCCCGAATCGTCACCGACGCCTATATAACCCGACGCGGCGGCATAATTTGCCTTGATCAGCGCATTTTCTTCAAATGTTGCTCCGTTTTCCTCGATATCTCCCTCAAGTCCGACATCTGAAAGCGAAAGTATCTCTATATCCGATATATAACGTGAGAGCAATGTGTAAAGCTCTTTTTTCTTTTTTGGATTATTTGATGCAAGAACTATCTTCATATATACCTCAATCAAACAATGCCTCAACGAAATCGTGAGCATCAAATTCTCTCATGTCGTCTATCTTTTCGCCAACGCCTATAAACTTAACGGGAATACCGAGCTCTTTCTTTATGGAAATAACAATACCGCCCTTTGCCGTGCCGTCAAGCTTATTGAGCGTAATGCCCGTAATGCTTGCCGCCTTGGAAAATTCCTTTGCCTGAATTATGGCATTCTGACCTGTCGTTGCATCAAGTACAAGCAGATTTTCTCTGGATGCACCGGGAAGCTCGCGGTCAATGACTCTGTTTATCTTGGAGAGCTCATTCATCAGATTTGTCTTGTTCTGAAGTCTGCCTGCAGTGTCAACTATAAGCACATCGGCTTGCTTTTTCTTTGCGTAAGTTATGGCATCGAATACGACCGCCGCAGGATCGCTTCCCTCACTCTGCTTTATCATATCCACACGCGCTCTCTCACACCAGACCTCAAGCTGATCTATTGCCGCCGCTCTGAATGTATCAGCCGCTGCAACTACTACCTTTTTGCCTGCAAGGCGCAATCTCTTGGATATCTTACCGATAGATGTTGTCTTTCCTGCACCGTTCACTCCTATTACGAGTATTACAGAGGGGCTTGTTTCAAGGCACAGCGGCTGATGATCTCCGATCATATCGGTGATTATCTCCTTCAAAGCATCCATGACCTGATCCTTTTCCTTAAGTCTGCCGTCCTTTATTCTGTCGCGGAGCTGATCGATTATATCCTCTGTTGCCTCAACGCCGAGGTCAGCCATTATCAGCAGCTCTTCAAGGCTTTCAAGTAAGTCCTCGTCTACCTTTACAAAGTTTTTAAGCAACTCATCGACCTGACCGAAAAGTGCATTTTTCGTCTTTGAAAGTCCTGCCTTGAGCTTTTGCCAGAATGATTGACGCGTCTCTTCGGATTCTTCGGGTTCTTCTGATTCTTCGGATTCTTCAACATCGTCGAGGTCTTCAGCTTCTTCGATATCTTCAATATCTTCGACATCTTCG
>CAZVUD010000002.1:13696-32888 GCA_964629615.1 uncultured Clostridium sp. | reverse complement strand
TCAATATCTTCGACATCTTCGGGTTCTTCGATCTTTTCGATATCCTCGGGATCGGTCATATCATCAGCTATGCCGTCAGTCAGATCTTCTTTTTGCTCTGCATCTATATCGTCCCTGTTCTTCTTTCCAAACAGCTTACTCAAAAATGCCATTCCATTCGCCCTCCTTATTCTTCTCTATATCGCGTATATCCAATGTAAGTATCTTTGAGATACCGTGCTCGGGCATGGTTACACCGTAAAGTCTTGTAGCCGCCGCCATAGTACCTCTTCTGTGAGTTATCATAATAAACTGCGTTCCGTCCGAGTATCTCTTTATGTATTGAGCAAGTCGCTCTACATTGACCTCGTCAAGTGCAGCCTCGATCTCGTCAAGTATACAGAACGGTGTGGGATTGACCTTCAGTATTGCAAAGAACAGCGCAACTCCGATAAATGCCTGCTCTCCGCCTGAGAGCTGCATGAGATTTTTGATTATCTTTCCGGGAGGTGCCGCCTTTATCTCAATTCCGCTCTCCAGCACATTTTCAGGGTCGCTCAGACACAATTCCGCATGTCCGCCACCAAAAAGATCTGAAAACGTCTTGCCGAAATTCTCATTTATCTGATCGAACGAGGATATGAATGCGCTCTTCATCTCCTCCTCAAGCTTCTGTATTATGGATACAAGCTCGCCGCGTGCTCGCTTAAGGTCGTCTATCTGAGTCGACATATAGTCGTATCTCTCCTTGACCTCCTTATATTTATTCACCGCATCAAGGTCAACGCTTCCGATAACACGGAGCTTGTTTTTACAATCGGTCTGGATCTTTACATATTCGGGTCTGGTCTCACGCGTGACCTCGGGATATCCGAGAGCCTGCGCATCTGCGCGCGTCAGCTCATAATCATCCCAAAGCTTGCCTGCGAGCTTGTCGTAGGCTTCCTTCAAGGATTGAAGCTTGCTTTCGTTCTTCGTATGCTCTCTGAAAACTATCTCCTTATGAGCCATCTTTTCACGTATCAGGGCATTTATCTCGGAAAGCTTCTTTTCAAACTCCATATTGCCCTGTTCAAGCTCTCTCTGCTTTTCATTAAGCTCTGAAAGCTCATTTTCGCCTTCGCGATAGAGCCTGCGGTTCTCATTTTGCTTCTCCTCGGTGTCCTTTATCTGAGATCTGTAAGACTCTATCCTTTCGCACAGAGCAGTCTGCTCACTGCGGCAGTTCTCAATTCTTTCAAGGCAGACATCAAGCATTGCTGTTGCGTTCTCAATGTCCTTATTGTTCTCGCTGAAGGAAATGATCAGCTGAGTCTTTTTGCCCTCAAGCTCTTCAAGTCTGAATTCAACATCCGCCTTTTCGGAATTCTTCTTTTCGCGGACATGACTCATCTCCTCGATCTTCTGCACAAGCAAGCTCTCGCTCTCCTTAAGCGCGGCAATATCGTCATCATACTTTTCGCTCATAATGATCATCTGCTCGTAATCTGCGCGCATCTTTTCTGCAAGTGAGAGTGTTGCATCTCGCTTTGCCGTGATCTGTTCAAGTGCCGCGAGCTCTGTGTTTTTAAGCACCTCGATAAGTCCGCGTCTTTCATCAAGATCGGAAAGTATGTCATTTTGGTCGTCTATATCTGCCTTAAGCTTTGATATCTCGACATTGTATTTCTTTATCCTTGCAGAGATAGCCTCACACTCACCGCTAAGTCTTCTCACCTCGTCTGCACGTGAGAGCACGCCTCCGCCCTGCTTTACAGATCCGCCCGTAAACGAGCCGCCTGCATTTATCTGCTGACCGTCAAGCGTTACCACTCTGACCTTATATCTCAGTGCTCTTGCCATGACTGTCGCATTTTCAATATTATCAAATACAAGTGTCCTGCCGAGCAAGGAGCTTATGATATTATTAAACTTCTGCTCACATCTGCAGAGTTTGTCAGCCGCTCCGATATATCCCTTATATCCCGATGCCGCCTCCATTTCATGAGTCGTGCTTGACGGGTGCATGGAGGTTATCGGAAAGAATGTAGCTCTGCCCGCTTCTCCGCGCTTCAGAGTATACATAGCTGCCTTTGCGGTCTCCTCGTCCTCAACAACTATATTCTGGAGATTGGCACCCAACGCAGTTTCAATGGCGGTAACATACATAGACTCTACCGAGATCACCTTTGAGAGGGGTCCGTATATCCTGCCGCAAGGCTCACCGCGCGAATTCTGCACCTTGCCTTCCTTATACTGCTTCATAATAAAGCGGACGCTGTTTGAATATCCCTCAAACTGCTCTTCCATAGCCTTTATGGTGGATATTCTGTGGGAGAGCGAATCATATCTTATCTTGTCGGCATTAAGGGCAGACACAGCCTCTCCGTATTTTTCATTCAATTCTGTAATATGTCTTGTCTGCTCGCTTGACTGTACATCTATCTCGGATATTGCCGACGTGTACTGTGCCACTGTCTTTTCCTTCTGCTCTCTTTTAGAGTCAAGATCCTTCAATTGGCTCTCATACTCCTCGATATCAGAAAGTATTCCTGCATTTCGGTCGCTTCCGCTGTTTTTTGCATTTTCAAGCACCGATATCCTTACCTTGACATCTACCGCCTCATCCTCTGCCGCCTTTATGTCGGCAAAAGCCGCGTCTATAAGATCATTGTAATTCTTTATCTGAAGCTTGCAGTCGAATATATCGTCCTCTGCCTTTTCAAGAGTTGCGGATATCTCACTTTTGTTCTTTTCAAGCTCGGATATTCTTTCTCTGAAGGCAAGGATCTTTTTATCCTCATCGGCAATGCTCACATCAAGGGATGCAGATGACATCTCCGACGAGCTTATAAGCTCCTCTATATGCTTTATATTGTTCTCGTTTACACGGAACTCACCGTCAAGCTTGAAGTTTTCATTGGTGCGCTCCTTGATCATACCGAGAATACGGGCAGATGCCATCTTGCCGTTTTGTGATGCCTCATAAAGCTTTCCGCTTCGCTGATCAAGCGCGGATATGGAATCCTCCGCCTGCGAAAGGTCGAATGACGATCTCTTAACGGCATCCTCGGCAGTAGCTATATCAGCTCTGTAATTTTCAGTATCGAAAAGCCAGAGGCTGACATCGGCTCTCTTTTTCTGATCCATAAGGTCGATCGCCTTCTTTGCCTTTTCAGACTCCTTGTACAGCGGCTCCACCTGGCTTGACACCTCAAGGAAAACGTCGTTTATACGCGTCATGTTGTCCTCAGTCTGTGCAAGCTTTCTTTCAGCCTCCGTCTTTTTGTGCCTGTATTTTGCAATGCCCGAGGCGTCCTCAAAGATGCCTCGACGCTCATCGCTCTTACGCGACACCATATCTGCGATCCTGCCCTGACCTATTATGGAATATCCGTCACGGCCTATGCCTGTATTCATGAAAAGCTCGTAGATATCGCGCAGTCTGACTGCCTTTCGATTTATAAAATATTCACTTTCGCCTGCTCTGAAATATCGCCTTGTGACGGTAACCTCGTCATAAGGGCAATCAAGCTTTGCAAAATCTCCCGTATTGTCAAACGTGACTGACACCTCGGCATATCCCATGGGGCGACGGCTGTCCGCACCGCCGAATATTACATCCTCCATCTTCGTGCCTCTGAGAGTCTTTGAGGATATCTCGCCAAGCACCCAGCGCATCGCGTCCGCAATATTTGATTTTCCGCTTCCGTTCGGGCCGACTATTACAGTAACGCCCGTATTTCCCGTGCTTGCATCTGTCGTGTCAAATACGAGCTTTGTCTTATCGGGAAACGATTTAAATCCCTGAAGTTCGATAGATTTTAAATACACAATTTTTCCTTTCCAAGGTTGAAGGATCACCAAAAACAGATCATATGAGCCTTATGCCTTCGGCATCTGACTCTGTAAAATCTATTCTTTCAAGAGAAAACATCTCCATAAGTCTTTTTCTGTTCTTTCCCTTTTGTCCTATTGCCTTTGAGATATGTCCGCGCGGGACTTCAAAGGTAACGCGCGATCTTTCGCCTCTAAGCTCAAGCAGCAAGTCTTTCATGATATTGAAGTACATCTCACCTATCACAAGCTCTCCGAGAGCCGGGTGGTTGGCACCGCCCATAACACATGAATCATCCGAAAGATTATCCGATGCACAAAGACCTATCCTTATGCACTCAACACCTCTCTCATTTAATACCGACAGGCAAGCGGCACTTCGCCTTACTGCGTCATCCATATCAAGCGGAGCATAATCTCCTTTTTTGGTCATATCCGCAAGCTCTGTATCGTAAAACACCACTGTCGGATATATGCGCGCTCCGTCACAGCCCATGTCGCATATCTGCTCTGCCGTATACATCTCACTTGATATATCTGACATAGGCAAGCCTATCATCATCTGACCCACAAGATAATATCCGCGATCCTTTATAAGGCGGCAAGCCCTTCTTGCACAGTCTGCATCATGTCCTCTCTTGCATGCAGAGAGCACCTGCGGATCCATGCTCTGAAGTCCGAGCTCTATCGCGCTTACCGTATAGTGCGACAGTATATCAAGTATCTCCTCGCTTATATAATCGGGGCGTGTGGACATCCGTATGCCGCATATCTTAGCGCGCCCGTCATCCTCTCTGTCGACAAAGCTCTGTGCAACATCCAAAAGATATATCATCAATTCTCTGTCTATTCCCGTAAATGAGCCGCCGAAATATGCTATCTCCACCTCACATTCGGGCGGAATGGTATTAAGAGCCTCATTTATGCTATTGATGACGCTCTCACGCTCAAAGCACTTATGACCCGAGATAGACCTTTGATTGCAGAACACGCACATGTTCGGGCATCCGAGATGCGGTATGAATATCGGAATGTTTCTGTGCTGTCTTTTCATTTTCTTTGACTGTCCTCAAAATTAAACAGCTTGAGAGCCTCTCTTGCGGCATTTTGCTCTGCCTCTCTCTTGGATCTTCCGCATCCGCGTCCGATAACATTGGAGTTGAGCTTTGCCTCGACCTCAAACACCTTCATATGGTCAGGACCTGATTCCTTGACCACCGCATACTCAAGAAAATCTCCCTCTGCCTGCTGAACGAACTGCTGCAAAAGCGTCTTTGCATCAGCAGAAAAGCCGCTGACGCCGAGATTTACGATCTCCTCAGTTACAAAGGGCATGAGGAATTTTTCCACAGTCGCAAATCCGTCCTCGCCTGCATCAAGATACATGGCTGCAAGCAGAGCCTCAAATGCATCTGCAAGTATAGATCTTCTGTGTCTGCCGTTATTCTTCTCCTCGCCTATTCCGAGCAGGAGATATTCGCCCAGCGATATCTTTTCGGCGTATTCCGAAAGTGCTCTTTCGCATACCACCTCTGCCCTTATTCTCGTAAGCTCGCCCTCAGGGCAATCGGGATATTTTGAATATATGTATCTGCTCGTTATAAGTGACAGCACGCTGTCGCCCAAAAATTCCAATCGCTCGTTGCAAAGAAGATGGTGATTCTTCGCTCCCGACTCATTTGAATAGGATGAATGTGTCAGGGCTTTCTGGAGCAGCATCTTATCCTTAAAGCTGTAGCCTATCTTGCCCTCAAGAGCCTGCTCTCCGAACGGGCTGGAGTATGCCATTTGTTCGCCTTTCATTTAAATTACATCCTTTCTTTAAGACCCCTTACATGTCATTTTTCTGCATCTAAGGGTGCTTTATTTCCTTTAAAACCGTATTTTTCAATATACACGTCAAGCTCGCGCAATGCGCGCTCGGCTACTACCTCGTATTTTGCTACCTTGCCGCCCTTGACTCTGTATCCAAGCGGCTCTACTATACCGAAATTTGCATTCATGGGAACGAATTTTCCGCTCATATTTCCCTCGCTTATATAGTGTGCCATAGCACCTATCATCGTAGTCTTCGGGAATATGATGCTCTCCTCTCCCATAGCCGCTCTTGCCGCATTTACACCTGCGACAAATCCCGAGCCTGTAGATTCAATATAGCCCTCAACTCCCGTCATCTGACCTGCAAAATATATGCGTCTGTCAGATATCATGGAATAATCCGCAGAGAGTACACCGGGAGATGAAAGATAGGTGTTTCTGTGCATTATGCCGTAGCGTAAAAATTCTGCATTTTCAAGACCCGGAATGAGTGAAAACACTCTCTTTTGCTCGGGAAATGCAAGGTGAGTCTGAAATCCGACAAGGTTGTACATCGTACCCTCCTTGTTTTCCTTTCTCAGCTGTACCACAGCATATGCCTCGCAATTTGTACGCTTGTCCACAAGTCCGACAGGCTTTAAGGGTCCGTAACGAAGAGTATCGTAGCCACGTTTTGCCATGATCTCCACAGGCATGCATCCCTCAAATACCTTGAGCTCCTTCTGGCTCTCACGGTCAAATTCCTTAAGATCCGCCTCGCGCGCATTTATAAGCTCGTTGTAGAACACATCATACTGCTCGCGTGTCATTGGGCAATTAAGATAGTCCGCATCGCCCTTGTCATATCTCGACGCCGCATATGCGATGTCAAGATCTATGGAGTCCGCCGAGATTATCGGGGCGGCGGCATCAAAGAAATGCAATCCGCCGATACCCAGCTTGTTTTCAATATGATCCGCCATAGCCTCACTCGTAAGAGGTCCTGTTGCTATGATGGTGATATTGTCACTTTCGATCCCCGTGACCTCTTTCTCTATGACCTCGATATTTTCATGTCCCTTTATCTTTTTTGTGATATAGTCCGAAAATATATCTCTGTCCACGGCAAGCGCAGAGCCTGCGGGAACACGGGCAAAATGCGCCGCCTCCATTATAAGTGAGCCCATGCGGTCAAGTTCTTCCTTTAAGAGCCCGACGCCATTCGTGATCCTGTCAGACCTGAGTGAATTTGAGCATACCAGCTCTGCGAACGCAGGGCTGTGATGCGCAGGGGTGTATTTTTCGGGCTTCATCTCAAAAAGCCTTACATGTATGCCTCTGTTTGCGACCTGCCACGCTGCCTCACAGCCTGCAAGTCCTGCTCCGTAAATATCTACTGTGATCTTATCGCTCATATATTACTGACCGTCCTCTGTTTTTGCCGTTTCGCAGGGCTTTTGATATCCGCAGTCCTTCTCGTGGCACACAAGCATCGACTTGCCCTTCTTTCTGAACAGCATATGACCGCAAGAGGGACATTTTTCCTCTGTCGGCATATCCCACGATGAGAAGTTACATTCGGGGTATTTCTCACAGCTGTAGAACACCGTCTTATTCTTGCCGTATTTCATAACTATCTTGGATGAGCAAACGGGACATGCGACACCTATATCCTTGCTTCTTGCCTTTGTCGTCTTGCAGGCAGGATAATTTATGCATGCATAGAAGCTTCCGAATCTGCCGCTTCTGAGAACCATGTCAGCACCGCATTTTTCACACTTGGTATCGGCTATAACAAGCTTCTTTTCGCCTGCCTTATCACCCTCGGATCCAACTTCGCCCGTATTCTCATTTTCCTTATCCGCATCGGTCACAAAGGGCTTTGTGTTGCGGCAACGGGGGTAATTCGGGCATGCAACGAACTTGCCGTATCTGCCGTTCTTTATCACCATTCTCGATCCGCACTTTTCGCAGATTATATCTGTTTCCTCAACAGGTATCTCTATACTTGCACCCGAGAGCTTGCTTTCAGCCTCGGACAGCTGCACCTCAAAGCCGCTCCAGAAATCCTGCAATACACCAAGCATGGTCGCATCGCCCTTTTCTATCTCATCAAGGTGATCCTCTATGTCCGCAGTGAATTTATAGTCAACTATGGAATTGAAGTTTTCAAGCATGAGGTCGTTCGTGATCTCGCCAAGAGATGTGGGAACGAGAGATTTGCCGTCGCGCTTGACATAATTTCTCTGTATTATCGTAGTGATTATGGTCGCATACGTGCTGGGACGTCCAATGCCCTTTTCCTCAAGGAACTTGATAAGCGATGCTTCGTTATATCTCTGCGGAGCCTCTGTGAAATGCTTTGCAGGATCTATGGAAGAAAAGTCAAGCTTATCTCCCTCGGAAAGCTCGGGGATCTTTGCGTCCTTTTCCTCGTTATGCTCATCCGCATTCTTGGTCTGATCGTCCTCTGCTTCCTCATACACAGCCATATATCCGGGGAATGCTACAGTGTAGCCTGCCGTGCGGAATACATATCCCGAATTATCAAGATCCACGGTAAGTGTGGAGAGCTGTGCAGACTGCATCTGGCTGGATATGAATCTCTCCCAGATGAGCTTATATATCTTATACTGATCAGCTGTAAGGTAGGCTCTTATCTTCTGCGGCTCAAGGCATACGTTTGAAGGACGTATAGCCTCATGCGCATCCTGCGCACCTGACTTGGTCTTATAGACTCTTGGTTCTTCAGTGTTATATCTGTCACCGTATTTCTGCGCGATCAATTCTCTTGCCAAGGACTGCGCCTCACTTGATACTCTGAGAGAGTCGGTACGCATGTAGGTGATAAGACCCTGAACACCGCCGTTCTCGTTTCCGAGATTTATTCCTTCGTAAAGCTCCTGTGCTACTCTCATGGTCCTCTGTGACTGGAATGAGAGCTTTTTTGCAGCCTCCTGCTGTAGAGTAGATGTGATGAACGGAGGAGCCGGGGACTTTGTTCTCATAGCTCGCTTTACAGATGACACGGTAAACTGACCGTTCTTAACGGCATCCACCACCTTCATGGTCGTGTCCTGATCCTCAAGCTTGATCTTTCCGTTTTTGTCGCCGTAGAATCTTACATTAAAGCTCTTTTTGTCCTTTGAGAGAAGGCTTGCATCTATCGTCCAATATTCCACGGGAACAAACGAGCGGATCTCATTTTCCCTTTCAACGATTATCCTCGTTGCCACAGACTGCACTCTTCCTGCCGAAAGACCGCTCTTGACATTCTTCCAGAGAAGCGGAGAGAGCTTGTAGCCCACGATCCTGTCAAGTATCCTTCGGGTCTGCTGTGCGTTTACCACATTCATGTCTATATGTCTCGGTTGCTTTATGGCACTCTTTACCACGCTCTTTGTGACCTCGTTGAAGGTCACTCTCATGGTCTTTTCCATAGGTATTCCCAAAACATTTGCCAAATGCCACGATATAGCCTCTCCCTCACGGTCAGGGTCGGTCGCGAGGAATATCTTATTTGCGGCTTTCGCCTCTTTTTTGATCTCTTTTATGATATCGCCCTTGCCTCTTATGTTGATATAATGAGCTTCAAAATCGTTATCTATATCAACTCCGAGGGTAGACTTCGGCAAGTCACGCACATGACCTACCGTAGCTATGACCTTATAGTTAGAGCCGAGATAGCTCTTTACGGTATTTGCCTTTGAGGGTGACTCCATGATTACAAGATTTGCCATTTTTTTGTACTCCGTATATATAAAAATAATTATTTTCTGATGTATAGTGCGCCCGGCAGTGATGATACAAGTCCTTTTATCTCAAGGACTGTCAGTGACGACATTATCTCACCCATTGAAAATCCGAGCTTTATGAGTCCGTCTGCCGATATGGGCTTATCAAGCGGTATCTCATTGAATATCGCTCTTTGCCTGTCGCTCAGCGAATTCAGTATCTCTATGCTCTTATCTCCGCCATTTTTCGCATTGGCTGCTTCCTTTGCAGGTGCAGAGTCTTTCTTGACTTCGCGTGCCTTTTCAGTACGGCGTCGTTCCATCAAGGTGTCAGATGTCTGCGGCAGTGCTATGTCTTTTTTATCCTCGCGCTTTACGTATCTAATGCTTATCTCCATGTCGCGCACGGCGCGCATATCGATATCAGAGCTTTTCTGAGCACGCGAGAGCGCGAGCATATTTATGCTGTCCTTGTAGATATAAGCATAGTTTTTAATTATGTCTTTTCCCGAAAGCGCAGCCTGCGCTCCGTCACGAATAAGCATATTCGTTCCCGACGTGTTGCGTGCATCTATATTTCCCGGGACTGCATATATGTCGCGTCCCTGCAATATTGCATTCTTCGCCGTTATCATCGCGCCGCTGTTTGTGTCGGCATCAACGACAAGTGTTCCCTGCGACAGACCGCTGATTATCCTGTTTCGCATGGGAAAATTTATTCCGCTGGGTGAAGTCGAGGGCGGAAATTCAGTGATCACCGCGCCGTTATGCGTGATTATTCGATACAGTGTCGTATGCTCACGGGGATATATGACATCTATGCCCGAGCCGAGCACAGCTACAGTTTTTCCTCCTGCGGATATAGCGCCGCAAGCTGCCACTCCGTCGATACCGAGCGCCATGCCGCTGACCACGACAGCACCTGCAGCCGCCATCTCATAGGCTATTTTATACGCCGTATTCATTCCGTATTCGCTCATCTTACGTGTTCCAACGACAGAAATGCAAAGCTCACGGTTGAAATTCGGAAGCTGACCCATGAAGTAAAGAAGCACGGGCGGATCCTTAAGTCCTTTAAGGCTGGACGGATACATGGGATCGTCGAACGCAAGCAGTCCAACGCCATTTCGCTCACAGTAAGCGCAGATCTCTCTTGCCGCCGAAAGTCCTTTATCGGAAAGCCTTTCCGACAGCCTTTCGCTGATATTGCAGGATATATATCCGTCATGATCTGCCTCATATATGCCGTCGATGCTTCCAAACTCTTCCCAAAGTGTCTGAAATTCCTTGTTTCCCGCCCCGAGAATGAGCGAGAGCCATACCCACAGCTGATCGCGTTTCATAGATCTGCTCCTTTCTGTATCCCTTGATAAGACAAATAGTTAAAATGTCAGACTGACTTATTTTCGCGTCCGAAAAGCTCCCACATTATGACAGACGCCGCAACAGACGCATTAAGTGACTCAACGCCGTCCGACATAGGTATATATAGGGTTCCGTCGCAGGCGTCTATTACTTCTCTTGACAGCCCGTGACCCTCGTTTCCTATGACCGCACAGCAGGGCTTTTGCAGACTTGACGAGCCGAGCTTTACAGACTCTGAGTCAAGTGCCGCCGCATACACGTGCATACCGATATCCCGAAGAGCCGCGATCGCATTCTGAATGCTGTCAACGGTATCTATGCGCATAAGGAACAGATTTCCCATGGATGCGCGAAGGGTCTTGCGGTTGTATATATCGGCACAGTCACTGCTCATTATGATCCTGTCCACTCCAAACGCCGCCGCAGATCTTATGATCGCGCCCACATTTGAGGGGTCGCGCACAGATTCAAGCAACAGTATCCTTTCGTGCATATCGGCGCATATATCTTTATGTGTAATGCTTCTGTGCATGTCCTTCATGTATCGGACAGCGCACACGATGCCCTCGGGAGCCTTCTCGTCGGTGAGGCGCTCAAACACAGATGACGGAACGGTTATGATCTTGCAGTCAAGCGAAAATATATCCACGCCGTAAAGTGACCTTGCCTTATCTGCAACATTCTCCGCCTCATCCTCACGCAGGGCGCAACAAACGATATCCGCACCGTTTTTGTAAGCCTCACACACGAGCTTGACCCCGTCAATCTTGAAAAGCTCTTCCTTGTCCCTTGCCTTTTTTAAGTCGAGAGCCGACAGGAGGGATACTGTCTTATTCTGTCTTGAGGTGATGTTTTCTATCCTGCCCATCGTATTTCTCTCCGTTTTTGTCAGAATTTTTTTACATATCATTCACATATTTTGCAAAATATGCAAAATGAAAAGCTGATGATTTGATTTGAATTTTATAATAAATATAGTAGAAATATCTCATTTTTGCGAGATTTTATGAGAAATTTCGCGAGTAAAGGGCATTTTTTGCGTCTGCGCAAATACCCCTATGTATGACAAAAACCCGAGCAACACTCGGGTTTTATATGTCAGACTCAAAGAGCAGCCTTAGCCTGCTCAACGAGAGCTGCAAACGCTTCCTTATCGGAAACTGCAAGTTCTGCAAGCATCTTTCTGTTAAGTGTTATGTTAGCCTTCTTGAGACCGTTCATAAATGTAGAGTAGTTCATGCCGCAAACCTTTGCCTGAGCAGAGATTCTTGTGATCCAAAGTCTGCGCATATCTCTCTTCTTCTGCTTGCGACCTACGAATGCATAGTTGCCGCTCTTCATTACAGCCTGCTTAGCCATCTTGAAGTGCTTGGATTTTGCACCCCAATAGCCCTTAGCAGCCTTTAACATCTTTTTTCTTCTCTTGCGTGTCATAAGCGCGCCTTTA
The DNA here is from genome assembly GCA_964629615.1 of uncultured Clostridium sp. Taxonomy (GTDB): domain Bacteria; phylum Bacillota; class Clostridia; order Oscillospirales; family CAG-272; genus SVTX01. The sequence continues at coordinate 20,750 of CAZVUD010000002.1, read as the reverse complement.
ATTCTTGCCATTTTCTAATCCTCCATACCGCATTGCGTGCGGGCAAATAATTAATGTTGTTTTGTCTTTCGACAGTGCGTTTGCTCTTTACGAGCCGAAAATTTCAGAACAGATTACTTCTGGATAAGCTTTCTGATGTTGGGAGCCATAGCCTCACTCATCATTGCGCCACCGCGAAGCTGTCTTTTTCTCTTTGCTGTCTTAAGACCGAGCTTATGACGGCGGTTCGTGTGGTTCATTTTAACCTTACCTGTTCCTGTTGTGGAAAATCTCTTGGCAGAAGCCTTATGTGTCTTAATCTTTCCCATTTTAATCCTACTTCCTTTCTTAAGCGTCCGTCTGACGCTTGTGCTTATGCTTACTTTTTTGTAACAAATATTATTTTGCCGATTTCTGATTTATCGGAGAAATAACCATACTCATCACTCTGCCGTCTATCGAGGGCTTCTTGTCAACAGTTCCCACCTCAGAGCAGGACTCGCCGAATCTGTCTATGATCTCCCTGCCTATTGCAAGGTGACTCATCTCTCTGTTACGGAATTTCATAACTACTCTTACCTTGTTGCCGCTTTCAAGAAATCTCTTGGCGTGGCGTGCCTTGGTTTCAAAGTCATGAGTATCGATGTGCGGTGAAAGCTGTATCTCTTTAAGCTCCACTGTCTGCTGTTTCTTCTTGGCTTCCTTCTCGCGCTTGTCACGTTCAAAGCAATATTTGCCGTAATCCATGATCTTGCACACGGGCGGATTTGCCTGTGCGGACATAAGGACAAGGTCAGATCCCTTTCCGTATGCCAATTCAAGTGCATCGTCAGAGCTCATCATACCGAGCTGCTCTCCGTCAGAACCAATAACACGTACCTTTGGAAAATCGATCTCCTCATTTATGAGGGTATCTTTTGCGTTATTCGCTGCTATGGTTATTCACCTCCAAATGAAATTTTGAATAATAATATTTGTTCGTTCGGGTGCTTTTAAAAACAAAAAGCACACCGAAGCCAAGCTCCCGTGCGCACGTTCCCCTAAAGTAATGACAAAAGAGGACAGTTATTGACCACTGCTCGACTTTTCGGCAGGGTGGAAGCATGGGACTTCGCTTTATTCTTAGGTATTATATCACGAAAGATCGGTTTTGTCAATAGCAAAATAAAATTTTTTTAAAAATTCTCAAAATTCCGGGAAATCGCCGCGAAAGTTCATCGGCGAGATATACTTATATTGCCGCGATCGACAATTTTACATACGCATTTTTTTGCATAATGCACGAAAGTCATAGCAACTTGCACAAAAAGAAGTATGACATTTCGGGGTAAAATTCTTCATGCTATCAAAAGTGACGAAATTTTAATCAAAATATCGTGCAATTTGAATATTTACAAAAGTCGAATTTTGATATATAATATAATTCCGACGGCATATGACCGTCGCGCAATATTAATTGCACGGAAATGTTCAGAATACGGAACGCCAAGCTGATGACGTCAAGCTCGTATTTTCACATACCGTGCTTTTTTTATTTTCTGTTTATATTTTTAAATATAATGACAAATTGTAAATATTCTGAAAAAACTATGGAAATTAAAGCAACTTTGTGCTATAATATACTAATTGATAGATTTATGGGCGCACTATACTGATTTGCGCACGCATATCACATTAAATTTTAAATATAATTCACATAATCGGAGATACATATATGTCAGAACTCACAGAAAAGGCAGAAGTGCTGTCCCTGCCGCTCATTGCGCTGGACGGGACTGTTGCATTCCCTTCCGAAATAATAAATTTTGAAGTCAAAGCGGACAGCTATAATTCAGAGGAAGCCGCACGCGAGGCGGCAAAGGGCTCGCTTTTTGCCGTGGCTGTACCGATAATAGTTGACAGCGACGGAAATAACGCGCTTTTCGATGTAGGCACGATCATAAAGATCAAGCAGCTCGTAAAATCGGGCGACGGTACGACGAGAGTGGTAGCAGAGGGCTATTCAAGAGCCATGGTAAAGTCACAGACGATGACGGGAAAATATCTCACATGCGAGATCATAAGCAAGACAGTATCCCTTGTGGATAACGGCGGTCTTAAGGGTGAAGCCTACAAGCGCAAGATGACAGATGCGGTAGAAAAGATCACCCGTCTTGTCCCGGGACTTCCGAAGGATATATCAAAAACCGTCCGCAGCATGTCAAATCCTGCTCTCATTGCCGACTTTATCGCATCCAACATAATACTTAAATACACGGATAAATTGGATATACTGCACATATTCGATCCCTACCAGAGGATAGACGCCGTGCTCTCCATACTCGACTACGAGATAGAGATACTTAAGATGCAGTCCTCCTTGAACAAGAAAACTCAGGAGCGTATAGCAAAATCACAGCGCGACTACTATCTTCGTGAGGAGATGAAGGTCATACAGGACGAGCTTGGCGGCGGCGATCCCGAGATTGACGAATACCACAGGCGTATATCTGCCCTGAAGGCTCCCACGGAAGTAAAAGAAAAGCTCCACAAGGATGCCGAAAAGCTCTCCCGTGCACCCTTCGGCTCGGCTGAAAGCACAGTACTGTCAAATTATCTCGACACATGCCTTGAGCTTCCTTGGAGCAAGGCTACAAAGGACAGGAGCAATGTTGAGGATGCAAGGAGCATACTTGACCGCGATCACGAGGGTCTTTGCGAGGTAAAGGAAAGATTATTGGAATTCCTCGCAGTAAAGCAATTAAATCCCGATCTTAAGGGGCAGATCATCTGCCTTGAGGGTCCTCCCGGTGTGGGTAAGACCTCTATCGCATCCTCTCTTGCAACAGCCATGAAGCGCAAATATGTCCGCGTTTCACTCGGCGGCGTCAGAGATGAGGCAGACATACGCGGTCACAGAAAGACCTATGTCGGAGCTATGCCCGGACGCATAATGGCTGCCATATCGCAGGCAGGCGTACGAAATCCCCTCATACTTCTTGACGAGATAGATAAGCTGGCAAACGACGGCAGGGGAGATCCTGCAAGCGCATTGCTTGAGGTGCTCGATCCCGAGCAGAACAAGGTATTCAGAGATCATTTCATAGAATTGCCCTTTGACCTCTCGGACTGCATATTCATAGCCACGGCAAACACCCTTGACACTATTCCCCGCCCTCTCATAGACAGGATGGAGATAATACACATAGACACATACACAAAGAGCGAAAAGCTCGCTATTGCAAAGAACCACCTTATTCCGAAGCAATTAAAGAAGCACGGGCTTTCAAAGAGAGTGCTTAAGATACAGGACAGCGCGATCTGCGACATCATCGACTCTTACACAAGAGAGTCGGGCGTCCGCAATCTTGAGCGTGAGATCGCCGCGATATGCAGAAAAGCGGCTCTTTGCGTTATAAATCAAAATGCAAAGGCTATATCCATAAAGAGTGAGAACCTGAAGGAATTTCTCGGCGAAGTAAAGGTCATACCCGAGCGCATCTCGCCGTGCGATGAGATCGGTACGACAAACGGACTTGCCTACACGCAGGTCGGCGGAGATCTTCTTAAGATAGAGGTAGCCATACTTGACGGAAGCGGCAAGCTTGAGCTCACAGGCAACCTTGGCGATGTCATGAAGGAATCGGCAAGGATAGCCCTCAGCTGTGCGCGCATGATAGCCTCGGACTACGGCATCGAAACAGATTTTTATAAAAACAAGGACGTGCATATACACGTTCCCGAGGGAGCAATTCCAAAGGACGGTCCCTCTGCAGGCGTTACCATTCTGACGTCACTTATAAGTGCACTGTCAAATATTCCCGTACGCCGCGACATCGCCATGACAGGCGAGATAACTCTGCGCGGAAACGTGCTTGCCATAGGCGGTCTTCGTGAAAAGACCATGGCTGCATACAGCGCAGGCATCAAGACAGTTATAATACCGCATGACAATGTAAAGGATATCCGGAAGCTGGACGACGCCGTAAAGGAAAACATGGCATTCATTCCCGTAAGGAACGTACGCGAGGTGCTTGATGCCGCCCTTGTAATGGCAGACAGCAAGACAAGCGAGAGCGTCACTATGCCGATATATGCTTGCGACGCGGCAAATTACAGCTCTCTATCCGTATAAACTGTAAAAAGAAAGGTATATAAATATTTATGGCACTCAATACTCAGGACGTTGCACTTAAAATGACAGCAGGCTTTGCAAGCCAATTTCCGACAGACCCCATACCGCAGGTCGCGCTTGCAGGACGCTCCAACGTCGGAAAAAGCTCACTTATAAACACTCTGCTCGGCAGAAGATCCTTGGCTCGCGTATCCGCAACGCCCGGTAAGACTATAACCGTAAACTTCTATGAGGTGAACAAAAAGCTCTTTCTCGTAGACCTTCCCGGATACGGATTTGCCGCGCGCAACCCCAAGGACAAGGAGAAATGGTCTGCACTCACCGACGGATATTTCACCCAAAACAAAAATGCCGATCTCATACGCGGCGTCATTCAGCTGATAGACAGCCGCCGCGGAATAACCGACGACGACAGAATGATGCTCGAATGGATGAACGCAAGCGGCATGTACTACATCATTGCAGTCACAAAGATAGACAAGCTCAACAAGACAGAGCGCGAAAGATCTCTTGCATCCATATCCGAGGATGAGTCTGTTGCACAGGACACGCCCATCATCCCCTTCTCCTCCCTTAAGGGCGAGGGCAAGCAGGAGCTCTGGCGTGAGATAATACGCTGTGCAGGCATCAAATAATGCATCCTGCAAAAGGAGTCAAAAATGATATTATACCCCCATTTGTCAACAAATAACAAGGGACATCTCACCATAGGCGGACTTGACACGGTAGATCTTGCAAAGGAATACGGCACGCCTGCCTATATAATGGACGAAAATGTGATACGCAAAAACATGCGCGAATATCTTGAAGGCGCAAGAAAGCATTTCGGTCCTGACGCTCTCCCCCTCTTTGCCTCAAAATCCATCTGCTTTGCGGAGATATACAAGATAGCCGCAGAGGAAGGGCTTGGTGTGGATTGCGTATCGGGTGGCGAGCTGTACACAGCCTGCGCCGCAGGATTTCCCACGGAAAAGATATATTTTCACGGCAACAACAAGACCGACGAGGATATTCGCTACGCCATGGACATCGGCGTCGGCGTGATCGTGGTGGATAACTGCGACGAACTTTTTGCGGTAAGCGCTGAAGCGATATCCAGAAACAAAGTACAAGATATCCTGCTCAGGATCACCCCCGGTATCGATCCCCACACTCACAAGGCTATAATGACCGGAAGCGTGGACTCAAAATTCGGGAACGCGATAGAAACAGGTCAGGCAATGGAGATAGTAAAGACTGCGCTCTCACTTGGCGGCATCCGACTTCTCGGACTTCACTGCCATGTTGGCTCGCAGATATTCGACATAGAGCCATTCGCCGCGGCTGCCGATATCATGGTGCGCTTCATAGCCGACATAAAGGCACAATGCTCCTATGAGATATCCCAGCTTAATCTCGGCGGTGGTCTTGGCGTAAGGTATACCGAAAACGATCCCCACATAAGCTATTCCGACGCGATAGCCGATATAGCGGCTGTGGTCACAGGCGAATGTAAAAAATACGGCGTGAAAATGCCCGAGGTGCGCCTTGAGCCGGGACGCTCTATAGTAGCCGCGGCAGGCATCACCCTGTACACGGTGGGCGCAAGAAAAGAGATCCCCGGATTTTTAAATTACATATCGGTAGACGGCGGAATGCCCGACAATCCGAGATATGCGCTCTATCGCTCAAATTACACCTTCCTTATAGCAAACAAGGCAGACAGACCCAAGGATTACAAAGCCACGATCGCAGGCAGATGCTGTGAATCGGGCGATCTGCTGGGTGAAGGTGTGGAGATACAGAAGGCAGAGCGCGGCGATATACTCGCAACACTTACGACAGGCGCGTACAATTTCAGCATGGCTTCAAATTATAACCGACTTCCCCGACCGCCCGTTATCCTTGTCCGCGACGGAAAATCAAGGATAGCTGTAAAGAGGGAGAGCTACGATGACCTTATAAGAAACGATATTTTCTGATATGGCAGGTACAATAAATGATATTTGAAACTTTAAGCTTAATACGAACGGGTGAATGGCGTGAGGCTGTAATACAGCTCTTGCTGACACTGCCCGTAATAATGTTTGCACTTGCATGGCACGAGGCGGCGCACGGATATGTTGCATACAAATTCGGAGATCCCACGGCAAGAAATCTCGGCAGGCTCACCTTAAATCCCGCAAAGCACATAGATCCCATAGGATTTTTGGCAATGATGATACTCGGATTCGGTTGGGCGAAGCCCGTTCCGATAAACGCGCGCCTTTTTGATAACCCCAAAAAAGGTATGGCTATGTCAGCCATTGCAGGGCCTCTTGCAAACTTCCTCTCGGGAACCATCGGCGCCATCGCTTACGGATTTACCTATTCAGCACAGCTAAAGCTCGCAACAAATCCCGATGTTCCGGTGCTTCTGTGCAATGTAGTGAACGTGCTTGCAGTATTCTTTTATCTGTGGGCGATCTACAACTACGTATTTATGGTATTTAACCTTATTCCCCTCCCTCCGTTTGACGGATCGAGATTTTTCCTGCAGTTTTTGCCCACAAACACATATTTTAAGATAATGCAGTATGAAAAGTATATTCTTATAGGTGTTTTTGCAGTTCTCTGGGCTTGCTCATATATCTTCAGCTTTTCACCCTTCTCATGGCTCGCAGGCAGATTGCTGTATGCAATAGCCGAGCCCTTCTTCAAGCTCGGACTGAAGATATTCTTCTGATATCGCACAAATATAGAGAGAAAGGAGGCGGTCAGGATGGAAGAGATACAGTATAAGCTTGACTCGTTTGAAGGACCCCTTGACCTTCTCCTGAGCCTTATACAAAAAAACAAGGTCAGCATAGAGGATATCCCGATATCTCTCATATGCGACCAATACATAGAATACATCGAAGAAGCACAGCTTCTAAACATGGATATAGCCACGGAGTTTCTCGTTATGGCAAGCGAGCTTATGCTTATAAAGAGCAAGATGCT
>CAZVUD010000002.1:0-13686 GCA_964629615.1 uncultured Clostridium sp. | reverse complement strand
AGGTCAAGGAGGACGAGGAAGACCCGAGAGCCGCGCTGGCAGACGCACTTTTAAAGTACAGTCAGGCTAAAGAAGCGGCGAAGAAAATGGCTCTTCTCTACCCGAAATTTTCACAGCGAATGGAAAAGGATACCGACGAGATATCCATAGACAAAACATTTGTCGCAGATCAGAGCATCGAGAGCTTGAGCATCGCGGTGCGCAGGATAATCACATACAACGAAAACCGACCAAAGCCCGAAAAAAATGTTTTCAAACCCATGATATCCTCCCCTATCGTGCCTGTTGAGGTCAAGATAACACGGATATTGTCTAAAATGGGATCTGAAAACAGAAAATTTCATATACAGGAGCTTTTGGATGACGCAACATCCCTGCCCGACCTTATTGCCATCTTTTTGGGTATATTGGAGCTCATCAAGATACGTCGGGTAAGCATAATCGAGGATGAAGGATCAGCTGTCACGGTCTTTGAAAGCTCAACGCTCTTGGAGCTTAACGAAAATGAAGCCAAAGACGATGACAAAGAAAGCACAGAGCAAAATGATCCGTCCGATCCTGAAAGGAGCTTTAAATGAATGAAGAAAACACAGCGGCATGTGATGTATACGCCGCGATAGAAGCCATACTTTATGCCGCAGGGCACCCCGTTTCATACGAAAAGCTATCCGAGGTGCTCGGGCTGGATGTAAAGGACATAAAGACACTCACCGAGGCTATGGCACATGATCTTTCAAAGGAGAACAGCCACAGAGGCGTTTTGCTTCTCACATATCCCGACACATGCCAGCTTGCGACAAAGGAGGAATACTCCCCCTACATACGCGAGGCTCTCGGTATAAAGAGAGGCGGAAATCTCTCAGCCTCAACAATGGAGGCACTTGCCATCGTTGCCTACAATCAGCCTGTCACGCGAAGCGATGTAGACAACATTCGCGGCGTGGATTCATCGTACGCCATGACTTCCCTTATAGACAAGCAGCTCATAGAGGTATGCGGACGTCTTGAAGCACCCGGACGCCCAATGCTCTACAAAACGAGCGACAAGTTTCTCAGAGTATTCGGGCTGTCGTCACTTGACGAGCTTCCCGTTACCGAGCTCACACCTCCAAGTGAGGACGAAAGCGGCGAGATAGAAGTAAACATCTGACACACAAGCGCATAAGAAAATAAACAAATGAAAGGAGATATGTAATGACCGCACTTATCATAATATGCAGCATCATAGCATTTTTCGTGCTTTTATTTTCTGTAAGAGTGCGTGTCGATCTTAAGATGGATGACGTGCTTCGACTGTCGGTGCGCGTATTTGGAATAAAGATAAACATTCTCCCCAAAAAGCCGAAAAAATACTCCCTTAGGAAATACACCTTAAAAAAGATACGTGCAAGAGATGCGAAAGTCGAGGCAAAGGAACGAAAAAAGGCGGAGGCTAAGGCTAAAAAGAAAAAGGAAAAGGCAGAGGCTAAAAAGAAAAAAGCAGCAATGACAAAGGCTGAAAAGAAGGCTGTCAAGGCAAAAAAGCGCGCTTCAACGCCTCCCATTCCCGACATGATAAGCCTGTTTAAGGACGTTCTGTCACTCTTCTTCTCTTCCTTCTTCTCAAAATTCCATTTTCACATCGCAAAGGTCATAATACGCGTAGGCTCGGACAGTGCAGACAAAACTGCCACATTGCACGGTGCTGTATGTGCCGCTCTCGCCCCTGTGCTCACGTTCATTGACCGACACACAAATCTCCACACAAAGAAAAATTTCACCGTATATATCGAGCCTGACTTTCTTTCAGATAAGATCACGGCAGATATAGATATCGGATTTTCCATGAGCCTTGGCGGCGTGCTTTCGGCTCTTATAAAGGCAGGCGTTAAATTCATCGTAGGATGGGTAAAGATAAAGCCGTCCGCACCCGACACAGAAGGCGCAGAGCACGGCAACAGCAATGAAAAATAATAATTTTTTTACATAAACGAAAGGACAAGAATTATGGCAAACTCAAATAAGCTTCAGGAAGTAGTACAGTCCACTCTTGCACAGATCAGAAACATGATCGACGCCGATACAGTCATCGGCACACCGATAGACACCGCATCAGGCACAACGATAATACCGATCTCCAAGGTAGCCGTTGGATTTGCAACGGGCGGCATGGATTTCAACGACAAAAAGGGCGGAGCTGCCGATGTTCCCCAGAACTTCGGTGCAGGCGGCGGAACAGGTATATCCGTACAGCCCATAGGTCTTCTCTGCATATCAAAGGACGGCAATGTTGAGCTTATCAACATAGGTGTAAAGAACCCCTCCGATCCCATCGAGCAGATATCCGATCTTATCGACCGCTCACCTGAGATCATTGCAAAGATCAAGGCACTCTTTGCAAAGGACAAGGACACCGAGGAAGAAAGCAAATAACATAAATAATGTAATAACTCTGCCCCCGAAGGAATATCATCTATATAAACAGATATATTTCGGGGGTAGACAGTCATGCCTTTTTTCATAGAATATACAGGCATCGCCAAGGCGCAGGCATTAAGGTTACGTGCTTTGGCTCTGCTTTTATGCATTTTAAGCCTTGCGTCCTGCAATAAAACCGTGGAGTATGTGCCCAAAGAAGAAGGCTCTGTGAGCCTTGTGTCGGCACAGAGCAACGCCGATATATCGGTATCCGCAAGATCAGCTGTAGCGATTGAATGTGAAAGCGGAGAAATATACTTTGAGAAGAACGCGCATGAGCGCATGCCCATGGCTTCCACGACAAAGATAATGACTGCCCTTGTCGCGATAGAAAGATGCGATATATCGCGCGAGATATCCATCTCCCCTTCTGCTGTGGGGATAGAAGGCTCGTCTGTATATCTGTATGCAAATGAGCGTATGACTGTCGAGGATCTTCTGTATGCACTTTTGCTCTCGTCAGCCAACGATGCTGCCGCCGCTATCGCCATTGAGGTCGGCGGATCCATAGAGGGCTTTTCAAGCATGATGAACGAGAAAGCTGAAAGCCTCGGGCTTAAGGATACACATTTTGACAACCCTCACGGTCTGGACAGTCAAGAGCATTACACCACAGCCTACGATCTTGCCATGATCACCATGGAAGCCATGAAGGATCCGACATTCTCACGGATCGTTGCTACAAAAAGGAAAACCGTGCCGCTCAATTCAGGCGAAGGCGCCAGACTGCTGATCAATCACAACAAGCTGCTTTCAAGCTACAAGGGCGCTGTCGGTGTCAAAACGGGATTTACCAAAAAAAGCGGAAGATGCCTTGTCAGTGCAGCAGATGCAGACGGAGTAAAGCTTATCTGCGTGACCCTCAATGCTCCGAATGATTGGCAGGATCATGGCGCTCTGCTTGATCTCGGGCGCAGTATATATGAGCGCTGTGATGTGTACGACACAGGTGAATTCACATATTCTCAGCATGTCTGCGGTGGGAATGCATCAAGCATATCCGTAAAAAATGCATTTCCCCTCTCATACACCTATCGCAAGGATAAGGAAAATGTAACCTGCCACATAGAGCTTATGCCCTTCTCTCTTGCTCCGATAAAGCAGGGGGATACATTAGGAAGGATATACTATAAGCAGGGTGAGCATATATTGTGCGAAAGTCCGCTTATTGCGGATAATGACGTGCAAACACAAAAAGAGCCCTCTTTCTTTGATAAGATAAAGGACTTATTCTAAGCTTCAGCCGCAGGTAGGCTGAAAAAAGGATTACAGATGGAAAAGATCAGATTATCAAAATTTTTTACAGACTGCGGCGTAATGTCGCGCAGAGCCGCCGAGCAAGAGATAATTGCAGGCAAGGTATCAGTAAACGGCATTCCTGCCGAGCTTGGTCAAAAGATAGACCCTGACACCGACATAGTAAAATATAAGGGAAATATCGTAAGATATCGCCAAACGGCGCGCATATGCGTAGCACTCAACAAGCCAAGAGGTATAGTTACTACCGCATCTGACGAAAAAGGCAGAGCAAATGTTACCGATCTTGTAAAAATAAGGGATCAGAATGGCAAGCTCATACGACTCTACCCCATAGGCAGACTGGATATGGACTCTGACGGTCTTATCCTGCTTACGAACGACGGCGAGCTTGCAAATAAGCTCACTCATCCAAAGCACTCCATATGCAAGCTCTACCACGTTACCCTGCCCTACCTCTTTACAGACGAGGAGGTATATGCACTCGGTGAGCCTATTGAGATAGACGGACGCATGACAGAACGCGTCAGAATACGCAAGGTGCGCGAAAACAAGCAGGGATATAATTCCTACACTGTGCTTGAGTTTGAGCTTTACGAAGGAAGAAATCGGCAGATACGCCGCATGTGCGAGGCGAAGGAGCTTAAGATAAAGCGACTTCAGCGAGTATCTATCGGAGAAGTCAAGCTTGGAGATCTTGCAGATGGCAAATGGAGATACCTCACAGATAAGGAATATGCCCATCTTAAGGGAGTTTAAAGCATTTGATCACATATAATACCGATCTTAATTACCAAACAATTTAAATACCGCCTGCGACTGACACTCGCAGGCGGTATTTTGTGTACTTGATCTGACCTTGCAGATGTTTTTATTAAGTACCAAAGTTAGCCATAGCTAACAAATCGTCTTAAATAATGCAATCGCCGCTCTGCGATCGCTCATCTGTGACCTTATTATCGGGGGTATATTTCTTTACCTTGAACGTAAAGTATAAAATGTGGAACAGCCACACACCGCCAAGGATGGCACAAGGAATATACAGATCCTTACGAAGCATCATAAAAAAGCCAAATCCCATAAGGATCGTGACGGTGATCATTATCTTTATCTTTGTTTTCAGCGTCATTCCCTGACCTTTTACATAGGATTCGAGATTATTTTTATACAGCTTGGTTCCGATAAACCACTTATGCAATCTCTCCGAGCTTTTTCCAAAGCTGAATGCCGCAAGCAAGAGAAACGGAAAGGCAGGCAGCATGGGCAATACCGCTCCCACAGCACCTATTCCGAGTCCAACACATCCAAGGATGAGCCACAGTATCTTTTTTATCTTCATTATATTTCTTTCTCCGTTCGTTTCTTTTCTTTTTTACTTTCTATTACATGGCGCACAGCCATTACCGGATGTATGAATATCATGCGAGGTCCCGAAAAGCGCATGACCTCACGAATCTTCTCCCTCATTTGCGGCTTATAGCAATGAACACGGCAATTGGAGCAAAATGTCTTGTTTTCCATAAAGGGACACTTGTCGCTCCGCATTTTTGCATATTCAAGCAAAGCCTCGCAATCGGGACAAAGAGCTTTCTTTGTCCCGTGTTTATTTTTACAATATATTCTTATCATCAATGCGACCGTGCGCTTTTCACGCTCGCGCTTGGATGCTGTCTTATTTTTCTTCATACAGCTTACCGCCCTCTATCCTGTATATCCTGTCTGCAATAGCCATTGTGGATTCACGGTGAGATACAAGGATGATACTCTTTTTGTTTTTTTGCTCCACAAGAGCTTTCAGTATAATGCCTTCATTTATGCTGTCAACATTGCTCGTAGGCTCGTCAAGCAATATAAGCTCACTTCCGCGCAGGAATGCACGGGCAAGCCCTATGCGCTGTTTTTCGCCTGCAGAGAGATTGTCGCCGAGTGCTCCGACACGTGTTTTATATCCATCCGGCAATGTAAGTATAAAGTCGTGAATGGAGGCATGCTTGCATGCTGATTCTATCTCTTCCATTGTCGCATCCGACTTTGCAATACGCAAATTGTCCTCAATGGTCTCATCAAAGAGATATGTTGACTGACTTACCATAGTTACATTGTCAAGCAAGCAGTCGCTGTCAACCTCATCAATGTCAACTCCGTTATACTCTATAGATCCGCGGCTCTTCTGCCAGAATCTGAGCAGTAATTTAAGCAATGTGGATTTGCCGCATCCCGATCCTCCCACGATGCCTATGATCTCGCCCTTTCGTGCATGCATGCAGATATCTGTCAGCACATCTGTTTTTCCATCGTATGAAAATGAAAGATCTGTCACCGAGAGATCGCTGTATTCTATTTTTTTGCCGTTATTTACAGGTGTTACCGCAGGCTCTTCTGAAAGGAGATCCAAAACTCTGTCGCCTGAAGCAAATGTTTGCGTGAGATTGCCGGGCAGAGCCGATATCGCAATGACAGGTCCGAATGAGCCAAACACTGCGACCACGCCTATCACCATTCTGCCTGCTGACAGCATATCATTTGCCACAAATATGATCCCTGCCGCAAGAGTCAGTATAATAAAAGCAGATACGCAAAGCTCAGTCGCCGCGTTTGCCTTTGTTGTATCATGCTTCATCTTTTTTGTTTCAAAAAGAAGGCGGTCCGAGCGCTCATTTACTTCTCTTGCGCGCTCATTTCCTGCGTTATTCAAGACGATGTCCTTTACGCCCTTGATGCTGTCAAGAAAATATGCATTGAAGCTTGAAAACTCAGCACGATATCTGACTCCTGACGCTTTCAGCTTTGAGGAAGATATCATTGGAACGAGTATGCCGACCGCAATATAACCAAGCAGTGCTATCAGTGCAAGATACCAGCTTGAAACAAAGCCGACAAAAAGAAATACTGCCGCCGAAACTATAACTGCAATGCAGATAGGTGAGATGGTGTGCGCGTAAAACACCTCCAAGGTTTCGATATCCGAGGTTATCATGGCAATGATAGCTCCCTTTTGCTTACCTTCAAGCTTTGCAGGGCAAAGTCTGCGCAAAGCACCGAATATCTTATCGCGAAGCACCGCCAAAAGACGGAATGCTATATAGTGATTGCTGTATTGCTCCAAATATCTGAGCAGACCGCGGAGCACTCCGCAGCCAATCGCGAAGCAAATGATAAGTCCGTACGACATGGCGATCGCCTCTCCAAGCGCCTTGGCAACTCCTATCGCTCCAAAAAGAGTCACTCCCATGGCGCAGATAAATCCGAGAGAGCCGTTTATGACAGCCAGCACCATGATGTAGGCAAGACTGCCGAGGAGCAATATAAGGCTTGCCATTATTTTTCCTCCGCTTCTGCGAAGCTTTTTCTGATCCTTCATGACCTTACCTCCACATATCCTTCTTCAAAATCCTTCTGCGCCATATAAAGCTTAGCATAGCCGCCGTGCATTGCCATCAGCTCATCGTGAGTTCCGCTCTCGGCAAGCTCGCCTGATTCCATATAATATATAAGATCCGACGGAACTACATTTGCAAGGCGGTGTGATATCACTATGACTGATCTTGTCCTTGAAAGCGCCTTGATATTTGTCATGATAACGGCTTCGCTTTCTATGTCTATATTGCTCGTGGCTTCATCAAATATATAGACATCCTTGTTTGCAACAAGGGCGACAGCAAGAGCCAGCCTCTGCTTCTGACCGCCTGAAATATTGCTTGCATCTTCGCTGATAACCTTGTCAAGACCTCCGTTTTCACGGATAAAATCTGCAAGATTGACCTTTTTGAGTGCTTCATATATTTCTTCGTCTGTAACGCTTTTATTTGCAAGCATAAAGTTTTCGCGCACAGTCGCATTGAAGATATACGTATTGTAGCTTACCGAGGCAATGTGAGAATAATATGACTCACGCAAGAGAGTTTCAAGGGATCTGCCGCCTGCAGTGACAACGCCGCACGTTGGTCTGAATGCACCGAGGAGCATATTCACTACCGTTGATTTTCCGCATCCCGATTCACCTACGATGGATGTCATTCCGGTTTTTTTGAAGGTCATGCTCACATTTTTAAGCACGTCGCGCTTGCCGTCGTACGAAAAAGTCACATTTTCAAGCTTAAGCTCGGTATCTTTGACTGTGTCACTGCCCCATGAGGGGTCAGGCTGATCTAACAGTGAAAGTATCTTTCTTCCTGCGCCTGCTCCGTTCATTGCCACATGAAAAGCTGAGCCGAACGCGCGAAGCGGAAGGAAGAAATCCACTGAAACTAAAATAAGGAAAAGCGCTGATATCGGAGATGCTCCCCATTTTATTACGGAAATTATTGACATTGCAATGCCAAGTCCTGCTCCGCCGTATGCCACGAGATCCATAATAGTGGTGCTTGCAAGCTGCATCACAAGGACCTTCATGGTGATCTTGCGGAACTCCTCGCTCGTTTCGTTCATTTTAGCGTGCTGTGCGCCGTCAGCCTTGAATATCTTAAGCTCCTTCAGTCCCTGAACGCTGTCAAGAAATGAATCTCCCATAGACGTATATTTTCCCCAATATTTTGCAAATATCTTCTTTGCGTATTTTGATACCGCTATTATGGACACAGGTATAAGCGGAACCAAACAAAGCAGGATGAGCGCTACCTGCCACTGTATCCCCACTGTTATGACAAAAAGTATAATGGGTGCAAGCATTGCATAGAAAAACTGCGGAATGTATGATGAATAATACAGATCAAGCTGTTCAACGCCCTCCATTGCCACTTGTGTCAAGCCTGCCATGCTCATACCATCCATCGAGCGCACACCGAGCTTCACTATCTTATTATAAGCGCGCTCTCTGAGATCCTTTTTGACCTTTCTGCCGAGTATGTCCTTGAGGTCACCCACAAGTCTTGACGCCGCATAACGAACGGAAATGCCGATAATGGCACATATAAAAGGCGGCAAAAATACGGTGAAACCGCTATTTTGATCGCCGAAATGTACAGCAAGATCTATTGCCCAACATATCGAGGCTGTAATGCTTACATTGGCAAGCAGACCAAGCACCATAAGAGCAACAGTGTAAAATATGTACTTTTTGTTCCCTCCGAGCAGTCGGAGCAGATCTTTATCTATCATTCAGTTTTCCTCCATTTAGTTAGCATTGGCTAACAAGTGCATTTAATAAAAGCAGACGCCGCCCAGCGGTTAGCGTCTGCTAACTTTATGATTATATCACAAAAAAATGGAAAAGTCAACTATAATCGGACAAAATATTAATTGAGCCTTTGCTTTCCCCGCTTTTTTGAAAAAAGCTTGGCAAAAAACTTCCTTACCTGTTATGAATTACTTTGAGTATATCGTGTAGCCATACAAACAACAAAATCATAAGAAATCTTATCAAAAAACTTTTCGGCATAAGCCTTCTCCGGTGGGAGAAATGATGAGGTGTCATCACAAGAAAAATGATGCAGTGTCAATGAATATAATTTAGCCATACGTATAAACGGGAGAACAAAGTTCGCCCTACGGAATGAATTGCTTTGTGCACATCATGTTGACATGAAATAATCGGTATCTTTCTGTTTTTTGACTGTCGACAACTTGATACGTTGTCACGTGTTGATAAATAATATGCCGTTTCAAAACAAATTTACACCGGCAGATCTCAAGCTTTCTTTGGCTTTCTCCATCTGCTCGGGCGTTGGGATCCATTCTTTTCTTCCGCTGTTCTCCCCGCCCAGAAATATATCCTTTGTGCCACCATATGCATGGTACGGTATCCACTCAACACCCTCACAATGAAGGAGCGACGATGCAATCTCTGCAACCTTATTATAATGCGCTTCATTTGTGTTGATACCGTTGATCAATATACATCTCAGGCGTGTGTTGGCACCCTTGGCATCTGCCAGCACAAGGTTATCCCATATCTTTTGGGGCGAAACACCTGTATATTTCTTGTGTCGCTCATCATCGGTATCCTTTATGTCCCACAAAAACAGATCCACCAAAGGAATTGCCGCACACAAAGCATCCGCATCCGCATATCCGCAGGTTTCGATCACGGTGTTAAATCCTTTTTCTTTACAAGCCTTCAGCAAGGCAACCATGCTCTCCTTTTGCGCAAACGGCTCTCCTCCCGAAAAGGTTACACCACCGAGATCACCGTAAAATGCCCGATCCTTTTCCACGACCGTGAGGATCTCATTGACCGTATACATATTGCCGCAGATCTCTAACGCACCCGTTGGACACCCCTTTGCACATTCGGCGCACAAAGTGCATTTTGCGCGGTCAATAACGTGTTGCTTTTCTATGACATGAGCGGTCTGTCGGCAAGAAGCGATACACGCTCCGCACCCGATGCATTTATTTTGATAGAAAAGAAGCTCCGCGCTGCTTTTTTGCGTTTCGGGATTGTGACACCACGCACAGCGCAAGGGACACCCCTTCAAAAAAACGGTTGTGCGAACGCCGGGACCATCGTGCATACAAAAACGTTGGATCTCGGTTACTCTTAATTTCATTTCAGTGTTCATTTTGCTCAATCACCATATCCTGCCACTCTTTGTTCAGTGTTACAAATCGGGCATTCCACCCCGAAACGCGAACCGAAAGAGTCTGATAATCCTCAGGATGCTCTTGTGCCATGCGAAGCAAGGACGCATCTACAACGTCAGGCTGCATGAAAAAGCCGCCAAGAAATACAAAGCCGCGCATCAAAGCAATGAGTGCCTGCAGACCATCCTCGCCCTCAACGCTTGACGGTAAGAGCTTGATATCAAGTGCTGCACCTGTGGCAAGCTTTGAAAGATCCGCCTTACAATACGAGCGAATGATCGCCGTTGAACCGTCCTTATCGGTGTTTGGTGTAGGTGAGGCATTTGCCGCCAAGACTTCACCCTGTTTTCTGCCGTGAGGTGAAGCCAATCGGTTTGTCGACCATTCAAGCTGACGCCCAAAGGTGCTGACTCCTGCGGGAAAATTATATCCGCATTTGCCGTTGAAAGAGACACAAATATCCGCAAAATCCGAGAGCAGACGTGCCGCGATCTCGTCGACCTCATCGTTATCGTTTCCATAATAAACGTAGCGATTCAGCACGTATTGGCGGAGCGTTTCTTCGCCCTCCCAGTTGTTTCTTAAAATTTTCAAAAGCCCTGCAAGGGTCAGCTTTTTTTCATCAAATACAAGCTTTTTAATAGCGTAAAGGCTATTGACTGTATCGGCAAGTCCGCCAATATGCGGTGAGGTTATATTATAGATCGGACCGCCTTCAAGATAGGATCGTCCTTTTTCAATACAGCCCTTCTCAAACAAAGATACTATAGTGCAAGGCGGCTGTTCAGTCCATTTCCAATCCTTTGTATGAGCATCAAAGCCGACAAATTGTTCAAGTCTGTTTTTGTAGATCGCTCCTACATTCATTTGAAGATCATCTCGATATTGAGTATACAAAGCCTCAAAATCGGGAAAATCAACCTCTCCGTTATATCCCTTCAACGTATTTTTCTGCAGTATCTGTAAGGAATCAAACGGCGAATATATGAAGAAGGTCTTTCCGGGGATCTGCACCTCCCAGCATCCGTCGTTGGCAAATTTGCGTGCTTCCCTTTCCTCGTAGCCGTCTTTCATCAGAGCCTCTATGATCAGATCCTCGTTATATATCGCAAGGATTCCTCCGCCGTATCTCATAACCTCCGCGACTCTTCTCAAAAGCCTTTCGTCAGTGTTTCTGTTGATTCGAACGGTAGTGGGAAAATCACTGATGCCAAGCTCTTCCAGAATATCAAGCACCAAATAGGTCACTTCATTCGTAACCTCATTTCCGTACTCATCGATACCTGCAAGTACAATGTTTTGATAATGCTGAGCATCGCCACTTCCGATGTACTTACCGTTGATCCATTCACATCCCTTAATAAAGAAATGCGCCAATATCTCTCGAGCTTCGTCAAGAGAAAGTGTGCCGCGCGCAAGATCCTTTTTCAGATAATCACCAAGCAAATAGTCGATGCGCCCGATTCCCGGCCAGTTTCCGCAAAGTCGGATAAAGGCAAACGTGAACCAAAGGCTTTGCACCGCCTCATAAAAATTGGTGGCAGGCTCAAAGGGGACGCGCTTCAGATTTTCATAATTTGCTTTGTATTCGGGAAGCTCCGCCAAAGCCTTTATGTAACGAGCATGCCAGATTTCAAAAGCTTCAAGGCAGTCCAAGCAGCTTTTTACAAAGGCTTCCCTTTCCGTTCCTCGATATTTTTCATATGAGAGTTTAGCATTCTTTTTGATTGAGTTAACTCCGTATTTTAAAACTGTTTCG
Organism: uncultured Clostridium sp.; assembly: GCA_964629615.1. Taxonomy (GTDB): domain Bacteria; phylum Bacillota; class Clostridia; order Oscillospirales; family CAG-272; genus SVTX01. Next base: position 1,691 of record CAZVUD010000002.1, on the reverse strand, counting down.
AAGTCAACAGTCAAATGGCTGATGCTGCTGCAGATAGATATTCCGCCGCATGTAGCGGGAATACAATGGTGGATCGCCATACCAAGCGTCGCTGCGCCACTGATCTTCTCCCCCTCGCATATTCGGATCGGAGCTTCCTCTGCTATTTTCCGAATAGCAAGATCGTATTTTTCAATGGTCGAAAGTGACTCGAAATCATTAATGTTATCAAGAGGTATAGCTTCGACCTTCAAAGTATCAAGTCCATATTTGCGGTTCAGTGACTCATAGGCAAATTTTCTGGTTGTGTCGGATAAGCGTATGGGGCGTTTTCCTCCGTTTTGCGTGTAGAATGTCATATTACCACCTCCAATATTATTATAAACTACAAAACTATTAAAAACAATTGATTTTTCGGCAAAAAACATGTATAATACTATTGAGGTGATATTTTTGAATATAAAAAGTGCAGAAATAAAATATTTCAAAAAAGACGGATTTTTTTCCGCCTGCAACGACAACATACAACACATAAAGGTTTTGCCATATCTTTCTATCGTGCAATCGGTTGAAGGAAGCTATGACATTACTCTCGGAAATGCGGCAACCGTGCAAACAGGGGAAGGCGGTTTTTTCGTTGCTCCAGCAGAGATCCAGCAAATTATCGTTCATCATGCCAATAAAAAAAGCGGCACAATGACTTGCCGCTGGCTCTTTATTGACGTTGAAATAAATAAAGCGTACAGGTTGGACACGCTGTACCGGTTTCCGACAGTATTGGACGAATATTTCAAGAAAAAAATGAATGAATTGTTCGATAATTTGTTTTCTACAGATGATTTTTGGGAAAATTACAGTTGCTGCTATAAAATTTTGGGGTTGCTTTTGCAAAGCTCAGAATTTTCGCAAAACAAAATCAACCAAGGAATACAGAATGCCGTTGAATACATGATGAAAAATTATACTCAAACAATTAACATAATTGATTTGGCGAAAATAGCAAATATGTCAGAATCTAATTTTTACGCTGTTTTTAAAAAAAGCTTCGGTTGTTCTCCCATTTCATATCTCAATCATTACCGTATGTCGCTTGCCGCCGATCTCTTAAGGGAAACGAATTCTAATATAAGCGAGATCGGCTACAAGGTTGGAGTAAATGACCCCCTGTATTTCAGCAAATTATTTAAAAAAGCGCACGGGATCTCGCCGAAAGAATATCGCGTGCTACACCTGACAAAGCGTTCTTAAAAGCTTCTCAGAACGACAAAAAAGGATACATTCACGCGTCAAAACAGCAAATTCTCCTAAAAGCCACGGGAAAGGTTCACTTCTACTACCTTGCTCGAAAATGCCGATCGGCATCTTTCTTGTCAGGCGTAACACGATAGGAGCAGCAACAGCCCTCGCGACGGGTGGTGGCTCCAAACAAAACAGCACTGCTTTCGCAGTGCTGTTTTGTTTGGAGGCGTCACCCGGAATCGGACCGGGGATAGAGGTGTTGCAGACCTTTGCCTTACCGCTTGGCTATGACGCCTTATAAAATTTGGAGCGGATTACGGGGCTCGAACCCACCACCTTCGCCTTGGCAAGGCGACGCTCTACCAAATGAGCTAAATCCGCAAAACGTTCTATTATAAAAATGGCGACCCGGATGGGACTCGAACCCACGACCTCTAGCGTGACAGGCTAGCGTTCTAACCAACTGAACTACC
>CAZVUD010000001.1:64689-154041 GCA_964629615.1 uncultured Clostridium sp. | reverse complement strand
CCTATACTTGTAACACTATCTGGAATATTTATGCTTGTAAGGCTACTGCAACCGTCGAATGCACTACTACCTACACTTGTAACACTATCCGGGATACTAATGCTTGTAAGGCTACTGCAACCGTAGAATGCACTACCATCTATACTTGTAACACTATCTGGAATATTTATGTTTGTAAGGCTACTGCAACCGGAGAATGCCTCTGCACCTATACTTGTAACCGAGTTGTTGATCACAACAGTAGTAATTTTAGATTTATAATTAAACCAAGGTGAGGCGCCCCATTGATAATTATACATCTTCCCCTCGCCGTCAATAGTCAGTGTACCCGTGCTGGTATCCAAGTCCCATGTGAGGTTTTTGCCGCAGATTCCGCTGTAGGTTGCGGCTTGAGTTGGTAAAGCAATACAAAAAAAGAGAACCAAAAATGCTGTCAATGCAGACAATGATACAATAAGCTTTTTCATTATTTTTCTCCTTAAAATCTTTGAATTTGCATTTTTATCTTATTCAAAGTTTCTTACAATATAGTTATACTACCAATATAGCATTTTGTCAAGGGTAAATTGTTAAAAAATATAAAGTTATTTACAGATAAATTATTTATAAGCTCGTCATAGACACAATAAAGAAATCGGATGCTATATGCCTTTCGGCAGAGAGCATCCGATTTCTTGCTTTTCAGACGGTCTTAATGAAATAGACTTTCTTACTGTTTGACCATTATTACTTGATATATATCGTTTTTGGGCACTCCGCGATCCTTTGCGGTGCGCTTTATTGCATCGTTTTTTGAAAGCCCCGAGTCAATATAATAAGCCACGTGATCTTCAATTGACATGGAGAGAAGATCTCGCTTTTCATCATTTGCGGCTGTGCTCTCGTCACAGCCCTCAACTACAAGCACGTATTCGCCTCTCGGTGCGTGGCTCTCGTAATGCTCGCAAGCCTTATCAAGAGTAGTTCTCATGACATCCTCATTGAGCTTTGTAAGCTCACGGCAAAGAGATATCCTGCGGTCGCCGCCGAAGGTGTCGCGCATATCTGCAAGGGTGGAGATCAGCTTATGGGGTGCCTCATGGAATATCATGGTCCTGTATTCGCATTTGAGCTTAGAGAGCCTGTCGCGCCGCTCCTTCTTTTCGGCAGACAAAAATCCCTCAAAGCAAAAGCGGAGCGTCGGCAATCCCGACAGTGTCAGGGCAAGTATGGCGGCGCACGGGCCGGGTACGGAGGTAACGGGGATATTGTTTTCGGCACACAGGGCTACGATGTCCTCACCCGGATCTGATATTGCGGGCGTGCCTGCATCGGTTATGAGCGCGCAGGATTCGCCGTTCATGAGCCTTTCGCATATGACCTGTCCGCGAGCCTTTTTGTTGTGCTCAAAATACGAGATCATAGGCTTTTGTATGCCGAGATATTTAAGTAATCTCATAGAGTTTCTTGTATCCTCTGCGGCAATGAAGTCAACACACGACAGGGTCTTGACCGCTCGGCTTGAAATATCCGCCAGATTTCCGATCGGAGTGGCAACAAGGTACAGCGTGCCGCCGACTATTCGGTTTTTTTCTTCGGATATATCGCAGATGCATTCTGCGCTTTCATTTATGTTTTCAGTCATCTTAAAATATCCTTTCACTTTTATCTCCCGATCGCATAAAATAAATATAGACGATACGCGCTTACTTATAAATACGAAATTAAGGAGATGTCTATGGCAATAAAAATATACATCGATCAGGGGCACAATCCCGTAAATCCGAATGCAGGCGCCGAGGGCAACGGCGTAAGAGAGCAGGATATAACATACACTGTCGGCATGTATCTTGCACAGCTCCTGCGCGAGAGTGGAAATTACGATGTGCGCCTGTCACGCCCAACGCCCGAAACACAGCTTGGCAGCAGTAATACCACGAGCCTGCGCGAGAGGGTCAGGGGAGCCAATTCCTTTGGGGCAGACTATTTTATCAGCATACATACGAATGCCTCTGATGATACGTCAGCCACGGGAAGTGAGGCGTATGTTTACAGGCGCGACAGCAGAGCATATTATCTTGCACGCGATATAGTGACAGATCTTACGGCGCTGACCTCGCTTAGAGATCGCGGCGTTAAGATACGCCCCTCACTGTATGTCATTAAGAACACGAGCATGCCTGCGGTGCTCGTTGAGCTTGGATTTATAACAAATCCAAGCGATGTCGCACTTATGACGGGTGAGCCTGAGCTTTTTGCACGCGGAATATACAACGGTATCGTGGAATATACGGGCGTGAGATGATCAGCTGTTGATCATTCTGAGAAGCTCGGCTTCGTCGATTATCTTGACGGAAAGCTCCTGCGCACGGGTAAGCTTTGAGCCTGCGGCTTCACCTGCCACGACATAGCTGGTCTTTTTGGATACCGAGCCTGATACCTTTCCGCCGAGCGATCTTATCATCTCGGAGGCTTCGTCGCGGCTGTATGTCGGAAGCGTGCCTGTGAGCACGAATGTCATATCTTTAAATTTATCGGATACAGGGGCGCTTACCGCCTCTGTATGAACGCCTGCCGCCTTCAGCCTTTCGCATATCTCTTTGTTTTGCGGATGAGAGAAAAAGTTTATCACACATTCCGCACTGATCTCGCCAAGATCGGAAATGGATATAAGATCTTCAAATGTAGCCTCCATGCAGGCGTCAAGCGTCTTGAATCTTTGTGCTATGGACGCCGCCGCCACCTCTCCGATATTGCGGATACCGAGAGCGCATATCAGGCGCTCAAGTCCTGCATTCTTGGATCTTTCTATTGCGGATATGAGGTTATTTGCAGATCTCTCTCCCATGCGGTCAAGGGATGCTATCTCGTCTGCCGTGAGGTAATACAGGTCTGCACAGCATTTTATAAGCTCGGATGATATAAGCGCATCAACTATCTGCGGACCGAGTCCGTCTATGTCCATAGCGCCCTTGGAGGCAAAATGCTCTATCGAGCGTGAGAGCTGGGCAGGGCAGGAGAAATTTGTGCATCTTGCGTGTGCGCTCTCGTCGGGATCGTAGAAAACAGGCTCGTTGCATGAGGGACAGCGCGTAGGCATGTTGAATGTCCTTTCGCTTCCGTCACGTGCGGACGGGTTTGAGGATACCACCTCGGGGATGATATCTCCTGCCTTTCTGACCTTTACGGTATCGCCGAGCATTATATCTCGCTCACGTATGAATTCGAGATTGTGCAGTGTGGCTCTTGTAACAGTCGTGCCTGCAAGTCGCACGGGTGATAGGAGCGCGGTGGGAGTAAGCACGCCCGTTCTTCCAACGGCAACTGTTATATCTAAAAGCTTTGTTTCCTTTTCCTCGGGCGGGAATTTGTATGCGACAGCCCATTTCGGCGTGTTTGTGCCTTCGCCTATGCGCTCTCTGTCAAGAAGTCGGTCGGTCTTTATAACGACCCCATCTATATCGTAGGGGAGGGAGGAGCGCATCTCGCCTATCCTTTGTATGTGCTCAATGATCCTGTCAGGGTCGCTCTCGCATATTCTGTGCTCTACCGTGGGAAAGCCGAGCGATCTTATCCTGTCAAGAGCCTCGGTGTGGGAGATGGGTGCGTGAGCATCGGCATAAAGGTCGCCATCCTGCAGATTGAATATGAATATATCAAGACCTCTGGACGCGGCTATGTTCGGGTCGAGCTGTCGCAGTGATCCTGCGGCGGCATTTCTTGGATTTGCCATGAGCGGCAAGCCACTCGCCTCTCTTTTGGCGTTTATTCGCGTAAATACCTCTCTTGGCATATAGACCTCGCCGCGCACCGTCAGGTCAAGCGGCTCATCTAACTTCATGGGTATTGAAAATATCGTCTTTATGTTTTGGGTAACGTCCTCGCCTGTCACTCCGTCGCCTCTCGTTGCTCCAAGGGTGAAAACGCCGCCTTCATATTTGAGAGATACCGAAAGACCGTCGATCTTGGGTTCGACTGAAAATGAGATGTCGGGTATCTCGGCTTTCATTCTTGAAATGAAATCGCGAAGCTCTTCGTAGGAGAATACATCTGTCAGTGAGTCCATCCTCTGTGTATGCGTTACCTTTGCAAATTTATCGAGAGCCGCACCGCCGACTCTTTGTGTAGGTGAGTCGGGACTGAAAAATTCGGGGTTTTCAGCCTCAAGCTTTACAAGCTCTGCATACATCCTGTCGTACTCAAAGTCTGATATCTCGGGCGCATCGTAAACGTAGTATTGCTTTGCATGGTATGATATCTTGCGTCTGAGGCTATCTATTTTGTTTTTGATGTCTGATCTGTTATCCATATCACAGCTCCGATCGATAAAATCTTTTATATATAAGTATACCACAAAAAAGCATATTTTTCAATAATTTTGAAAAATAAATTGTCGGCACTTGATTTTTTAGCGCCTTTTGTGTATAATTATAAGAGAGCGACAGAGAATGGAGAGATATGTATGAAAATACTTGCAGTTTATGCAACCAAAACTATGACTTGCGAGAAATGTCTTTGTGAGCTTGAAAAATGCCTTCCGCAGGGAGAGATAACGCGCGCAAATATTACAAACGGCAGCTGCGCATACGATCTGAAGGATTTTGATTTTGTCCTGATAGGATCGAGCATCAGAATGGGCAGGATAAACAGAAGGGTAAAAAATTATATAAAGGACCACATAGATGAGCTTTCGGGCACAAATTATGCCTTGTTTTTGTGCCTTGGATTTGTAGATCTTTTCGATGAATATGCAAGAAAAAATTTCCCGGGTAAGGTGATGGATGAGGCACGTGCCGTTGCCTGCTTTGGCGGCGAGATGGATCTCTCAAGGCAGAAGGGAATAGACAAGCTCATAATTAAGATAGTGCGGGATGATATCATGGGCGGCGGAAATAACGGTCAGCCGAGAGAGGATATATCCTTGCCTACGATAAACGAAAATAACATAAGCCAGCTTGCCGAGATAATAAAGCAATCGGTATAATAAAGGAAAGAAAAAAGACCGAAACACATTTTGTGTTTCGGTCTTTTTGGTGACCCGCCGGAGACTCGAACTCCGGACCCCTTGATTAAAAGTCAAGTGCTCTACCATCTGAGCTAGCGGGTCAAATTTTCGCTTACCTGAATATTATATCACGCAAGCATACTTTTGTCAACACTTTTTTGCAAAAAAAATGCTGTTTTTGCAAAAAAGTGTTAATGCACATATACTATTGTCTGAACTGCGTAGCATATGAGCACTTTTACAGCCATGGGCGAAAATCAATGCACATACACACCGTTTTTATCAACATTCGGTTTAAAAATAAACCGAATGTTTTTAAATTTGCCTGTTGCAGACTTGATTTTTGAATATTAGATATATGTTAAAGCACTAAAAATCAATTTTGTGCGTCTGTATCTGATATACCTTCGGGCTTATCGCCATCGCAAACATTCTCACCGTCGTCAGGTATGGCATATTCACGCATGCCCTGCATCCTGCCTACCTCTTTAAATCCGTCCACCTCGCCACGGCAGATCGCACCGTAAAGGCGATATCTAAGCCCCTTGTACTTGTGCTCAAGCTGGTGAAGCAATATCTTCATCTCCTCGCGCTCGGTGTGCTTGTCCTCGGGACATGCGGATGTTACCACGGGCAGAGAATTCTTATTTACAAAATCCACAACATGGCGCTCGGGCATATATATCAATGGTCTGATAAGCTTTATTCCCACGCGCGACAGATGTGTAACGGGCTGGAAACAGCCTATGCGTCCCTCAAAAAACAGATTGAGCATAAAAGTTTCCACAACATCGTCAAAGTGGTGACCGAGCGCGACGGTGTTGCACCCAAGATCCTTTGCGGCGTTGTGTAATGCACCTCTGCGCATCTTGGCGCAGAGCGCACAGGGATTTGCCTCCTTGCGCACATTAAATATGATGTCGTATATGTCGGTCTTTATGATGTGATATGGCACATCAAGCACGGCGCAAAGCTCCTTTACGCGTGAAAAGTCCATCTCGCCTTCAAATCCCATGTCTATCGTTATGGCGATAAGCTCGAATTTTCTCGGGTAGAAGCGGCGCAGCTGAGCCAGAGAACAGAGCAGGGCAATACTGTCCTTTCCGCCTGAGATGCCAACTGCGATCTTGTCGCCGTCCTCTATCATTTTGTAGTCGTCAACGGCGCGACGTGTATAGCTTAAGATTCTTTTAGTATTTTCCATATAAATTGCCTTTTTATTTATCAGATAAGAAAAATTCAAACGATCCGCTCTCGTATATGATCGAGGCGTCGTGTGAGGGGATATTGTTTATTGAGTCCTCTCTTGAATCCGAGAGGAAAAGGGGACGTGTGACTCTCATGCTCGATGCTCCGCCTTTTATGGCTTCGATAAGCACCATGGAGGGATCTGCTTTCGGGTGTGCATGCACAAATACGCATGTCTTAGGCTCAAGGGCACTTTTCCGCATCTCGTACATAAGATCCTCCAAGCGGTCGGGGCGGAATACACAGAGAAACTTGCCGCCGTGCTTTAAGAGCCTGCGTGCGCAATTTGCGAAATCGCCTATGTTGCCGCACACCTCGTGTCGCGCTATGAATTTCTTGTCGTATTCGTTGCGCTTGCCCGAATCTGCCTTCATATAAGGCGGATTTGAGAATACCACATCCAGCTCGTGACCAATGTCAGTGGCACTCAGCGTGCGCACATCGGAATGTATGGTGATTACCCTTTCTGAAAGCCCGTTCTGCTCGGTATTCTTTTTTATAATGTCGCAAAAGCTTTCCTGCACCTCGATCGCATATATTTTTGAAAATCTCTGCCTTTTGGCACATATAAGAGATATCGCGCCCGTGCCGCTTCCGAGATCTGCGGCTTCAAGAGATGTGGACATAAAGGCGCCTCGCTTTGTAAATGCCGACAGCAAAAGTGCGTCTGTTCCGAATTTAAGACCGTCGTCATCCTGCAAAAGGGATATAGCGCCGTTTATCTCATCAGCTTTATGGTTGTTCAAATCAGCACCTCCGGGATCCGACTTATGTAATGGTCGTAATACTTATTGCAATAAAAAATAATGTCGGGTAGATCATAAAATGAAGTACCCGACATTACTTTTGTCAAAGCTATCTGAATCAAGCCTGTGCGGGAGCTCCGACGGGGCATGTTTCTGCGCAGTTACCGCAGTCGATGCACTTATCGGGATCGATCTCGTACTTACCGTCGCCCTCTGTGATAGCTTCAACGGGGCATTCAGCAGCGCAAGCGCCGCAGGAAATGCAATCATCTGAAATCTTGTATGCCATGATGTAATACCTCCGTATTTTTTATTGCAATTACATTGTATCATAAATTTGCATAATTTTCAACACTTTTTAAAAATTTTTGCTGAAAATTTGATATTTTTTCTTTTTGTCTGTGATGTATATGATCACTTGACCGTCAGATCACGCGTTTTTGTCGTCGCTGTTTTGCGAAGGACGGGATATCAGCTTTACGTCATCGCGCTTGTATACCTTCGGCAAAACATCGGGATTGTCGCGCAATCTCACCTTTACATTGCCTGCAAGGGGGGATATCTCGGTGACAGTGCCGATGCCGTCGGGAGTCTTTACCACGGAGTCAACAGGGGGGGTTTTTGCGCTTTCCTCGGCGTATGTGGAATATTCATATGCAAGACAGCACATGAGTCTGCCACAGCAGCCCGAGATCTTGCCTGTGTTGAGCGAGAGGCTCTGCTCCTTAGCCATTTTTATGGATACCTGTGTGAAATCGGACAAAAATGTCGTACAGCAAAGAGGTCTGCCGCATGCTCCGAGTCCGCCGAGAAGCTTTGCCTCGTCACGTATACCTATCTGGCGAAGCTCGATCCTTGTTTTGAATACTGATGCAAGATCCTTTACCAGCTCACGGAAATCCACTCTGCCTGCCGATGTGAAATAGAAAAGGAGCTTTGAATTATCAAATGTGTACTGCACATCCACAAGCTTCATGTCAAGCTCATGCTTTTCAATCTTTTCAAGGCAAATATCAAATGCCTCACGTTCTTTTTTCTTGTTTTCCTCGTGGTGGAGCCTGTCCTCCTCGGATGCCGCTCTTACGACCGCGCGCAAGGGAAGCACGAGCGTGCTTTCGGGAACGCTCTTGTTTGAGAACACGACCTCGCCGTATTCCTGACCTCTGGCGGTGTCAACTATAACGAATTCGCCGCACTTGAGGGACAATTCACCTCTGTCAAAGTAGTACACCTTGCCGTTTGGCTTGAAGCGTATGCCTGCAACGTCAGCGTATTTTGTGTTTTCGTCCTCAATGCATATCTGCACGCTTACGCTGTTGCATTCACATTCGCATTCTGCATCTGCCGCGGCAATGTCGATGTCAGCACTGTTCTCACACGGCTTTGCGGCTTCGACTTCACGGCTTGGCTTTTTGTCGCGGCGATGCTTTTTGTAGTGGTGCTTTTTTGCACCGTTTGATTGCTTTGTATCGTTTGTATCGTTCATGATATCTACCTTTCGTACATGTGCTTAAAGCGAGCCCTGCTCGTATACCATGCACATGAGCGTTAATTTTATATTTGAATTTTTTGTCAGCGCATCTATCGCGCCGTCTACGGCACTGTCCATGCTGAGCAGCTTTTCCAAGGTGAATCTTGCTGACAGCTCTGCGGCATACTCACTGTCTGAGTAAAAGCACATTTCAGTGTGCTCGCTCCGCTTCAGAAGCACAAGATCCCTGATGGCGAGCTTTACAAGCTCCAGCCTTGAGATTATGTCGGGACGCTTAGTGCCGAGCGATGATATCATATCAAACACCTTTGCGTGGGAACGCTCAAGAGAAAGCTCGATAAATCTCTTTGCGGTCTGCCTTTCGTCAAGAGCCTTCTTTCTTTCCTTTGCGTCAAGAAGGGAAATAGCCTTGCCTATACTGCCGCCTGAGGCAGATATGATCTCGTCGAATTCTTCTTTTGATGATCCGCAGAGCTGAGCGGCACGCTTGTCGTTTTCGGTAAGAAAATGACTTATGCGCTCTTTGTCTATGACCTCTGTGCGGAATATGGGAGCGCGGCTCTTTACTGTTTCAAGCAGGGCAGAGCTGTTTTCGCATATCAGTGCAAATATGACATACTGCGGCGGCTCCTCAAGTGAGAGCAGAAAAGCATTTTGCGCCTGTACCGTCATTTTTTCGGCATCTTCAATGATATACATTTTGATGTCGATATCGTTCGGAGCTATCGATATACTGCTCTTGACCGATCTTATCGCATCAACACCAACGGTCGCGCGCTCTCCCTGAAGACCTATTCTTATGATATCGGGGGATCTGTTTCCGAATATCTTGAGGCATGAGGAGCATTTCATGCATGGTGTATCTGCTTTGCTTTTGCATGAGAGTGCGGCTGCAAGGGTGGTGGCGATGGTGTGCCTTCCGCTTCCCGCGGCTCCTTCAAGAATGAATGCGTGCGGAACGCAGGCGCCGTCTATGTCATGTGAGAGCCGCTCTGTCACATTGACATTGCCGACTATATTGCGAAAATAATTTGACATAACATAAAGCCTCCGTGCGTTTTTTTGACCGCTTATTGTTTTATTATATCACACGCAAAAAATATTGTCAACCTTTTGCATCTGCTTTTTTATTGCCGTAAAAATAAAATTTTTCCGTGTTTTTATTCTGTACTTTCGGTCTGTCCTGACCACCCAACTGATTTTGGTTTAAATATGAGCAATATTCGACACAAAAATAAGGCAAAATCGGCAAAATCACTATATTTGAAGAAAATTTTTGGTAATTGTTAATGTTGACATAATCGCTTTGCTATGATATAATAATAAGTGGATAAATTACCGAAAAATATACGCAAAAGCAGGAGGTTCCTTTGAAAAGTAAAAAAATGCCGAATGAGCATTGCAGCTTCAGTACATGCGACCCCTGCCGTGCGTATGAATATATGGGATGCCACAGGATCGGCGAGTCTTATGTCTTCAGAGTGGCTGCACCGAATGCTTGTCGCGTCTGCCTTACGGGAGATTTTGATAATTGGTCGGATCCGCGCGAGATGAAGCGGATATCCCCTGACGGAATATATGAGATAGAGATATGTGCCGACAGCATTCCCGTCGGATCGAGATATAAATACAGAATACAGAGCGGCGCGTCGGAGGTATTTAAAGCCGACCCTTACGCGCAAGCGCGTGAGCTGTGCGGACTTGGTGCATCTGTTGTACCAGATGATATCCGATATGAGTGGCACGACCGCGGATGGATGCAGAGACGCATATTTGATGCACGTGAGCGGAGAGTATCCCTTGGCTTAAATATATATGAGATACCTGCAGGCGCGCTAAATTCGCACGACGATATGTCGACTTATACATTCTCAAGGCTTGCTTCAGAGCTTTCACCATATCTTAAGCAGATGGGCTACACGCATGTGTTGCTCTCGCCTCTCTCGGATGGCTTCTTTGAGTCATCAAACAGGCAAGCAGTGCCTGCCTTCTACGCTCCGTGCGAAAGATACGGCGGCAGTGCCGAGCTCTTAAAGCTGACGGATATATTTCACAGTGCAGGCATAGGCGTTATGCTTCGCCTTAATATGTTCTGCTTCCCAAAGGACGAATACGGACTTTGCATGTTTGACGGCGGATATATGTACGAGCGCGATGGCGATGGATGCGAAGAATATGCCATGTTCGATCTTGCAAAACGCGAGGTCAGGGAATATTTGATATCAAACGCTATGTTTTTTGCGGATGTGTTCCATGCTGACGGATTTGTGATAGATGATGTGTCGGATATGCTTTCCGGCAAGGATGGCAACGCCGCATCCGACCTCCTTTGCGAGCTTTCGCACGCTATGCGCAGAGATCATCCAGATGCTTTGCTGATATCCGACGGTATGTATGACAGGACGCTTTGCAATGGCAATGTGTGCGATATATTTGATATGTATTACGACGCGCGTATGATCGAGGACGCTTTTGAGTGCATAGATATGTGCAAGAAGCAGGGCACATCTGATGATTGCTTTGATTCTGTGGTAAATGATATTGCAGGGCAGGGCAAGATACAGCGCTTGCTTTCAGTGCATGATATCACCTGCCGCTTGCATGAGTTTTCGCTTGATGAGTGGAACAGATATGCGCTCAAGCGCATGCTGATAGGATCGGTCATGGCTCTGCCGTGCGGCAAGCATACTCTTATGGGAGATGAGATATGCTGTACGGAAAATGCGACCTGCACCCATTCGGATGCGGTCGATTGGTCGGTGCTTGACAACGACATGAATGCAAGATTTCAGCTCTATTGCTCGGATATAAATAATTTCTTTCTTGCACATACATCGCTCGGAGGACATTTTGTGTCCTGCAAGGGCTGGACGGTCGAGGGCGATCATCAAAATGTGCGTTCTTTGACATTTGTGCACGGAGATGCTGAAAGGCTTTATGTGACGGCAAACTTTTCAAATACACCCATAGAAGACCACCGCATGTATGTCGACTGTGTCGGAACATACACAGAGCTGTTCAATTCCGATGATGTAAAGTACGGGGGCAGTGGAGTGGTGAACAAAAACGCGCGACTTGTCGCGCATGATGCGAATGGCGACGGACCTTATATAAGGCTCAGACTTCCGCCCATGGCTGTGATGATAGTCGGACGGACAGACATGCGATAGATACGAAGATCATGCCCTATGCGGGCTTATAAAATAAAACAATACAACATATATCTTTGAAGGAGAGGTTTCAATGTTTAAGAAAAAAGAATGTGTCGGCATGCTTCTTGCAGGCGGACAAGGCTCAAGACTCTACGCACTCACTAAAAAGACAGCAAAACCGGCAGTACCCTTTGGCGGAAAGTACAGGATCATTGATTTCCCGCTTTCCAATTGCATCAATTCAGGAATAGACACGGTAGGTGTCCTCACGCAGTATCAGCCTCTCGTTTTAAACGAGTACATAGGCAACGGTCAGCCGTGGGACCTTGACAGAGTGTACGGAGGTGTAAACATCCTTCCTCCCTATCAAGGACAGAAATCAGCCGATTGGTATAAGGGAACTGCAAATGCCATCTATCAGAACCTTGAATTTATCAAGAGATACGATCCCGATCATGTGCTCATACTCTCGGGTGACCATATCTACAAGATGGACTACTCCAAGATGCTTGATTACCATAAATCCGTGGGTGCAGCCTGCACCATCGCGGTAATAGACGTTCCGATCGAGGAAGCGTCAAGATTCGGTATAATGAGCACTAATCCCGACGGTTCTATATACAAGTTCTCCGAAAAGCCCAAGCATCCCGACAGCACAAAGGCGTCTATGGGTATATACATATTCGATACAAAGAAGCTTGAGGCATATCTTGCCGAGGACAATGAAGATCCTTCATCCTCAAACGACTTCGGCAAGAACATCATCCCCAATATGCTTGCGGCAGGTGAGAGCATGTATGCATATTCCTTTGAGGGATACTGGAAGGACGTCGGAACCATTTCTTCACTCTGGGAGGCTAACATGGATCTTCTCGGTTCATCTCCCGTGCTTGATCTCGGCGACAAAAAGTGGAGGATATATTCAAGACATTCCGCAGAAGGACCGCAGTTTGTCGGCGCACATGCGAATGTGGAAAACAGCTATATCACAGAGGGCTGTGAGATATACGGCTCGGTTAAAAACTGCGTTATCGGTGCAGGCGTAAAGATCGCTGAGGGCGCAAGCGTTTGCGACAGCGTGCTTATGGGTGATACCGTAATAGAGCGCGGAGCGCAGGTCGAGTATTCGATCATAGATACGGGCGTGTACATCGGCGAGGGTGCACATGTCGGCAAGGCTAAAGCGGACGGCGTCGAGATATCCGTTATCGGCGAGGACGTTAAGATAGATAGCGGCGCGGTCGTTGAGGCGGGCGCTATGATCTCTGAAAGATGATTTGAGGAGGGTATGTAAAAATGACAGCAGTAGGTCTTATATTTACAAATATACATGATAACAGCATTCCCGAGCTTACGAGAATGAGGACTACGGCAAGTATTCCTTTCGGCGGCAGATACAGACTCATAGATTTTATGCTCTCCAATATGGTAAATTCCGAGATAACCAAGATAGGCATCGTTACACACAATAACTATCAGTCATTGCTTGACCATATAGAAACAGGCAAGGACTGGGATCTTGCAAGACGCTCTGGCGGTATCAAGATACTTCCGCCTTATATCACGTCATTTGACAGCACATCTATGGGCAGAGTCAATACGTCGCGTCTGGAGTCCATTATCGGTGCGGCAAACTTTATTTCCCGCTGTGATGAGGACTATGTCGTTATGTCCGATTGCGATGTTATATGCAATATAGATCTTCAGGATGTATTGAAGGCACATATAAAGAGCGACGCGGAGATAACCTTCGTTACAAAGACCATGGATCTTACGGGATACACGTCAAGTGAAAAATTGTCCGTAATTGACACGGATGAAGAAGGCAGAGTGCGTGACTTTACCGAAAGAAAGACGTTCGACGGCATGACACATGTTTATGCAAACATCATGGTCATGAAGAGAACATATCTCATGGGAATAATAGAGACCTCATTGGCTCACGGATATACGAGCTTCCTCCACGATATAATACTCAAGAACATTGAAAATTCGGATTACCGTGTGTATGAATATAACGGCTGGTATTCACATATCGGATCCATGGAGGAATATTTTGCCTGCTCCATGAAGCTTCTCACGAGCGAGGCAAGAGAAGGACTCTTTGGCATAAAGAATCATCCCATACTTACAAAGGTGCGTAATTCAGCCCCCACAAGATACTGTGAAGGCGCTAAGGTAGTAAATTCCGTGGTTGCCGACGGATGTGTAATTGAGGGAACTGTGGAAAATTCCATAATATTCAGAGGCGTAAAGGTATCGCGCGGAGCAGTCGTAAAGAACTCCATACTCTTCCAGGATACATACGTTTGCCCTGACGCATCGCTGAATTGCGTTATAACCGACAAGAATGTTATGATCAAGGACGGAAGAAACCTCTCGGGACACGAGAGCATGCCGTTCTACATAGGCAAGAACATGTCGGTTTGATGCCGATATAATATCGATAACTCTTATCGGATATGATGCCGATAAGAGTTATACGACTTTTTTCGACTGATATAAAATAATACGGAAAGGCAGAGGATCAATGAAAAAGATACTATTTGTAGGAGCAGAGGTAATGCCTTTTGCCGCTACGGGCGGTCTTGGAGATGTGCTCGGATCTCTTCCTGCGGCAATAAAAGCACAGCAAAAGAGCAATGTAGATGTCAGAGTGGTGCTCCCTCTCTATTCTGCGATAAAGGACGAGTGGAGGAGCATGATGAAGGATGAGGCGGTATTTACCGTATCACTTTCATGGCGTAATCTCTATTGCGGCATAAAGAGCCTTGTAAAGGATAACGTTACCTATTATTTCATAGACAACGAATATTATTTCAAGCGCGAGTCGCTTTACGGATTTTATGATGACGGCGAGAGATATGCATTTTTCTCAAAGGCTGTAATGGAGCTTATGGATAAATTGGATTTCCATCCCGATATCCTGCACGCAAACGATTGGTCAAGCGCGCTTACAGTCGTATATCTCAACACAAAGTATAAATACAGACCCGGATATGAAGACATAAAGAGCGTGTATACGATACACAATATAGAGTATCAGGGCAAGTACGGCTTTGATACGCTCACCGATATATTCGATCTCGGACCTGAGCATTACGCGCTCATGCGATATGATGATTGCGTAAACCTTACGAAGGCGGCAATTGAGTGTGCGCATATAGTAAGCACGGTAAGCCCGCGCTATGCGCAGGAGATCATGACGGAGGAATATTCTCACGGTCTTTACCATGTGCTTAAGAGAAATGAGGGCAAGGTAACGGGAATACTGAACGGTATAGACTATAAGTATTACGATCCTGCAAGGGATACTGTTATCGAAAAGAATTATGACAGACGCGGATTTGTAAAGGCAAAGGCACAGAACAAGGCGTATCTGCAGGAGCAATGCGGACTTCCCGTTAGAGATGATGTTCCCATGCTCTGCGTAATATCAAGGCTTGCATCCCATAAGGGACTTGATATACTTTCCTCTATGGCGTATGAGCTGGTTTCAAGCAATGACATTCAGCTCGTAGTGCTCGGAAAGGGCGAGGCGAGATACGAGAGCTTCTTTAGTGAGCTTGAGAAGAATTTCCCCGACAAGGTAAAGGCACTGCTTCTGTATGACCGCGATCTTTCCAAGAAGATATATGCGGCATGTGACATATTCCTCATGCCGTCAAAGAGCGAGCCGTGCGGACTGTCGCAGATGATCGCTTCAAGATACGGCGCGATCCCCGTAGTCAGGGAAACAGGCGGTCTTTATGATTCCATAAAGCCTTATTGGATGAACGGCGATGAGATATGCGGAAACGGATTTACATTTGCAAATTATTCATCCGATGAGCTGCTTGAGAGAACAAGGGCGGCTGTCGCACTCTGGCAGGATCTTCCTTTGCGCAAGAGATTTGTAAGCAAGATCATGGGCACGGATTTCTCATGGGCAGCATCGGCAGATGCTTACATGGCTATGTACGCATCTCTTTGCTGATAAAGAAAAATAACGACTCTTAAAGAGCGGCTTATTATATTTTTTAACTCGACGGACAGCGGTCTGTCACAGAAAGGGTACATTAATGAACACGAAGTTAAACACGGCACAGATCAAGGAAAACGTTGAAGTAAAGCTTGCAAGATATTTCGGATGCACTCCTCAGGAGGCTACCGATGAGCAGATGTACAAGGCGGTTTCAATGACGGTAAGAGATATACTTACCCAAAAAAGAGGCACATTCAAAAAGGAAGTGAACAAGCAGGGAGCAAAGCGCATATATTACATGTGCATGGAATTTTTGCTTGGACGTTCGCTCAAGACCAATCTTCACAATCTCGGACTTAACGAAGAGTATGCGAGTGCACTGACTGAATTTGGATTTAAGCTTGATGACCTTTATGAGTGTGAGCCTGATGCAGGACTCGGAAACGGCGGTCTTGGCAGACTTGCGGCATGCTTTATGGATTCGCTCTCATCACTTGACTATCCCGCGACGGGATTTTCGCTTTGCTACGAATACGGTCTTTTTAAGCAGAAGATAGTTGACGGAATGCAGGTAGAGCTTCCCGATGTATGGCTTCCCGGCGGAGATGTTTGGCTCGTTCCGAGAACAGACCGCTCCTTTATAGTTCGTTTTGGCGGCAAGGTGAACGAAAAGTGGGTAAACGGAAGAAATGAGATATCCTATGAGGGAGCAGAGGAGATCGAGGCAGTTCCTTACGATATGATGATATCGGGTGCTGACAGCGACGGAGTCAGCAGACTGCGCCTGTGGAAGTCCAGAGTTATACAGGACTTTAACATGGGACTCTTTACACAGGGTCAGTATCAAAAGGCAATGGAGGAGAACACAAAGGCAGAGGCACTCTGCAAGGTGCTCTACCCCTCGGATAATCACCAGGAGGGCAAGCTGCTTCGTCTTTCACAGCAGTATTTCCTTGTTTCCGCTTCTGTTCAGAGCATAATTCGCGACCATATGGCGCTGTATGGCACGCTTGACAATCTTGAGGATAAGATCGCCATCCACATAAATGATACACATCCTGCGCTCTGCGTTCCCGAGCTTATGAGAATACTTGTGGACGAATATTTCTATCCTTGGGAAAAGGCATGGGATAAGGTGGTAAAGATATGCTCATATACCAACCACACTGTAATGCCCGAGGCGCTTGAAACATGGAATGAGGACCTTTTCAGACTCAAGCTCCCGAGAATATATACAATAATCAAAGAGATAAACGAGAGATTCTGCCGCGAGGCATGGGATGCTTTCCCGGGCAATTGGCAGAGAATATCCAACATGAGCGTTGTGGGCTACGGTAATGTACGCATGGCAAACCTTTCAGTCATTGGTTCACATTCCGTAAACGGTGTTTCCAAGCTCCATTCTCAGATACTCAAGGATTCCGTATTCAAGGACTTCTATAAGATGTATCCCGACAGATTTGAAAATGTAACTAACGGTATAGCTCACCGTCGCTGGCTGTGCTATTCCAACCCCGAGCTTGCATCCTTGCTTGATGAGTGCATAGGCACAGGATACAGACACGACCCCACTCAGCTCTCTGAATTCAAGAAATTTGCAGACGACAAGCAGGTGCTTGATAGATTTGCAGAGATAAAGCATGGCAATAAGGTCAGATTTGCCGAGCACTATTATAAGAAAACAGGCAAGATATTAGATACGGATTCGCTTTTCGATGTTCAGATCAAGCGACTTCATGAGTACAAGCGTCAGCTTCTCAATGTGCTTAATATTATAGGTATATACCTTGATCTTAAGGATGATCCCGATCTTGATATCGTTCCTCAGACCTTTATCTTCGGCGCAAAGGCTGCACCGGGATACGATATGGCAAAGAGAATAATACAGCTCATATCCCTCATATCCAAGGATATTGAGAGAAATCCGAGAATAAAGGAAAAGCTCAATGTAGTGTTCCTTGAGAACTACGATGTAAGCACAGCCGAGATACTCATTCCTTCAGCCGAGATATCACAGCAGATATCTCTCGCAGGTAAGGAGGCGAGCGGTACAGGATGCATGAAGCTCATGATCAACGGCGCTTTGACGATAGGAACTCTTGACGGTGCAAATATTGAGATGCTGGATGCTGTGGGCGATGACAATATGTTCATATTCGGTCTTACCGCAAGAGAGGTGGACGAGCTTTGGATGCGCGGATACAGAAGCGTTGAGTACTATGCAAACAACGAGCGTCTTAAGAGAATAATAAATTATCTTTATGTAGGATTTGCAGGTGAGTCATTTGCTGATATCGCGGCATACCTCATTTCCGGAAACGGTATAGCAGACCCCTATATGTGCCTTGCTGATTTCGAGTCTTACAGAAGCACTCATGCCAATATGATAAAGGCATATGAGAATAAGACCATGTGGTCGAAGATGGCACTTAACAACACAGCAAGTGCAGGCTTCTTTGCAGCAGACAGATGTATAAACGAATATGCTGAAAAGTTCTGGCACATAAAGCCTGTTAAGAAAAACTAAATGAATTGAATATTACGCATTTGCAATGACCTTGCAAATGCGTAAAAGTAATTGGAATGTTACCTAAACTGTTTAATGATATTGAAAAAAATACTGACTGTATCATAAGAAAATTCGCAGGCGACAAGGATGTCACACTCTATGGCGCATTTGAATGCGGCACGGTGCTGGACCTTGAGGTGTCGCTTTCGCGGACTATCGGTGCTATGGGAATAGTACTCAGGATCTGCCGCGATGGCGGGGGAGACAGAGATCTCCCGCTGGAATTTTCGGGCTCTGACGGCGTTCACGATATATATTCTGTGTCGCTTGATACAGAAGAGCTTTGCGGAGATGTCGGATACGGTCTGTTCTATTATGAGCTGTTGCTTTTGCGCGGCAATGATACGCTGTTTACTCATTCGAGAAATAATCTTGATCTTGAGCTTTCACCAAAGGAGGGCGCAAGATCGCGAATGCTCGTGTACGAAAAGGGATATAGGACACCTGTGTCCTTTGGACGCGGCGTGATGTATCATATATTCGTGGATCGCTTTTACAGAGGCGAGGGCGCGGATGTTGATGCCATAAGATGCAGAGATGATGCACGCATGAATCCCGATTGGGATCACGGTATCCCCGAATATGCGAGCGTTCAGGGCGGGCACCTTAAAAATAACGAGTTTTTCGGCGGCACGCTCTTTGGAGTTGCGCAAAAGCTGGATTACCTTTCGGAGCTTGGTGTAAAGACTGTTTATCTCAGCCCGATATTTGAGGCGTATTCCAACCATAAATACGATACGGCGAATTATTTCAAGGTGGACGAGATGTTCGGCGGCGAAAAGGCACTTGATGAGCTTATATGTGAGGCAGGAAAACGCGGCATTGGCATCATACTTGACGGCGTTTTCAATCACACAGGCGACAACAGCGTGTATTTTAATAAATACGGAAAGTACGATGACGGCGGCGCGTACAACGATAGCTCATCCCCATACAAGGATTGGTATTTCTTTAAGGAATGGCCTGACAAATACGAATCTTGGTGGGGCATAGACGTTCTGCCGAAGCTTGATCTCAGTAACGACTCCTGCCGTGATATGATCACAGGGGAGAACGGTGTTATACGCAGATATATCCGCCGCGGCGTCAGCGGATTCCGTCTTGATGTCGCAGACGAGCTTAATGACAGGGCTCTTGACGAGATACGCGCAGGCGCAAAGGCTGAGAGTGGCGGCGAGGCTGTCATAATTGGCGAGGTGTGGGAGAATGCATGCGACAAGATAGCTTACGGAAAAAGAAGAAGATATTTTTCGGGCAGACAGCTTGACAGCGTTATGAATTACCCACTGAGAAATGCGATCATGGATTTTTGCCGATACGGTGATGCGGAGAGCTTGTATGACACTCTTGTCGAGATATATTCTTCATATCCGCGTATAGTGTCGGACAAGCTTATGAATCTGCTCGGTACGCACGATACCGAGAGGATAACCACGGTGCTGGGAAGCGAGCTTTCCGAGCTTGAAGGCTCAAATGACGAGCTTGCCGTGCGAAGGCTGAGCTTGCAAAGCAGAGAGTTTGCACTCAAGCTGCTTAAGATAGCATCTGTCATCCAATACACGGTATACGGAATACCCAGCGTGTTTTACGGCGATGAGGTCGGTCTTGAAGGATATCACGATCCCTTTTGCCGTATGCCGTTTCCGTGGAGCGAATGCGACAGCGGCGACAGAGCTGAGATCCTTGCGCATTACAAGGCTCTCGGCAGGATAAGAAATGAAAATGAATGCTATTTTGACGGAGATTTCTATATCATAGACCGAGGTGAGAGCCACCTTGCGTTTGCGCGCGAGAAGGGCGAGAGCCTGATATTGACGGTCGTCAATCGAGGCGCAAGCTATGTTATGGATATTCCCAAGGATAAAAGGTATACCGATCTTCTCAGCGGCAGAGCCTATGAGAAGAGCATGCGCGTGAGCGGCGATACCGCCATGATACTTAAGGTGGAGGATATATGCTGATGACAGCTGAAATGCCGTGACGCGCTTTTGAGGTGAAACATGAAATATAATGGTCTCTTAAAGTATATAAACGGGCTTCCGTCGGCTCTGGATACCGAGATATCCCAGACGCGTCTGAAATGTCTTTGTGATGAGCTTGGCAGGATCAATATAGGCGACGGATATATATATGTATCTGAAGGCGCATATGCGCACGCGTCGTGCTGTGCCATTGAGGCTATGCTTGCAGGCGCAGGATATACTGTATGCGTTATAAGCGATTCTTATGGCGAAGATGTGAGAAAGTGCGTGCGCATAAACGGAAGATTTCCAGAAAATGAGGATACCTATGCCGTGTTTTCGCGTATACGCGCGATCATAAAAAAGCATTCTCTCAGTGAATGCACGGCGCAGGAGGTCTTGTTTGCATTTTCTCTTTACATAGCAAAAAGCCATGGCGCTGATATAGTGATACTTGAGAACACATCTGATATTGGCAAGGCTCTGTCGGATGTCATACCCTTCTTTAATTATGCTGTCATATCCAAAATGTACGGAGATGTGTCACAGGATATGCTATCGGACAGTCTGAAGATCATCGACAAGGTCAACCGCGGAGTGGTTACGGGAAACAATGCATATTACAAGGATTTTTCAGACAAATGTCAGAAAACGGGTGTGCGCATGTCCATACACCGAAATTATGAGGATGTCCGCATATCCACAAGATCCCGTACGATATGCTGTAAGGGCAGGGAATACGAGCTTAAGAGCCCATCGGATATACTGCGCGATGCCGTAATATCCGCGCTTGAGCTTGTGGATATGATGCGATCGCATGGTATAAAGGCTAAGCCATCCGTTATATCGGATGCGATCGAGAGCTTGCCTGCGTGCGGACTTTTAGATGTAATATCCGTATCTCCGCTTGTTATGTCAGATGTGGCAAGCAGTGACGGAGAGATATCTGTCCTTGCAAACAGAGTTGCCGCATTTGTCGAAAGCGGCAAATACAGCGAGATAAGGATAGCGGCAGATACTGAAGACGATGCGCGTACGGAGCTTATAGAAAAGCACTTTGGACGGTTCTCTGTAAAATATGAGCTCATATCCGATACGCCCGAGAGCGGGCGACGCAAGTGCGGCGATAGCCGATATAAGAGGATCGCGCGTCAGATCATAAAGGCGGGCGAAGAAGAGATACCTGTGCTGGTGATCGGGGGCTACGGATTCACCTCCGAGATCAAGGAAGCATATTTTTACTGCATGAATTCGGTAAATTACATTGTAACTTTAAAAAAAACATAAAGTGAGGAAAAATTATGGCTATCAGACTTAATGACAGATACCTGTCCGATTTTATCGCACCGCATGAGTATGACGATATAAAGCGTCATGTCAGCGCGGCACATGAGTTGCTCGTAAGCAAGAGCGGAGCAGGCAATGATTTCCTTGGCTGGACCACGCTGCCGAGGGATTATGACAAAGAGGAATTTGAAAGGATAAAGGTTGCCGCAGACAAGATCAAAAAGAGCTGTGACGTATTTATTGCCATAGGAATAGGCGGCTCTTATCTCGGAGCGCGTGCGGTCATAGACTTCCTTAAGTCCTCAAATTACAATAATCTTAAGAAGGATACCCCTGATATATATTTTGCAGGATGCGACATCAGCGCCGCCTCCATATCCGAGCTGATTGAGATCTGCCGTGACAGAGACGTCTGCATAAACGTTATCTCAAAGTCGGGTACTACAACAGAGCCTGCAGTGGCTTTCAGAGTATTCCGCGAGATACTTGAAAATAAGTATGGCAAGGAAGGCGCAAGAGAGCGTATATTCGTTACGACCGACAAGGCGCGCGGAACCCTTAAATCCTTTGCTGATGAAGCAGGATATGAGACCTTTGTGGTTCCGGATGATGTAGGCGGAAGATTTTCCGTTCTTACGGCAGTAGGACTTCTTCCCATTGCAGTAGCAGGAATAGATATCGACAAGCTCATGCTCGGTGCTCGCGATGCTATGGCGGAATATTCGGTAGACGATATCGATAAGAATGCCGCTTACAGATATGCGGCTATAAGAAACATACTCTACAGAAAGGGCAAGGTCACAGAGATACTTGTCGGATATGAGTCTTATGCAAGAATGATGAATGAATGGTGGAAGCAGCTCTACGGCGAGAGCGAGGGTAAGGATCAAAAGGGAATTTTCCCTGCATCCGTAATATTCTCGACAGACCTCCATTCGCTCGGTCAGTATATTCAGGACGGAATGAGAAACCTCTTTGAAACAGTTATATCCATAGAGGATGGCGGCGTTGAATTCAAGATACCTTATGACAGTGCAAATATCGACGGTCTTAATTTCCTTGCCGGCGTTGACCTCAATACCGTTAAGAAGACGGCTATGATGGGCACATTGCTTGCACATGTGGACGGCGGCGTGCCGAATATACTTATAGAGCTCAAGGGAAGAGATGAGTATTCTCTCGGATACCTTATATACTTCTTTGAGATAGCTTGCGCGATATCGGGTTATATGCTGGGTGTAAATCCCTTCAATCAGCCCGGAGTTGAGGCTTACAAAAAGAATATGTTCGCGCTTCTCGGCAAGCCCGGATATGAGGACATGAAGGCTAAGCTGGAAGCACGCCTGTAATTGTTAAAAAAATCATGATTTTTTAAAAAATTTATTGATAAGTACTTGAAAAATGCAAAAAAGTATGCTATAATATAGTAAAATAATCATGAATTATTTAAAAAATCGGAAAATATCCGAGGTCTTATAAATTTACAAAGCGCAATTTGGCGCGAGGAGGTAACTATGTTAAAATTGATTATCGGTGTTAAGGGTACAGGTAAGACAAAGCAGCTTATCAGCCTTGTTAACGAAGCAGCTGAATCTACAAACGGTGTTGTAGTATGTATCGAAAAGGGTACAGGACTTCGTTTTGACGTAAAGCACACTGTAAGACTTATAAATACAAATGAATATCTCGTTTTTGATGCAGAGTCCTTGGCAGGATTTGTTGCAGGTATTCTTGCAAGCAATCACGACGTTACAGATCTCTTTATCGACTCCGCACTTAAGATCGCAAAGAACGATCTTAATAAGTTCGATGAGCTCGTTAAGGAGCTTGATGAGCTTTCTGAAAAGCTCGGCGTAAACATCGTCGTTACATCCTCCATTCCTACAGCAGAGGCAAGCGACGTTGTACGTAAGTACATCTGATCATTTAATTCATACATTAAAAAAAGTCGGTGTGATGCTATGCATCACACCGACTTTTTTGTGTGGTCATTTCTGTTTTTTCAGTATGCTTTCCATCAGCACCTGCGTCAGATGCACCATGGCGCCAACCTGATAATAATACGGACGTCTGTCGCTTATATACAGCTTTTTCTTTTCGCTAAGGCTCATCCTTAATTTCTGTGATAGATTTACCGCAGACTGTGAGCCAAGGATAAATCTTTCGGATTCTATAATGCAGACAGTGGGGGAGAGCAGGGCACGCGCACTGTTAAGTATCTCGTACAAAATGCCGAGCAACTCCTGTGAAGAAAACAGCTCGCCCACGTCTGTGTACGCATACCCATCACCCTTGAATATAAATCGGTCAAGGTCGCAGGTGCATGTAAGACCGTTTGAAGTGTAATATCCTTCAAGATCCTCGCCTATATTTATGTAAAATAAGCTCTCGGGCGGTGAGTCAAGTCCAAGGTGAGTGCCGCATAGAGACACTATACACTCGCGCCTTGTGAGAAATACTTCGGGTATGTGTCCGAAAATATTTTCAAATGCACGCGCGACATCCTCCTTTGATGAGGTATCCTTCGGCAATATCACGCATATTCCCGAATATGAGGTAATGTGGCGTGACAGCTCGCTCTCTGCACGGATGATAAAGCGCTCGATATCATCGTATGTTGCATCCAATGTCTTTTTCTCATGATAGTTCGCGATCACGTTAAATGAGCCGTCAAGGCAGAGCATGGTACAGCTTTTTAGGCTGAGATCGCACAGAATAAAGCTGTTATTTTTGTATAGGGACATCCGTGAGCATTCGCGTCCCGTGTCCGGATTTGTGTATTTGTCCTCGGATATCATTCCACTGTCGAAAAGAATGTCGGAAGCCTTTGCCACGCTGACCTCGGAAAGCCCTGTGTATGCCGCGAGATCTCTGTTTGTCATATTCTTTTTTCTGTAAAACGCGTCTGATAGAAGGTGAGCGCTTTCGGCTCGCATATGTGCAAGCTCAGAGTGTAGCTTTTTATATCTCATGTCAATATATCTCCAAGTGTTCGTGTTAATAATTTAATTATAGCTTGTTTTGCGTATTATGTCAACTGTTAAATGGGATCTTATGCAATTTTTGACGATTAAATATCTATGCCAAAAGCTGCGATTTTTTTCGAAAAAGCTATTGACAAAATGCATATGTTTTGGTATAATTAGAATGCCGCGTAAAAATGGCTTTTTTAAGTGCGTCATTATTTGACACCGCCATTGTTTAGCGAGACTTATATGAAAGAGAGGTGCTTTTCGTGTTCGCAATTATTACAACAGGCGGAAAGCAGTACAAAGTTACAGAGCAGGATATTATCTTTGTTGAAAAGCTTAACTGCGCTGAGGGTGAAGAAGTTACATTTGATGTTGTTGCATTGTCTACTGAGGCAGGCTTCAAGGCCGGTACTCCCACGGTTGAGGGTGCAAAGGTTACAGGTGTCGTTCAGAAGAATGGCAAGGGCAAGAAGATCTATGTAATGAAGTACAAGTCCAAGAAGAACGAGAAGAAGAAGATGGGTCACAGACAGCCCTACACTAAGATCCAGATCACAAGCATTGTTGGCTGATCCTTAGAGTGATATGACAAAGCTCGTTTTTTTCAGAAGTGGCGGTGTTTTTTACGGCTTCAAGGAGCAGGGTCACACAGGCTACGGTGAAGAGGGTGATGATGTCCTCTGCGCTGCACTGTCTGCCATGACGATGCTCATTATCAATACGATAGAGGTCGCTTACGATTCGCATATTGATTATACGATCGACGAGAATACAGCTGACATTCGAATCAAGTCCAAGTCCGCTCTCCCCGAATTTGAGGAGGACGAGATGAAAAGATACGCAGTATCGGGTATCTTCTTAGCTTACTATAAGCAAATAGAGGATATGTTGGACGAATACTATGACTACCTTGATCTTACGGTAGTTGACAAACCCTATGATGACGTTTAATTTATACGTCACACGCATATTAAATTTTTGGAGGTAAAGATAATGGTAAAGCTTAGTTTACAGTTCTTTGCTCATAAGAAGGGCGTAGGTTCTACAAAGAACGGCCGTGACAGTGAGTCCAAGCGTCTTGGCGTTAAGAGAGCAGACGGCCAGGCAGTTCTCGCAGGAAACATTCTTGTTAGACAGAGAGGCACTGCTATCCATCCCGGTAACAACGTTGGTATCGGTAAGGATGACACACTCTTCGCACTTATTGACGGTAGAGTTAAGTTTGAGCATAAGGCAAACGGTAAGAAGCAGGTAAGCGTTTACGCTGACTGATCGTAACATAAAGAGGATGCTTGCACATAAAGTATCCTCTTTTCTCTTATTTGAGGTTTTATATGAATGATATCGTGATCCTTTATGAGGATAAATATA
This sequence comes from uncultured Clostridium sp., assembly GCA_964629615.1. GTDB lineage: Bacteria > Bacillota > Clostridia > Oscillospirales > CAG-272 > SVTX01. The sequence continues at coordinate 128,295 of CAZVUD010000001.1, read as the reverse complement.
TTTTGATCGTCGAAAAGCCTGTCGGTGCGATATCGCAAAGCAGGGACGACGGTGGGGAATGCTTGCCGCGTACATTGCAGGAATATCGCAGAAGCAAGGGCGAGGACGAATATATAGGCGTTCTGCACAGGCTGGATGCGGTCACGGGCGGCGTTATCGTATATTCGAAGGACAAGAAGCTTACAGGCTCACTTTCGGAAGCACTGTCGCAGGATCGCATAAAGGAGTATGTCTGCGTATGCCACGGAAGGCTCACAGGTGAAGGTGAGATGAGAGATCATCTTTATCATGACCGTACAAAAAACAAGTCATTTGCCGTCAAGGGAAGCCGAAAAGGCGCAAAGGAGGCTGTTTTGCAGTATAGATCTATCGCCGTCAGACAAAATGATAAGGGCGAGGATGTCACATTGCTTTCGGTAAGGCTGCTTACAGGCAGGACACACCAGATAAGAGTTCAGCTGTCCTCGCGCGCGCATCCCCTCTGCGGCGACGGAAAATACGGGAGCCGTGATAACAGGTGCAGCTGCGCGCTTTGGTCATACAGATGCAGCTTTATACATCCCGTAAGCGGTAAGGAGATATCTGTCATGTCGCGCCCTATGGGCGGATATCCTTGGGATATTTTTTCTGATATCTTGTCGCATGAAGATATATAACAAAAGCTTGAGATAGGCATTTTGCCTTATCTCAAGCTTTTTCTGACATTTTTATATATTCTGTCACGGATCTGTATATCACCTCTGAAAGATTTTGTCTGTACGTGGGGTCTGACAGCCTTTTGGCTTCCTCGGGATTTGACAGAAATCCGCATTCTATAAGCACCGCAGGGTTTTTTATATGCTCAAGCAGATATATGTTACTGCCCGCAAGCTTTGTCTGTCGGTTGTTATTGGGTTGGAGCGTGCTTTTTACACCGTTCTGTATATATTGCGCAAGCTCCATGGATCTGTTGTCATTGCCTGAATACCACACCTGAAGTCCGCTGTACTGCGAGCTTGAAAAATAGTTTTGGTGTATGCTTATAAATATTGCATTCGGATCTTCGCTTGCGATATTCAGTCTTGCCTGCGCATCAAGGGCTTTTTTTCGCCCCTTGTAGTCACCATTTTTGTCGTAGAGAAGCCTGTCGTCACTGCGTGTCATTATTACATTTACGCCGTTTTGTGAAAAAAGCAGGCTCAATCGTTTTGCTATATCAAGATTCAGATCCTTTTCAAGCAGACCATCCCTGCTTTGCGTGCCTCCGTCCTCTCCGCCGTGACCAGCATCAATTATAACTGTTACGGGAGATCCTTCTTCAGATGCGTATGAGCTTTGCTCGCTCGCACCTGTGATATTGGATGAAAATATAATGATAACGCACACAAGTGCGCAAATTATCAATGTTATGATAGAGTATTTGATGAAAAAAGTGTTGCTCTTGTTCATATCCGCCTGCCGTTTTTTATTATTATATGGAAAAGGGCAGGTAAGTATTCAAAAAACAGCATCTCAAACGATAGCTTTCGTTGGGGATGCTGTTTTGTAAATATGTTTATTACCAAATGTTTTCAAATATCTTTGCAAGCTCGTGTGCCATGGGAACTCTCGGATTTGTGGGTGTGCATCTGTCAGCGAGTGCGGCTGATACCATAGCAGGGATCTTTGAGATGTATTCCTCGCGCGAGAGGTTGGGGCAAGCGTCGCTTACACATACGGGGACATTCATATCCTTTTGCATCTGTCTGATGTGAGCTACGAATGTCTGCACGCTGATTATATCATTGTGATTACCGACACCGAATTTTCTTGCAAGGTGCGCGTATCTCTTAAGCGCGAAATTCTCCTTGTCGATGTAGCTTGTATAAGTAAGACCTGCATTGTATTCGATTATGTGGGGAAGAAGTATCGCATTTGCTCTGCCGTGCGGAATGTGGAACTGCGCGCCGAGCTGATGTGCCATACCGTGATTTATGCCGAGACCAACTGCGTTGAATGCTATACCTGCAAGGTTTGATGCGATATGCATCTGTCCTCTTGGCTTTATATCACCGGTCTTGGCGTAGTTGTAGGAATCAACGAGGTATTCAAGGCACAAGAACACGCTTCTTGAAGCATAGAGATCTGCAAATGTATTGGAATTTGTGCTTACGTAAGCTTCTATGGCATGCGTGAGTACGTCCATACCTGTATCGGCTGTGATGGAAGCAGGCACGCTCTTTACCATTTCAACATCGAGTATTGCTTCATCGGGGAGCAGATCGTCATCAACAAGAGCATGCTTTACGCCCTGTGCTGTGTCAGTAACAACGGCAAATGATGTTACCTCACTGCCTGTTCCGCTCGTGGTGGGAACTGCGATGAAGTAGGGAAAATAGTCGGGGTTCAGCTTGCGTGCAAAGAGGCGCACACATTTTGCAAGGTCAATGGCAGAGCCGCCGCCTATCGCGATAAGGCAGGGAGCCATCTCACTTGTGAGAGCGGCAACGCCCTCAGCGACCTTTTCGATGGAAGGATCGGGCACGATGTTTGAAAATATGCTGTACTTGATATTTGCATCGTCAAGATGCTTTGTTGCGAGCTTAATAAGTCCGCTTGAAACTGTAAAGGGATCTGCAAATATGCAGACCTTGTCATATTTCAGCTGTGCAAGTCTGGAAAGTGCATTTTCATCGAAATGAACTGCAGTTCTCAAGAAAAAACCGTGCATTTATATATCCTCCGGGATCCTCATTATATCTATGTGTATATGTCTTATGCTTATATGAAGTCATGAGTGTGTGCAAAAAGCACTGCCATTGAGTGAGCACACATCTCCACATAATATTATACCACAAATATCTGAATAAGTAAAGGGAAAATTTATAAAAATTTGCAAGAAAATATCGATTTTTCACAGCGCATTTTCCGTTAATATAACAAATATCCGAGGCATATCTGCCTCGGATATCTATTTATTATTGCAATATGATCAATCAGCAATATAGGGGAGAAGAGCTGCCTGACGAGCGCGCTTGATAGCTGTGTTAAGCTCACGCTGGTGAAGTGCGCATGTACCGGAAATTCTTCTGGGAAGGATCTTGCCGCGCTCGCTGATAAACTTTCTGAGCTTTGCGCTATCCTTGTAATCAATGTATGCTACCTTGTCTGCACAGAAGATACAAACTTTTCTTCTCTTGCGAACAACAGGTCTTTGTGCACGAGTTTCATTTCTATCCATCTTTCAAATCCTCCTGTAAAATTGTTATACAACGATCTCAGAACGGGAGATCGTCATCTGTTTTTATCTCTTCAAATTTAGGAGCTGAACCTGCAGGTGAAGAGAATGCGGGCGCCGCAGACTGACCGAATGCATCGGGAGCTACGGGGGAATCGGATCTTGAGTCAACAAACATTACTTCATCAGCAACGATGTCCGTTCTATAATGCTTCTGTCCGTCCTGATCTGTCCAGTTTCTGTTCTGGATGTTTCCGACGATGCAGATGGAAGAACCCTTTCTGAAGTAACGTGAAACAAACTCTGCAGTCTGTCTCCATGCTGTTACGTTAAAGAAATCGGATTCGCTCTGCTGACCGGAGTCCTTTGTGTATCTGCGGTTTACTGCGATAGTGAAGGACACTACCGAGATGCCGCTCTGAGTTGTTTTGAGTTCGGGGTCGGCAGTAAGTCTACCGCCGAGGATGACCTTATTTAAATTGAAGTTTGCCATACGATGCCCTCCGAATGTACTGAATTACTCTGCGTCTGTTGTTTCAACTTCAGCAACTGTTTCTTCAGCAACTACTTCTTCATTAGCTACTTCAGCTTCAACTTCAGCCTTGAATGTAGGCTCGTGCTCAAGCTTAAGAGTAAGCGAACGCATTACGGATTCATCAATGTTCATAAGACGCTCAAGCTCAGAGATGAAAGAAGGATCTGCCTTGTAGGTTACTACAGTGTAAACACCTTCGCTCATATCATTGATGAGGTAAGCAAGACGCTTTTTGCCCCAGTTAGCGATATCAATGATCTCACCGTTTTCGCTAATCAAGGTTGTGAACTTATCAACGGTAGCCTTTGCAGCTTCCTCGCCTGCTGTTACATCAACGATGAAAAGTGTTTCATAATTATTGAATGCCATGTTTTTTACCTCCCTATGGACTTAATTACGACCGCGCTATATCAGATTTTGCGCGGTAGAGAGCCGACTTTTTAAAATAAGCCGTACCGAGTTTGAATTATATCATAAAAGAAGAAACTTGTCAATACAAATATTCAATAAAAATAAAAATTTAAAGAAAATTCACATTTTACCTGTCTCGGATCGAAAAATACCAAAGCTTTTTGCTGTGTACACAGAATATTCATATGTTCAACAAATTTTCAAGCCGAAAATTTGCCTTGACGTGGATAATGATGTGTATTTTTACACTTTTGTTCATAATAGAAATGTTAAAAATTCATTATTTCTTCAAATCTAAAGCACAAAAACTCTGTATTAATATAAAAAATATTGTCAGATCGAGCAGGAAAAAGCATTTAAAACTAACGTATGTTTGTGATGCATATGGCAAAGCTTGCGATTTTTGTTGTCAATATGCTGTGGACAGGTAGCTTCAGACATTTTTCAGTAAAAATTCCGCCGTCAGGATCAGTGCTATAATATATGTATAAATCCATCGAAAGGAAAATGATATATTGGTAAGATCACATGGACATACTGATTTTTTCCGCTGAAAAGGAAGCGGACGGCATCTGGGGGCTTAAAATTTGTAATAGGGAAGGAAATCTGTACCGATATTATGCAGGTATATGCAGAGATCGCGACAAGATCGAGAGATTTGCCGCGATATGCAATATAGGTGAGGTTACAATGGCGCATGCAGATGATGTAGTGTGTGATTTTATATCTGAATTGCTGTTACAGAAGCTTTGAGGTAAAGGCTACTGCTTTTCCGAGTATGCGCACGTTTGCAAGCTCCTCGCCCGAGTAGGTGAGGGGCTTGTAATTTTTATTTTCGGGGATGAGTATAAGCTTATGGGAGTCGGGGTAGAAATACACGCGCTTGAGGGTAGTTTCACCGTCGATTATGATAACTGCGATGTCACCGTTACAGACGCTGTCGGTGCGCTTGATGTAAACTATATCGCCGTCGCATATGCGTGCGTCTGTCATGCTGTCTCCCTTGGCTCTGAGGCAGAAGTCGGCGTCTATATATCTGTCTGTTATGATCTCACCGTCATATATCTCTTCAGCCAAGGCAGGCAGACCGCATCTGACCTCGCCAAGTATCTTGAGTCGCCGCCCGTCAGACTGCGTATCTGCTTCATGCGTGTAGCAAAGCAGATATTCCTCTGAGCACATGAGAGCTTTTGCAAGCTTGACCGTGGCATCCCCTGACGGCTTGTAGGCTCCGTGCATATATTGGCTTATGCGTGCCTTTGAGATCCCGGTCTGTCTTGACAGCTCTGCCTGCGACATGTTGAGCTCATGCAGTCGAGATGCGAGTCTTTTTGAAAATGTGCGATCATCCATAATATCCCTTTTTCATCCTGTTCACAATTTATTAATAGAACTTTTGTTCTTATATTTTGATTTTAACACACAAAAACCCTTTTGTCAATAAGGAAAAACAAAAAAGTTCAGAAAACTTTACTTTTGCTTGACATTATAGAACAAATGTGCTATAATATTCACAGTTAAGTTGCAGACCGTGTTTTTGGAGAATAGACCGGTATATTTTTTTGAACACAGAGTTTAGAAAACTTAACAATAATATAGATCAGCCAAATGGCATAGAAAGGAATTTTAAATGGCATTCAGAGGAACTTGTCCATATGTGAAAGAGGTTGGAAGGGAAAGACGCGTATGCTGTGAGTGTACGAGATTTGCTTTTCCTGACAAAAAGGCTAAGAGAGAAATAATTTACGGATATTGCGCCCACCCGACGAAATGGAAGGAATGTCCGTTTAAAATTATGATGGATAACTATTATGAAAGGAAATACAGCGGTGTCAAGATCGAACAGGCTTTGTGATATGCTCCGCGAGCGAAACGGAGTTATAAGAGAGTATAAGGAAAGATGTGAGGGACTAAATGAGACGGTCATGATGCTCAAAGCCCTGCTTACGTTTGCATTTTCAGAAGGAGAGTGCGTAATAAACAAGCAAGAGCTGTCGGACAGGATAAATGATCCGCTTATGCATATAAGAGTGACTGACGGCGGCGACTGCTATCATGTGTCTGTCGGAATTGATACGTCTGATCTATCAGAGAATGAGGAAAACGAAATATGAGAGCTTCATGGAGGAGCGCGGCGCAGAATATCTGAGGCGCATGGCGGAGGATGGGTATTCGGATAAGGATATCGCGATCGATTCGGGTATATCACATGCGACATTCAAACGCTGGAAGGCAACACACAAGGAATTTTCGGACGCCCTGAAGCTCGGGCGCGCAGGTGCTGATTATGCCGTGATAGATGCTTTATATAAGAAGGCATGCGGATACAGCGTCAAGGTCAACAAGACGTATAAGCTCAAGCGTGTGGATTACGACCCCGATACGGGTAAAAAGCTCAGGGAATATGAGGAGCTTTGCGTCGGTGAGGACGAGAATTACATACCTGCGGATGTGAGAGCTACTTCATTCTGGCTCAAAAACAGGCAACCCGACAGGTGGTCAGACAAGCCCGACGGCACATCGGTGGAAGCTGTGTGTGAGGTGGATATACCTGATGCAGATAGGATAGGTGAGTATGAAGACACGGAGTGATCGCGGCATACCCATGAAGCATACAGGCAAAAGCGGCAGGGATATGAGCAAAAGATATATATGGCGTCCGCAAAAAAAGCAACGGGAATTTATGTCGCGTCTGGAGGACGAAGCGCTTTACGGCGGTGCGGCAGGCGGAGGCAAGAGCGATTGCGCGCTTGCAGAAGCTCTGCGCCAGATAGACATTCCGCATTACAGGGGGCTGATACTAAGAAAGACATATCCGCAGCTCTCCGAGCTTATAGACCGCTCACACGAGATATATCTCCCCGCAAATCCCGATGCCGTGTATAATGAGTCAAAGCATGTATGGAGATTTCCGTCGGGAGCTAAGATATATTTCGGATCTCTTGCCCATCCTGCGGATAAATATAACTATCAGGGAAAGCGGTATGATTTCATAGATTTTGACGAGCTGACACAGTTTACCTTTGATGAATACAGTTATCTGTTTTCACGAAACAGACCCAACGGCGCAAACACGCGCTGTTACATAAGGGCGCAGGCAAATCCGGGCGGTATCGGTCATGGGTGGGTCAAGGACAGGTTTATCACACCTGCGCCCCCTCTCACAACGATATGGGAAATGGTAAAGATAATGTTTCCCGACGGGCACGAGGAGACGCGCAGAAGATCGCGTATATTCGTCCCCTCTACCATATTCGACAACGAAATACTTATGAAGAACGACCCGGGATATCTCACACGTCTTGCGGCACTTCCGCAAAAGGAGCGTGCAGCTCTGCTTTACGGAGATTGGAACAGCTTCTCAGGGCAGGTGTTTTCAGAGTGGAGAGATAATCCCGACGGATATCTGGACGGAATATATACGCATGTTATAAGACCATTTCTGATACCGCGCGATTGGCAGGTATACCGCGGCTTTGACTGGGGATATACAAAGCCCTTTTCGGTCGGCTGGTATGCCTGTGACAGAGAGGGCAAGCTGTATCGCATACGCGAGCTTTACGGATGCGACGGTGTGGCTGATGAGGGTGTGAGATGGGATGCAGGCAGAATAGCAAACGAGATAAGAAGGATAGAATCTGAGGATCCCAATCTGTCAATGCGCCATATCCGAGGTGTCGCCGACCCCGCAATATTTCAGAAAAACGGGGGTGAGAGCATCGGCGAGATCATGGAGAAGCGAGGCGTTTATTTTGACAGGGGCGACAATTCACGAATTGCAGGTAAGCAACAGGTACACAATCGACTTGCATTTCTGCCTGACGGACGACCGTCATTCTATGTTTTCTCAAGCTGCAGAAACTTTATACGCACCTTTCCGTCACTTGTATATGATACGGTAGACGTTGAGGACGTAAATACAAAGGGTGAGGACCATATATATGACGAATTTCGGTATGTGTGTATGGAAAATCCCATGAAAGCCCCAAAAAGAGAGGTGGGCATGACCGTACGCGCACCTGCGATCGAAGCAGAGCGGTACGGATCTACATCATACCGCAGATAAGAAAGGAAAATATCATACTATGAGTAAGGAGAAGATCAGGATCAAAGCTCCGGATCCTATATACGGAATACAGACGCTGAAGAAGTATATTTATTCCAAGACCGAGCTTACAAACAGGATAAAGAGCGAGAGATATTATTGGAATGAAAGATATCTTTCAGGCAAGGGCTCATCGTGGCTGCACAACAGTATCTTAAATAAGCACGCGGATATTGCCGATAATATGCCCACCTGCGTATGTCTGCCGCGTGAGGAAAGAGATGCGGAGGCGGCAGCGGTGCTTGGCAGGATAATTCCCGTGATCAATTCAAGGAGCGGATTTGAGCAGATATACAGCGATAACGCATGGAATAAGATAAGATACGGCACAGCAGTGTACGGAGTATTCTGGGACAACGACATGTGCGACGGGCTTGGAGATGTGAGCATAACTAAGATAAATATCGACAACATATTCTGGGAGTTTGGTGTTGAGGACATTGAGGACTCAAAGGACCTGTTTATCTGCGCCTTGGAGGACAAGGACAAGCTGAAGGAAAAATATCCTAATCTTGATATTGATGACCAAATAGGCATATACGGCGATCTCACATCCTGCATATACGGATCTGATGGCATGCGCGACGGTAAGTGCGCCGTTGTGGATTGGTATTATAAAAAATATGTTGACGGGCACAGCATACTGCATTTTTGCAAGCTCTGCGAGTACGGGGTCATATATTCCTCTGAGGATGATGAGGCTTGCATTGACGGATGGTACAGTCACGGGAGATATCCTGTGGTTTTTGATGCCATGTATCCGTGCGACGGAAGTGTATGCGGATTTGGCTTGATAGCGCTCGGCAGAAAATGCGAGGAATACATTGACAGGCTGGACAAGAACATTGAGAACTATTCCGACCTTGCCTCAAATGTGAGGTTTTGGGCAAAAAAGAGCCTTGGCGTTAATATCGGGGATTTTCAGGACACAAGCAAGCAGATAGTTGAGGTCGAGGGGGATATCGACGAAGAGAAGCTTAAGCGCATAGATACGGGAAGCATGGATGCAAGCGTTGTGGATATCATGCAGATGAAGATAGACGAGCTTAAGGAAATAACAGGCTGTCACGATGTGTCTGTCGGAAGGACGAACGGAAATGTCAGCGCGGCATCGGCTATAAGCATGCTTCAGAGTGCAAATGCCAAATTCTCACGCGACGGCATTGAAAATTCCTGCCGCGCGTGTGTAAAGATATGGGAATTGACGCTTGAGCTGATAAGACAGTTCTATACCGAAGAAAGGGTGTTCCGCATTGCGGGGGATAACGGTTACAGCTATGAGTATTTCAAGGCGGACAATATAAGACGCCGCGACGACGGATACTGCCCATGCTTTGACATAAGCATAGATACACATAAAAAGACCTATAACGAGCGCAAGGAGCTCAACGAATTTGCGCTTGAGCTTTACAGATGCGGAGCGTTCAAGAGCGAAAATCTTGAGCAGACAAAGCTCTTGCTGACCCTTGTCGATTATGAGGGGCTTGGCGGACTTAAGAGCGCGATATTTGAGAGCACTAAGGGTGAGTAGCCTATGATATATGTATATAAAGCACTGCTTGTGCCGCACCGCGGCGGAATGGAGATCTGATATATGATAAGCGTGGATTTCAAAAAAGAAGGGGAGGAAGTGATATCTCTTGAGATATGCGGACACTCCACTTATAAAGAAGGCGGTCAGACGGTCGTATGTGCCGCGGTGTCGGCGATATTTTACACGTTGCTCGGATATCTGTATAATAGGTATCCGAATGATATCGAGGTAAGGCGATTAGAGCGCGGACATGCAAGCATAAGCTGCCGCACCTCCGATACCGAAGCCTTCAGAATGGCTTGCATAGGTATCCTTCAGATAAGTGAGTCATATCCCGATCAGGTATCAGTAAAAAACGGCATATGGGACTCACATATACTGAAAAAGCTGCCGAAAAGAGCGGATATATAAAGCTAAGATAAGCCATGATAGGAGATGTTTATGACAGAAGATATTTTAAATGACGGATGCGGCATGCCCGATGCGTGCGACGCGGATAGCAATAACAATACAGATACTGATAGCGATATGGAAATATGCGATATCGGCGATGAGGAATGCAGGGAGATCATGCGTGAGGACTATTTAAGACTCACATGTGGAATATATAAGAGCTTTTTTGAGGCGGATATAGCCCGGGCGAGAGCCGAAGCGGTGAAGAATGCAGCCGACAGCCTTGCATCCCGTGAAAAGGAGATACGCGAGAGCGCCGAAAGGGAGCTTTTGCAAAAGATAAGGAGCAGACGGCAGAGAGTGTCGGAAAACGGCACCGTAAAGGGGGCTGTAGGCTCGGGAAAGCGTGTTTCCGAAATGACACGTGAGGAACGTGCGCTTGTTGCACGCCGTGCGGCAAGCGGAGAGATGATCAATTTAAAATAAATTACAGGAGAATGAGTAAGATATGAACATTAAAGCTACAAAAATCGACCTTTCGCTTTTCGGTGCATCTGAAAACGTCCATACCACCGAAGGTATGACGGACGCTCAGAGCGGTGTAAATACACCTTATGCGGAGGGAATGGGGCTCAGTGAGCAGATGAAGACCTATTACAGCGATTATCTTATAGATAACGCAGAGCCTGCACTGGTATTTGACAGATTTGCGCAGAAGGTGAGGATACCTCGCGGAAGCGGCAAGACCATACAGTTTCGCAAGTACGATCCGTTGCCCACCTTGACGGATGAGATCAAGGAGGGCGTTACACCTACAGGTCAGAAGATAGACATGAGCGTGGTCAATGCTACGCTTGCGCAGTACGGCGGATATGTGGAGCTTAGCGATATGCTGCTTATGACTGCCATAGACAACGATCTTGTCATGGCAACGAAGCTGCTTGGCGCACAGGCAGGCAGAACGCTTGATGCGATCACGCGCGAGGTGGTCTGCGGTGGCACTAACGTGCAGTATGGTGAAGGGCAGGTGAGTGCAAGATATCTTGTCGCTGGAAATCAGGCTGACGAGAAGGACAATTGCTATCTTACCGTAAATGCGATAAGACGCGCGGTCAGATTTTTAAAAAATCAGAATGCCGAGAAGATAAATGGCTCATACATTGCGATAATCCACCCCGATTGCGCGTATGATCTCATGAGCGATCCCAATTGGAAATTTCCCAATCAGTATGCGGCAAATGACAATATTTTTGAAGGCGAGATAGGAAAGATCGAGGGCGTAAGATTTATAGAAAGCACCGAGGCAAAGGTGTTTACGCCCACTCCGCTTTCAAAGGATCCTCTCTCGCTTACATCGCAGGTGACAAATTCCAATGTCATCCAGTTTACGGCAAGGTCTGATGTAAAGACCAACACTCTTGCAAACAGGTGGGTATTTATAAACGGAGAGAGATACTTTGTTGGCTCTAATTCCTCACAGGTAATGTACATATATACCGATGAGAGCAAGGAGAATGAAGCTAATATAAGCGCGCCTGCAGGCACGCCCATATATCCTGCCGATGCAGGCAAGGACGGATGCAAGGTATATGCAACTGTCGTATTTGGCGACAATGCATACGGCACGACATCGGTAGAGGGCGGCGGACTTGAGCATATAGTAAAGCAGCTTGGCTCATCGGGCGCAAACGATCCCTTAAATCAGAGAGCCACTGTCGGCTGGAAGGCAAATAAGGTAAGTATGCGTCTTTGCGAGGCATTTATGATCAGAATAGAAACTGCCTCATCCGCAAATGACTGACAGCATGCAATAAAAAATAAATAACCGATCATCGAAAGGAAGGATCTTATGGAAAACGATATGAAATATAAGGATGCGCTCAATGCGCTCAAGGCTGAATACGAGGAAAAGCTTGCAAAAAAGGAAGCCGAATGTGCCTATTTCAGACAAAAGGAAAAAAAGGCGGCGGACGATGCGCTTATGAAGCGCGCAAAGGACGAGGACTATCTTAACGAATATGTGAGCGTAAAGCTTTTCCGCGATAATGACAGATACAAGGATGATGTTTACGTTGCTGTAAACGGAAAAAACTGTATGATAAAGCGCGGTGAGTGGGTCAAGGTCAGACGCAAATTTGCCCTTGTGCTTGAGCAGTCTGAAATACAGGATATGAAAACAGCTCAGTATCTTGAAGCTGAACAAAAGAAGTTTTTGGATGAGAGCGCAGACAATATCTGATATTTTGCAGGTCCTTCCGGGATGTGACGTCACAGATACCGTAAATGGAGGAGAAAAATATGGAATCATTCAACAAAGAGCTTTGTGATGAAAGACACCGCAGAACTAATGAGGTGCTTGAGCGGCACGAGGACAAGATAGAGGACCTTGAAAAATGCACCCGAAAGCTTGAGCCTATGGTTGAAAATCAGGAGATCATCTGCAGTGAGAGCCGCAGGCGCCTTAAGCGGATAGAGCGGCGTCCTGCCGAGATACTTATAAAAACCGTGAGCTATGCCGCAAGCGTTATAGCAGGCGCGATCGCTTCGTTTTTAATACAGTATCTTAATCTTTAACTAATCCCGTCGGGGCTTGCCCCGACGGGATTTTTTCTAATTATATTAGAAAAGCGTTGCAATTTTTTTCTTTGTATGGTAAAATATTGTTAAATGAAATATGGAGGTAATAATATATGGAAAAAAAGAATTTGATCACAAAGATCATTATATCCGTCGTTGGCGGAACGCTTTTAAGCGGAGGATTGTATTATCTTATCCTTCCGCCCGTAAATGTTCATTCGCCTCTGTTCTGGGTATACCTTACGGTGGCATTTGCATTTTATCTTGCGCCGTTTTTGTTTAAAGCAAAAAAAGCTCAGACTAAAAAGAATGGCAAGACCAATAATTCTGCAAACATAAGCCTGAATATGGTGCCTGCCATCATAGTTATCGCACCTGCGGCAATAGCTATACTGTGCGGAATTGCTTCATCTGAGATGTTCAATGCAGAGAAATATGCAAGCGTTATAGAAGTCAAGGATGCTGTGTTTGAAGAGGATATGAAGGAAACAAGCGATGTCACGAATATCGCACTTATGGACAGTGAATCTGCCAAGATATTCGGCAACAGGACCCTCGGTAAGCTTTCGGATGTAGTGTCGCAGTATGAGGTGAGCGAAAGATACACGCAGATAAATTACGGCGGAACTCCCAAAAAGGTGTCAAATCTTGAATATGCAGGATTTTTCAAGTGGCTCAATAATAAGGATAGCGGCATACCCGGATATGTTCTTGTGGACCCTGTGGAGAACGACGGAGAATATGTAAGCCTTGATAAGCCCTTAAAATATGTCGAATCGGCATATTTTGGCGAAAATCTGATAAGAAAGCTCAGATTTGATCATCCGACAAAGATATTTGATTTTATCAGCTTTGAGATAGACGAGGAGGGCAACCCCTATTATATCGTATCCTGTGTTTCGGCAAATGCGGGACTCTTCGGCGCTATGGACGTAAATGAAGTCATCATATTCGATCCCGTAAGCGGTGACAGCAGTATATATGCGCTGTCCGATGTGCCGTCTTGGGTAGACGCGGTATTTTCGGGCGATCTTGCCGAGGAAAAATACAATTGGCATGGCATGCTCTCGGGCGGATATATAAATTCAGTTATTGGAAATAAGGGCTGTAAGCAGACCACGGACGATTACGGATATATCGTGATAGGTGACGATGTGTGGTATTTTACAGGCGTTACCTCTGTAACGAATGATGAGTCCAATATCGGTTTTATAATCAGTAATGCGCGCACGGGCGAATATAAGTATTATCCCGTTGTGGGCGCTGAGGAATATAGTGCGATGAAATCAGCCGAGGGTCAGGTACAGAACATGGGATACAAGGCGTCCTTCCCGTCGCTTATCAATGTGTCGGGAACAGCTACCTATATCATGGTCTTGAAGGACGACGGCGGATATGTAAAGCTGTATGCTCTTGTAAATGTTGAAAATGTCAATCTCGTTGCCACGGGCTCTACGCGCGGCGATGTTATGAAGGCGTATAAAAAGCTTTTGTCGGATAAGGGTATTGGCAATGGACCGGACATAGGCAACAGCGATGATGCAAGGGCTGAGTTTAATGTAACGAGAATAACTGATGCAGTTATAGACGGCAATACCTATTATTATATCAGCGGCGACGACGGCTACACATATAAATGTCGCGTTGCGGATATTGAGAGCATTGTACTTACAAATGTTGGCGATCATATGAATGTTGTATACAGAAGCAGTGAAAACGACAAGATAAGAGAGATAGTTGAGATCATTGCTGAATAGATCGCTCGGAACGCTTAAAAGCTTAATTTTGCATATCCTTCGATATAGAGAGGGATATAAACTGAAGAATTCCCGACAGATCGATTGATCTGTCGGGAATTCTTCATCTGCTTTTCATTTGCTTATTTTGCGGAAAAGTCAAATTCCGCGCGTCCGTCACGCAAAACAAGAGAGGCAGAGAAGGGCTTGCCGTTTTTTGAAATGAAATTTCGTATCTGCGATGTTTTGCCCTCGCTTAAAAGCATTCTTGCATTTGCTATGGATATATTGCGCTTGCAAATGCAAAGGCTGATCTTAAAATTACATCCCTCACGGTAGCCAAGGCAGCCGTAGCTGTATTTTCCTTTGACCACATCCTTGTTGCATATAGGGCACTTGCCGACGACATCACCGTAAAATCCCGTGTCGGTGTCGTCTTCAATATCTGCCTTTGTATATGAAAATACTTCATTTATCTCATTTTGCGCCATATGAACGCTGTCGTATACCCCCATCTCTCCGCGGTATACCTTTTTGAGCGCCTGACCGAGCTCACTTGTTTTGTACTTGTCCATGGATATGCCCATGCGTGAGAGCTGTTCTATCAGATATTCGCCCTCGGGCAGTATCGTGTACACATCTTTTTTGAGATCTATGTATTTAGAGCGCCTTGCGTTGTCAATGATGCCTGTTCTCGTAGCCTCCGTGCCAAGCTCCAGACCCTCAAATATAGCGCGGTATTCCTCGTCATCGCTGTCGGTCTCGTTTCCTATGAGATCATCGGTGGGCTTGTCATCTGTCTTTTGATTTTGAGCCTTGTCTTTTCTGAATGGATTTTTCAGATAATTGTTGAGCGTTTCTATCGTGTAGTGCCTCGGTGGGCTGGTCTGCTTCTCAACGGGCTTGAAATCAATGTTTACAAGATCGCCGCGCTTCAGTGGCGGCAGGATCTTGTCTTTTTTGTCGCTGTCGTCGTATTTCAGAAATCCTCTTGTCAGGACGGTAATGCCCTTGAGCGTGAATTGCTCAAGCCCGCCCACATCTATGGTGATCTCTGTTTTGCTTACAAGGCAGTCCTCCTCACAAAATACTGCAACAAATCTGCGGAAAACGGTCTGATATACCTGCATCTCGCGCTCGGACAGCTTGTCCTTGCTCGGTATCTTGTATGTCGGGGTGAGCGCACTGTGGCTCTCTATCTTTGAGTCGTCAAATATGGTCTTTTTATCCTTGAATATCGTCGGATATCCCATGCCCCTTATATTTGAAATTATCTTTTTGATCTTTTCCTTTTCGGCGGTGGCAAGGTATTCGGAGTTGGTACGCGGATATGTAAGATATCCGTCCTCATACAGCTTTTGCACGGTGGCAAGGCTTTCCTGCATGGACATCTTGTATTTTTTACCAAGCAAGCTCTGCAGCTTTGAAAGGGAAAAGAGCTTTGGCGGATTTACGACCTCTTTTTTTGTCTTTACCGATGATACACGCGCTTCGCATGCATTGTATCTTGCGCATTCCTCTTTTGCCTGATACAGCTTTTCTTTTTCAAATTTTTTCTTTGATACGAGTTCTATCTCCTCGCCGTCTGTCAGCTCCTTTGAGGCTATGCCGTAATACTTGTCGGGTATGAAATTTCTTATTTCCATATCGCGGTCATATATAGCCTTGACTATAGGCACGATAACTCTGCCGACACGCAAAAGAGTTCCTGTCTTTAATGTCGCATAGCGTGTGAGGTTGACACCATACAGCCAATCGATATATGTGCGCGCAAATCCCTCGTCTGCCAAGCGGTCGTATTCACATTCACTTTTCATTTCCGACAGTGCGCTTCTTACGGTCTCTGGAGTCTGGTCGGGGAGCCAAAGCCTCAAAAAGCTTTTTCCCATATCAAGCGCGCCTGTCTTTTGCACACATATGCGCACTATTATCTCACCCTCGCGATCAGAGTCGCCTGCATTTACGATAGTATCCACATCGTCGCGACAGCAGAGATATTTTATGGTATTAAACTGCCTTTCAACGCCTGCATCCACCTTTTTGTCTGCCTGCAGCTTCATCTTGAATTTGAATTCCTCGGGAAAGCAGGGAAGACCCTCCATGCTCCATTTTCCGCTCATGCCTGTGTAATCCTCAATGTCGCACAGCGAAAAAAGGTGTCCGAAAGCCCATGTGACTAAATATCCGCACCCTTCATAATATCCGTTTTTCTTTTGCATAGGTCCGATGCCCGCAACGATATTTCGTGCAAGGCTTGGCTTTTCTGCTATTATAAGTGTCATTTCATCTGTCTTCTTTGCTGTTTTTATATACATATATTCTAACATATTAATGCCGTTTTGTCAATGAATAGGTGCTCCAAATACTTAATTGACGCAAAAATAAAATATTATTGACGAATAAATATTGACAAATCACCCAAAATAATGTATAATAATTTGAGGATATAAGGGATAAAGCCCGTGTGCCATTTATTGTTGTTCAAGTATACAATTCTGCGTTAACAGCCCTTGAACGGAATGTGAATACCAACATGTGCGGTGGGCAATACAGCGCATTTTATATGCTTTTTGCGGACTTTCATCTTAAAAATATCGGCATTTGCAAATATGCATCTGCCATAAAGAATGGAGATCATTATGACTGAATATGTAATTTTTACCGACTCGTCATGCGACCTTTCAACTGATAAGATCGCGGAATTCGGACTTAAGGTAGTTCCGCTTGAACTCAATATCGAGGAAAAGGGATGCATACTTAATAACGAGATCGATCCTAAGGAGGTATACGCTCTTTTGCGCCAGAAGCAGAGCATTAAGACTGCTGCGGCGAATATGGATAGATTTGCAGAGGCGTTCGAGTCCGAGCTTGCATCGGGCAAGGATGTTCTGTATCTCGGATTTTCCTCGGCACTTTCTGCTACATTCATGTCAGGGAAGAATGCCGCATCAGAGCTTTCCGAAAAGTATCCCGACAGAAAGATAATCGCTGTTGATACTCTTTGCGCATCGCTCGGACAGGGACTTCTCGTAACTCTTGCATGCAGAAAAAAGGCAGAGGGCGCAACTATTGATGAAGTGGCAGAATTTGTAGAGCAGAACAAGCTCCACCTTTGCCATTGGTTCACTGTGGACGATCTGTTTTTCTTAAAGAGAGGCGGACGCATCTCTGCTGCTACCGCTATCGTCGGCACTATGCTTTCATTCAAGCCTGTTATGCATGTTGACAATGAGGGTCGCCTCATCAATGTTACAAAGGTAAGAGGAAGACGTGCGGCAATTGCAGCTCTCGTTGAAAAAATGAAGGAGAACGCTATCGACCCGAAATCCCAGACCATATATATATGTCACGGCGACTGCTATGACGATGCAAAGCTTCTTGCGGATATGGTGACAGAGGAATTTGGAATCACAGATATTTTCATTGATTATACAGGTCCTGTTATCGGCTCACATTCTGGTCCCGGTACGCTTGCTCTTTTCTATCTCGGAACTGAGAGATAAAAAAGGCTTCAGGGCAAATATTACTTGCCGCATGTGGCGGCGGATCGGAGTTTAATATGCTTATTACGGGAAAATTGTATTGCGATATGATAATATCCGCAGCTAATAATCTCGGTAACAACAAAGAAGATACAAATAATCTCAACGTATTCCCCGTGCCTGACGGAGATACGGGAACTAATATGAGCCTTACCATGAGCACGGTCGGAAAGGCTGACGGTTCATTGCCTGTCGGCGAGGTAGCCGAAAAGGTTGCAGGCTTTATGCTCAGAAGCGCGAGAGGTAACTCGGGCGCGATACTTTCTCTGTTCTTCAGAGGAATAGGCAAGGCACTCAAGGGTATGGATGAGGCAGGAGCTGAAGATCTTGTCAAGGCTCTTGAAAGAGGTACTGTTGAGGCTTACAGAGCAGTAATGAAGCCCACAGAGGGAACTATGCTCACAGTAATGAGAGTGTGCTCGGAGGATGCAAGAAAGGCATTTGATGCCAATCCCGACATTTCCATGTCAGAATTGCTCCTGACTGTTGAAAACAGCGCGGTCGATACATTGAACAAGACTCCCGAGATGCTCCCCGTGCTCAAGCAGGCAGGCGTTGTAGACGCAGGCGGATACGGATTTACTCTTGTTATCAAGGGTATGAGATCTGCATTTGAGGGATCTCCTGTTGAGTCGATCGAGTCACCTGCTGTTACTAACACAGCTCCCACTGTCAGCGAGGGCGTAAATTTCTCGGATTTCGACACGGGATCCATTGAGTTTGGATATTGCACCGAATGCATCATTGACAAAAATGAAAAGTACCTTGGTGAGGATACATCGGGCGAGCTTTATGAATTTATAAAGAGCATAGGCGACAGTGCCGTGTTTGTTGATGATGAGAGCATCATCAAGCTCCACATACATACAAATGACCCGGGCGCGGTGCTTACACATGCCATCGAATTCGGAAGCCTTGCATCCGTTAAGATTGAAAACATGAGAAATCAGCATACAAATCTTACAGGCGGAGCGGCTAAGGAAGGCAACGAGAAAAAAGAGATCAAGATAGAAAAGAAATACGGCTTTGTAAGTGTTTGCATGGGTGAGGGCATTGGAAATATGTTCCGCGATATCGGTGTCGATACTCTCATTGAGGGCGGACAGACCATGAACCCCAGCACACAGGATATAATAGACGCTGTACTTAAGACTCCCTCGGAATATGTTTACATCCTTCCGAACAATAAGAATATAAGCATGGTCGCAAAGCAGGCGTCTGAGATAGTTACCGAGAGAAAGGTGATAGTTCTCCCGACAGAGTCAGTTCCGCAGGGCATGAGCGCCATGATCGCATTCAATCCCGAGGCTGATGCATCGGAAAATACAAGAGATATGAAAAACGCATATGAGATGGTGACATCCATGTCAGTCACATATGCTGTAAGAGATACTCAGATAGATCGCTTTAATATAAAGAAGGGTCAGTTCCTCGGACTTGTTGAGAACAAGATCGCATGTGTAACTGATACCAAGGAGGCTTGCATAAAGCAGCTCTCCCGAGGTATGACGGGCGCTTCATTTGTAACTGTATTCTACGGCGAGAATGTCAGCGATGCAGACGCTGAGGCGGCTGCAGAGATCATATCCAATAAGGTCGGAGGTGCATGCGAGGTCGCAATGCTCCCCGGCGGACAGCCTATATACGATTACGTAATTTCTGTTGAAAACTAAATAAAACACCTCCGAAAAGCATTGCTTTTCGGAGGTGTTTTTTACATTGCATAATTTGAGTCGATAGCCTTTAGCTCGTTGAAGGTATCTATCTCAACGATATCTGAAAATGTGCAGGGGCGTACACTGATCTTGTATTCACTCAAATGATAGTCAAATGTCACCTGATCCCAATATCTTTCCTTGCCGCCGGGGA
Organism: uncultured Clostridium sp.; assembly: GCA_964629615.1. Taxonomy (GTDB): domain Bacteria; phylum Bacillota; class Clostridia; order Oscillospirales; family CAG-272; genus SVTX01. The sequence continues at coordinate 108,397 of CAZVUD010000001.1, read as the reverse complement.
CCTCGTTGTAAACATGCTCAAGGTGGGAAGCAAGCTTGCATCCGTCCTCCTCGGTCCAATAAGAGATACCGAACATGTGGTAGCAGTTGCATCCGCCTATCGAGAGCTTCTTTATGATGCCGTTCTGATCGGCTTCAAAGCACCAATCCTCGGTCCTTTCGGTGTAAACACCGAGATAGTTTGAGGAATACTGATATTTTGTTATGAGCTTTGGATTGTATAAAAGAAGATCTGCCTCAAAAACGTAGCTTCCCGAAAGAAGATGACGTGCGAAATATGCAGATGAAATGTTGTTGGTCTCATTGTATACGGGGTTGTCAATAAAAACTATCTGCGGATATTTTTTGATAAGCTGGTCGAACTGCTCGCTCAAATAACCGCGTACGATATATATTTCGGATATGCCTGCAGCCACTACCGCATCGAGTAGGGAATCTATTATCCTCTTGCCCTTGACTCTGACAAGCGGCTTTGGCGTGTTAAGGGTGATGGGCACGAGTCTTGAGCCAAATCCTGCCGCCATGAATACGGCGCGCTTGACTCTGTACGGCTCAAGTGCTTCCTTGCCTGCATCTGTTATCATTCCGTTAGATATGTATCCAAGCTCGTTCATCTCACCGACAGCCTTGTTCACGCTTCCGACGGATATGCCTGTTTCGGTGGCTATCTCACGCTGTGAAACAGCCACTGTTTTGCCTTCAAGGCATACGAGTATATCAAATTGTTTTTTTGTAAGCTTCATTTTTTATATTGCCTTTCTGCTTTTTTTGTCTGCCGCGTGCTTGATGCCGCCCACTATAAGCTTCATGAGTATATTGCATACAAGAATGAGCAGTGATACCACAGCCGCGCATTCGTATTGCGTTTGTGCTTCAAATTGATTTATCATAAGAGATATCGGCTTTGTGTCAATGTTTGACAGGAAGGATACTGCCGATATGGTCATCATGCAGTTGACAAACAGGTATGAGAACATTTCGCAAAGCGTTCCGATATTCTGTGGGATGAACACATCCTTTATCATGCGTATGCGGCTGACACCGAGGGTATCTCCGACAGCCTCTAAATTTTCATTCATCTTGCCAAAGGAATTGTACATCATAAGATACGGAGAAGAGATAAAATGCGCCGTGTTGACCATTATGAGGATAAACATGGTTCCGTATATCGCACTGCCCGAAAAGGTCATTGCGTATGAAAGACCGAGCACTATTCCGGGGATAGCCATGAATGTAAGCACGGTAAGGTGTATAACATTTGACAGGGAGGAGCGCATGCGCTGTGTGAGATATGCCGTTATGTACGCAAGGCAAGAGCCCACAAGTGCGGTTATAAGTGACATTACGAGCGAATTTATAAGGTAGTCATCTCCGCCGCGCCTGAATGTATTAAATACGTTGCTTAAGGTAAAGCTCATGTCGCGGGGATATGAGCTTGCAAAAGCCAGCACTGCAAAGGAGATTATGGGCAGTACTGCAAGAATGGATACAGCAACACAGAAGACCGTAGCCACAGTGTCCGCCAATGGGCGCTTTTTTGATATGTCCTTTCGGATGAAGGAGGTGCTCTTGCGATCCTTGTTTATGATATCGGTCACGAATGCAATGATGGCAGGGATAAGGAGGACTGCTCCGTACACTCCGCCCTTTGCAAAGTTGAGCTGACCTATTACGTCCTCGTACATTATAAGTGAGAGAGTCTTTGTCTTGCCGCCTACCATGAGTGGCACGCCGTAATCGGTAACTATCATGGAGAATGTCGAGAATGCGGCGGCAATGAGCGGCTTTTTCATATACGGAAGGGATATGCGCAGAAATTGGCGCGGTCTGCTTATTCCAAGCACATCAGCCGCCTCATATACACCCATATCCTCGTATTTCAATACGTCGGAAAGCATTATATATGCTACGGGAAATGCGTACAGAACAGAGCCTGCAACAATTCCGACAGATCCGTATATCGTGCCCGACAGTCCGAGCAGATTTTTTATGATCCCGTTTCCGCCGAAAAGAATTATAAGTCCCATACCGTGAGATATGGAGGGTATGAGCATGGGGAGAATTATGAGCATGTGCAAAAGCTTTTTGCACTTTACATTGGCTCTCACCATGAAATATGAGAGGATGTATGAAAGTATGATCACTATGACTGTTGATATAAGCGATAAAACAACAGAGTTCTTAAGCGCCTCGGGAAACTGAGGAGATGAGAATACATCTTTTATATCCTTTGGCGTCATAAGAGAGAACATCCTGATTATCGGATATGCTACCAACAATAAAAGTATAAGGGCAATGGCTATTTTGACGGGAAGGCTGAAGGAAGCCTTGTGCTTGATCTTATTCATTATCAGAGTCCTCTTCGCATGATATGAACTGCTCAAGAGAGGATATCTTCTTTTTCAGATTGTCTACGACAAAGCTCTTTACATAATCGCATGAAGGATGCTTTATTATGTTTTTCGGAGTGTCTATCTGAGCTATTCTTGCATTGTCCATCACGATTATGCGGTCTGATATTGCAAAGGCTTCCTCTTGGTCGTGAGTTATATATATCATGGTGGTTTTAAAATCGCGCTGTATCTGCTTTATGAGATCTCTGAGTTGGAGGCGCGTTGCCACATCAAGCGCGCTCATAGGCTCGTCAAACAGCATGATCTTTGGATTGTGTATCAGAGTGCGCGCAATGGCAACTCTCTGCATTTGACCGCCCGAGAGGGCAGAGGGATATTTGTTTGCATGCTCAAGAATGCCCAGCATCTGCATCATCGTATCGGCTCTTTCGGATATTTCAGCCGATGTGGCGCTTTTGTCCTTTTTTGCCTTGATGTTGGCGGCATAGGTTATGTTTTCCTTTACGGTCATGTTCTCAAACAGCGCATAGTTTTGAAAAACTATGCCCATAGAGCGCTTTGAGGGATGAAAATTTGTTATGTCGGTGCCGTCGAGCACAACAGAGCCCTCGCTTGCCTCGCAAAGCCCTATAAGTATGCGCAAGAGCGTTGTCTTGCCGCATCCTGACGGACCGAGTATTGAGAGGAACTCTCCTTCATATACATCAAATGATACATGATCGAGAGCGAGTGTACCGGATCTTTTACCATAGGTCTTTGTAAGATCCTTTATCCTAAGCTTAATATTTTCCATTATCAGTGATTCCATTTTGAGAGTATCTGTTCTTTTCTCTCGGGTGTGTCATTTTCCATATTTGCGTATACTATGTTTTCAGGGTAATTTTCCACCTTGAAATCGAGATCCTTATACAGCTTTTCAGGGCCGAAGAGCTCGTTCTTTTCTTTGTTAAGATCGCCGACGAGATATTTGAATACCTCAAGCACGGCTTCATTTGTTTCATATCCTGAAATGATGGACATGCCGTAAAGCGAGAAGGGAGAACCCTCATTGAAGTATACTATCTTAAGATCCTCGCCGTCAGCTATCTTCTTTGCTGCGGTATAGGTCATTCCGAGACCAACTGCGACCTCCTTGCCGACGAGCGCGTTTACAGGACCTGAGCCTGATGATGTAAAGGAGAGGATGTTTTCGGAGAGCTTGTCAAAATATTCAAATGCCTTTTCCTCGCCCCACGCGTTTATAAGGGAGAGAAGGAACATGTAGCCTGTGCCCGAAGCCTTGGGGTTTGGCATGGATATAAGTCCCTTGTATTGGGGATCAAGAAGATCCTCATAGGATGTGGGAACATCAAGACCTTTTTCTCTTATGACCTCCATGTTGAGTATAACTGCACCGCCGTTGCGTATCTCAGGGGCAAAATAAGTGCTCCTTACGACATCGTCGGAATATGCGCCAAAATCAACTATGTCCTTAAGATCGGCAAATGTGCCGTTTGCCGAGATCTGCTCGGCATATGTGTATTCGATATCATGTGAGATGTGACAGCCTGCGTTCTTGCCTGCGCTCTTGAGTATGGCGGCGTGATCTCCCGTGGGCTTGTATTCAATTACGATGTCAAGCTCGGGAAATTTTTCATCCAGCTTTTTTTGCATGAATTCAACGATGTAATCCTCGGAGCTTGTATAAATGATTATCTTTTCATCATTTTTACCGCATGATGAAAGCAAGCATAAGCTTCCGAGCGAAAGTATTACACCGAGCATAAGGCATATCGCCTGTCTGAATGTTTTTTTCATTTTTTCTTTTCCTTTCATGTTCAAAAAAAGATTTTTTTGTTGTAATTCTGAACGCTGAGATATCAAATAGGCGCAAAAAACACGCAAAATATACTCTCTGTTCGAAAAGAGAGTGTATTTTGTGTTTTTTGAACGTATTATAGTCAGCTGTTACTGTCAGTGTCGTTTATAACTATGTCATCTTCCACTTCTTTGTTTGCGTTTTCATCGATGTGGAGGGCTTTTGCCACTTTTTTCTTAGCTTTTCTTACCAGAATAACTACCGTAGCGCCGACAGCGATGGCAATACCTGTTATGGATGTTACAAGTATGCTTGCCGCAGACGGATCGAGGTAGCACTTTATCGGAACTATCTGTCCTAAAAAGTTCATGTCAATGTACCTTTCTCTCATTATAATAAAATAGGTTATATAATATTGTATCATATTTGTACCGCATTGTCAAGCCGATAGCTTATTGTTTACAATATTGAAAAGAAAAGACAGACTGTTTTCAAATTTCGGAAACAGTCTGTTAATAAAATCTCTGTTATTTGTTTGCTTTCCTTTTGGCAACAAGGGAATTGAGAATGTACTCAGAACCGTGCTCTGCGGCACAGCCTATGTTATAAAGGTGAGAAGCAAGCGTGTCCGTGATTATCTTTTCGTATTCTTCACCGTTTGACAGCAGCTTTTCAAGTGCTTCTCTGCATTCTGAAAGCTTGTCCATATCAAGAGATATTCCCACGGTATCGCGAAGCGATATCTCACATGGGGTGATGCCTATCTTCTCCCAATTTTCGTTCATGCACTTCATTTTTGTGTTTATATAGAGTGCAGGACGCTTTGTCGCAAAGGTAAATTCCAGCGCAATGCCCGACCAGTCCGTGATAAGTATATCGGATGAATAGACAGAGCGGTTTGCCGAGAAGTCAAGCTCAAATGTGAGCTTCTCTCCCACCATGCTTGAATATTTTTCGCATATAGCATTCATGCGGTTCGGATATCTCTTGACATATTCGGGGTGGGGACGCACGGTTATGTGATACTTGTCGCAATACAATTGCGCTATGAGCGTGTCTATGCAGGAATCAAGAAGATTGTCCTCCTGCCACGAGGGAGCTATCAATACTTCCTTAACACTCCGCTCTACATGCTCACGGCGTTCCTTTTCTCCTGCCTCGATCAGCTTGTCGGCAAAGGGATAGCCGAAATGGAAGCAGGTCTTCTCGGGCAGAGAATATACCTTTTCGGTAGTTCTTACCTCAGCTTCAACGTGAGGACCTGCGCAGAATATGGTGTCGAATGCGTCAAGCGCGCCCTCACGGAATCCCATGTGTATGCTCATCATATCGTGGGGAACATAGATGTATTCTATATCCTTTTTCATTATGGAGCGCTTGATATAGAACTTGTCAAGATCTGGAGTTGTCATGACAACTATGTCAGCTTCCAGCTTCATCATGAGCGGTATCATCTTTTTGAGTCCGATGTAGTATGGCTTGATGCGAGGCTCGGTCTTTGCTATTTCAAATATGATATCGTTTGGGTCGTTGGTGATGTAATGGACCGTTATGTTGGAGCGCTTAAGAAGCTCACCTATAAGAGCTTCAAAATACTTATAAAATCCGCTCTTTTCGGAGTATATCACAAGGTGCTTGTTTACTATGGAGAAGAATTTTTTGTAGTCCTTCTTTTCGCGCGCCTTGTTCTTTTTGTAATCGGGATCGTTCTTTTTGCCCTCCTCAAGCTTTTCTATGTCGGCAAGCGCCTTGCGGCTTAATTCAAGCTGCTCGTAGTCGACATATTTTTTGGGGTTTATCACAAAATTGAGGATATACATCTGTATGATGGAGAAGATGTTGCTTGCCGTCCAATATATGGCAATACCTGCGGGAACACCTATTCCGAGATAGAGGGATATTCCGACGGATATTACCGTGAGTCCGTATTTGCTGAATGCACCTTGCTCATGCTGTATAACGTTCGAGAGGTTCTGAGTTATGCACATTATAAGGGATGAAAGACCTGCTATTACGGGCATGAGTATATATATTCCCCATACGCTTGAGGGAACTGTCGAGAGATTGAGCCCAAAGAGGTCGCCATTGAATGCAATGGAATTGTCAACTATCGCTGTGAGAGCCTGCTGTGACACGCCGCCAATAACTGTATCCTTAGTGATCAGACCTGCTTTCACCGCCTCAATTATCTCAAGCTGATATGACGAGCTTGCAAGATCAGAGCCTATGTGCGCACCCACAGCGCGTATGCTTTCGGTGTCGATGGAAAACAGATATTGCAGAGGGTGGTATATGATCTCCACCACTGCCAAAAGCAGAAGTATCTGCAAGAGCAGGGGGATGAGGGAGAGCATCGGGTGATATTTTTCTTTTTTGAAGAGCTTTGACTGCTCGTCTGCGAAGGTGTCCATATCTCCGTAGTGATCAGCCTTCAGAAAATTAACGGCAGGCTGTATCTTTATCATGTTTATGGAGTTTTTGTGTATCCATACAGAGAAGGGGAGAAGCACGAGCTTTGTGGCAAGGGTGAAGAGTATTATGGCAACACCGTAATTGCCTACTATCTGCCAGCACCATTTCATAAGTATTCCAAACGGAATACATATATAATACATTATGCTATCCATGTTTTGTATCCTATCCTTTTATTTAAATTTCAGTCATAGATATCTCCGACAAAATAGCTGTCGGTGATATTCTGCTTAAAAGGTCATTTGATTTTTCATCGCGCAAAAAACGCCGTTTATATCATACTACAAAAGAGCGACTTTGTCAAGTGCATACGGCAGGATATATCAAATGTATATTAAGTAAGGAAAATGTTGTCAGTATGTAAATTTTTGGTATAGCTTTTGTAACAAATATACAATATAACTTTACTTTATTAATAATATGTGATATAATCGAGTTGATAATAACTTATCATTTTAAAATATATTTACTTTATGTTGAATACATCGTAAGGAGGAGTATATAAATGACCATTACCCTCATCTCCGCATTTGTTCTGATCCTTACCCTGATGTGTGTCCTTGTGGGGGCATGTCGGGGATACAGTCGCGGAATATACGATTCGTTGATACGGTCGGCAAAGCTTATATGTGCCATTTTGATAACGGCACTTATATCCTTTTTGGCATCCAATGCCATAACCGATCTTATCTATGAGCTTCTTGAAGATACCGACTTTATGGTAGAAATTGAAAAGCAGCTTGCGAATATAGGGGATGTCATGTGGGCATTTATAGATGCGGCGATAACGCCCGTGCTCTTCCTTTTTGTTTTGCCGTTTGTGTATGCCACCCTTAGCATAATTCTGTCTGCCGTACTGAAAAAGAAGATGTCAAAATTCGGCGGAGCATCCGAGCATGAAGGTGAGCTTGCAGCGTGGTATATGCGCGACTCAAAGGTGCTTGGCGCTATCGTAGGCGCTGTATTTGGTGTCATACTCTCATCCGTTATAATGTCACCGATCACGGGAACGCTCAACTGTGCGCACGAGCTGTCCTGTACCGTCAAGGAAAACCCCGTGATCAGCGGAAGCGTTAAAATAGGCGATGATATCGACTTTTTGATAGAGAAATATTCAAGCGATGGCATCTCCGATATGCTTCATTGCTTGGGCGGCAATGTAACCTACAGAATGGTATCATCATCTACGCTAAACGACAACAGATTTTCCCTCGTGCGCGAGATAAGAGCCGCACGCGATTCGCTTCCCGATCTCATAGCCGGCGTAAATGTCATAAAAAATATAGGTGAAGCAGAGCCGTATCAAATGGATGACTTGCTTGCTCTGCCCAAAAAGATAAAAAAGAGCGAGACAGCAAAGTCGCTCTCGGCTGACTTGTTGTCGGGAGCATCGGGGAAGTGGCTTGTTGGTGAGCCGTATATGGACATCATCCTTCCAAGTGTAAATGAGGTCATAGAGCCATTACTGTCTGAGATACTTTATACCTGCACGAGCACAACGCCAAAGACTGTGGTAAGAGATGCGGATACTCTTTTGCGCATATATGTTCTTGCGGCAGAGAGCGGTATTTTGCAGAGCGGAAATTATGAGGAGATAATGGCGATCATATCCGAAAATGAGCTTATAGATAAGATATGCGATATACTTGACGACAACCCGAGAATGAGACATATAGAAAAGACAGTGCGCAATATGACACTCAATGCAGTGGCATCTGTCATAGATGATCTTAAGAAAAATATCACGGAATATCAGATGCTTATGGACGACCTTGCGGATTCTCTCAATGACCTGAAGGGCATGAGCGATGAGAAAAAGCTGGATGTCATGACAGAGAATGCATTGAAGTATATGAAGGATTACGGAGTAGACGTTTCCGATGATGTTGCGAGAGTAACGGCAGAGCGCATGCTTGAGGAGCTTTCAAAGGAAGAGGGCAATATAACGTCCGAAAGGCTCATGGAGTTCTTTGACAGCTACAATCTGAATAATGCGACATAACTTGAGGGGAAGGAGAATACCTAAGCGGTTTTGTGATAAGCATGAATAGAGAACTTTTGGAGCTTATAATTTCAAATGCCGTCACATTTCTTATATTGTCGGTGAGCATATTTTTATATGTCTATACTGTCGGTGCTGTGATATGGCGCTTTGTGCCGTCGCTCACATTTTTCGGATGTGATACCTACGACCGCGGTATCAGAAAGCTCCGCTTTGACGGCGGCAGGGCGATAAGATATTTTCCCGAGCTTCGCTACAGAAGGTATGTGGATAGCTATGTGCTAATGGAAAAGGACGGCAGAAAATATATAAAATGCAAGATAGATCCCCACATTCGCAGTATAAGCTACGATATTATAGTGTATGACAGCAAAGGCAAGCTTTTGGATGTTATAGGCGTATGCGAGCATATCAGAAGCGTCGGATATACCGAGATGGCGTCCTTGCCGCCCGATACATCATATATCAGCTTTGTGCTGAGACGTGTGGACGGAATGTTTTCATCAAGCGATATACGTGTCACATATGACAAAAAGCGGCTTTTAATATCTATGATACTTACACTTGTCGTTACCGCCTTTGAGGGATATATTATAGGCAGCTGTGCAGAGACCTTCCTGCTGCTCTTCTCAATTAAAGCGATAAGCGGAAAGACAATGCTTGCGGTATCGGTGCTTGCGGGAGCTATCATAGCACTCCTTATGGGATGTGTATACATAAGAAAGATAAAACGGGTGGTCAACAGAGATGAGTGACAGATACAGTATTTCAAAGAAAGATAAAGAATTTGTATATGTAAAGCAGTATGCTGTCACAAAGCTCCAAGGAGAGAAGTGCGTGGCGCTGAAGCTTGAAAACCGACTGCCTTATCCTGTGTGCGGTGTAACCATATCAGTGTGCGAGCTTGACCGATCGAGAAAGGTGATAAGCAAAAGTGAGATAGAGCTTCGGGATATACATATAAGTGTCGGCGGTGGATTTTCTCCTGACACAGGTATCGTGATATCCAACAGGTGCGCGGATGTAAATGTAAGCGTTGTTTGCGCGTATGCCAACGGTTGCATATATCGCTGTGAAAACGGCAGAGTAACGGTATCTTATGAGAGGCAGACTGAGTGGATATATTCAGGATCTGACGATGAGCAAAGCAAAAATAAGTATGTGTCTAAGAAAACCGTAAGATCTCCTATGCTTTTTGTCTTGGCGATAATAGCAGTGCTTATAATGCTCGCAGCCGCGGCATATCCCGCGATAAAGGCGCTTGATAAAGAAGAAAAGTCGTATTATGTCTATATATCCGAAAAAGAAGGATATGTGTCTCTGTCGATGAGTGACAGCTTACAAATAACTTTTTGGGCGGTATAGTATATGCTTAGATATAAAAATATAATTGACAGCATGCCTCAAGCCACAAAGCTGAAGCTTTTGTCAGATATCGGGTATGCTTCAAGCGGAGAGCTTGAAGCATACGGAATACCAAAATTAAAGTTCGGAATGCTTGAAGAGTATTGCTCCTTGCATTTTCCGAGCGTTGCGTGCCTTGCAATGTCGTGTGATAATGAGCTTGCGCGGCAGGTCTCAAATATAGTTATGCGCGATATGGACAGCGACGGAGTGGATATCGTGATGCTTCCCGTCTTAAAGCCGCAGATATCCCTGCATGATAATGCGCTGTCAGAGGATGGATACATTTCGGCAGCATTGGTGCATGTGTTTGCTGTTGAGGCAAAAAGGGCAAATATGCCATATGGCTTTATGGGACTTGACGTGTCACGTGAAGGATCTAAATGGCTGGACAGCGAGCCCTCTGCTTCTGATATGTTCGACCTCATCTATAAGCCATATGCGGACGCAACGGCAGGAGGATGTATCTTTACATTGACCCGCGCGGACAGTGTTGGGGATGAATATGAGAAGGTGAATGATGCATTTGCAAGCCATGTGTCTGGCGATAAGGACATGGCTCTCGGATACAGCATACGCACGGGCATTTCTGAAGGATATACTGTCGGATACATACGAAAAGGTGAGATATGCTTTGGCGGATCGTACGAGGAGCTTCTGCGGGCATATGAGAGATATAACACACTTGCACACGATCTTGAGATCGGCAAGATAACGCACGGACAGCTGGAGCGCGAAAAAGAAAAGGGGCTGGTCATCTCAAGCGACGAACTTGATGCGGCGCTTGACCGCGTATTGGATCTTTTGCTTACAATAAAAGATATGCGACACAAGAGAAATATAAGATGCGATATAGATGCGTCGGATGTTGCATACAGGGCGTCTGCGGCGTCTGTAGCACTTATAAAAAACGAGAATGATATCCTGCCAATATCAAAAAAGCGCAAGAGAGTGTGCGTCATAGGCGGATATGCGTCGGATTCGGACTTTGGATTGATATCTGCCGCTTGCGAGAGGATAAAGAGCAAGGGACAATATTCAGGATACAGGCAGGGCTATTTGATTGACGGCGATACTATAGACCGTGATATGATAAGAGAGGCGGTATCGCTTGCCGCATCATCAGATGTTGTGATTTTGTTTGCAGATTCCGATATTCCGATATATGAGCACGGCAAGAAAAGGCTTCCGATAGGAGCGGAGGTGCTTGCGGACGCACTTCGCCCTTACAGAAATAAGACGGTGATAGTGCTCGGATGCGGATGTACATCGGATATAAGCTTTGCCGACGGATATAGCGGACTTCTCTTAGCACCGCTGAATATAAAGGAAGGCGCTTTGGCGGCGGTGGATGTGATATTTGGAGATATATGCCCGTCGGGCAGAGTCGTATCATCCATGCATTCAGATGCGGTAAGCGGAGGTAAGAGCATCGGGGAATTAAGGCGCGAGGCAGGACTCAGGATCGGAAGATTTACAGGCTATAAATATTACGAGCGTGAGGGAATACCTGTCGGCTGTGCATTCGGCGAAGGCATGACATATTCAAAATTTAAATATTTGGGCTTGACATTTGAAAACGGCAAGGTCAGATTTTGCGTAAAAAACAGCGGCAAGCACGGGTGCGACTCTGTATTTGTGTATATAAGCTCGCACAGCTCTGCTGTCATGCGACCAAAGAGAGTGCTTTGCGGCTATGCGCGCATCGAGCTTGGCACAGGCGAAGAGAAGAGCGTGGAGATAGACATAAAGGCGGACGAGGTCTACGACGAGAAAAGCGGCAGATTTCTTTTGGAATCAGGCAAATATACCATTTCTGTCCTGCCGTGCTCACGGGTTAGTGAGATGAGCTGCACTACTGTAATGTCGGGCGTGTCCATACTGCCTGACACGCGCGATGAAAGTGAATATTTCGCACATGTGAGCAATATAGATTCCCATTATTTTAAATTGGAGGAAGTTCGTAATTCTATGAAAAAAGAGATAAGAAATAAAGTGTTTGGCGCAGGTGCGCTCTTGCTGGCAATAGTTCTCTTTGTGTTTGCGTCTTTATCGCAGGCAGATACTACACTTGTAACTGTCGTAGCCGTAATTCTTGCAATTGCCGCCATATGCATGTTTGCCCTTGACTTTTTTGACAGGCAAAAGGCACTTGAGGCTGAAAGAAAGGCTGTGGACGCTGAAAAAGCAAAGGGCTTTGCAGATGCGAAAATATTAGGTGAGCCATTGATCGAAAGCTTGTTTTCGGATGATACGGAAGATGGCGACATCGAGGATGATGACGATATGCAGAGCGATGATGACTGCATGCGAGAGATAGACAAGAGCCTTAATATAGATGCTGTAAGGAAGGATCTGACCTCATTTGCCGCATCAAAGGGTATAAAGCTCTCACACGAGATGCTTACAGATCTGATATCGGCGTTTTTTTCCTCAAAAATGATCATTTTGCGCGGTGAGGGACACCAGAGTGAAAGAATATCACAGCTTTTGTGCGATTATTTCTGCCTTGATAAGAACGGCAGGACATGTGACGCAGGTGCGCTCTCACAGGATGAGCGCGACGGTGCTGTGATAGATATGTTAAAGCGTGCGAAAAGCAATAAGAATGCAATACATATGATATCATTTACGGGGATCAGGACCGAGCATATAGATGACGGCATAATTTCCTTTGCGGGATATGCAAGAGATCCTGAGGGCAGGAGCCTATTTGAGGCAAGCGGCGAAAAATACAGGGATGAGGAAATATACATACCTCACAATATGTGGATGGTGCTTTGCCTTGATCCGAGCGTTCGTGTAAAGGACTTGCCCGACAGCCTTGTATACACGTCACCCTTACTTAAGATATCATTTGCGGAATCCTTGAGCGGCGGTGTGCCATCTGAGCACATACAGCTGTCTTGTGCTCAGGCGGAATATATGCTTGAGACTTGCATGCGCGACTGTGCCTTGCCCGAGGAAGCATTCAAAAAGATAGACAGATTGGAAGACTACTTAAAGCGCACAGCCTTGCTGAAATTCGGAAATGAGCTTTGCGTCGGTATGGAAAAGTATTCGTCGGTATGCCTTGCATGCGGTGAGGATACGTCGGGCGCGCTTGACAGGACGCTTGCATCAAGAGTTTTGCCATACATTGCCATAACTGTATCGGGCAAAAATGACAGCTCGCATACAGAAAATATATCAGATGTATTTGTCGGCATATTCGGAGAAGACGGCATGTACGCCTGCAAGGATCTGCTTTTGGCGATCTGCAGATAAAGAGTTCTTAATTTTTACATAGGAGTTAGAAATGTCAGGATCATTTTGCGGCGCAATGGCGCTTTCAGATATAAATATAGACAGCTTTGTCAGCTTTCTCACATCCGAGATCGCGATCATTTTATATGTGTTCGTGATACTTGCATTGATAGGCGTAATAGCGGTGTCTTTGATATTTTCGGATAAAAAGGGTGAGAGATCCTGCGTATCGAATGAGGACTCTTTGTCGGACGAGGCTGAAAAAAATACAGACAGCGGCGAGCGATTTTGCATGCTGTCAAATATAGACCGAAACAAAGAGAATTACGGACATAAGAGATATGATGAATGCAGTAGCCTTGAAGAGCTGTGCACAGAATTCAGGAGCTTTGCGGCATCAAGGCTCGGGCTGTATTACAGAATGTCGGATATAAGGAAATTTATATCGGGTATGGCTGTGTCAAAGCTCATAATATTGCAGGGAATGTCAGGAACAGGTAAGACCTCGCTTGCACATGCATTCGGTCTGTTTACAGACAATCCGTCTGTCGTAATACCCGTACAGCCCATGTGGAAGGAACGCACGGACCTTGTAGGATATTATAATGAATTCACAAAAAAATTCAATGAGACCCTCTTGCTTCGCAAGATGTATGAGGCAAATTACAGCGGTGATATGTATGTTACCGTGCTTGACGAAATGAATATAGCAAGAGTGGAATATTACTTTGCCGAATTTCTTTCCTTGCTTGAATTGCCGGATCCCGACGAAAGATATATAGATGTCGTGTCGGATGTCTGGGAAAATGACCCGATAGGACTTTTGGACGGCAGAATGAGATTGCCCGATAATATGTGGTTCATCGGTACGGCAAACAACGACGACTCTACATTTGCCATATCCGATAAGGTATATGACAGAGCAATGATACTTGATCTTGACAGCAAGGCAGAGAGCTTCAGAGCAGAAAAAAGCCGCGGCTTGAAAATATCGGCAGAGCAGTTCAGGCATCTCACAAATGATGCGATACGCCGCTACAGCATAAGCCGCAGAAACCGAAACAGGCTCAAGGAGCTTGACGAATATCTGAAAGAGAATTTCCATATAACCTTCGGAAACAGAATAATGAAGCAGATACTTGAATATGTGCCGGTATATATCAGCTGTGGAGGAGATGAGCTTGAGGCTCTGGACGACATTCTTTCAAAGAAGGTAATACGAAAGCTGGAAACGCAAAACCCCATATATTTAAAGAATTCCGCAGACGGACTCATCACATTTATGGATGAATTGTTCGGCGAGGATGCAATGCCGCTTTCTCGTGAGCATATATCAAGGATACTCAGAAATACGTAAAAATGCAGTTAAAGGAATGATCTTATGAATCAGCATGGTGTATACTACCGCGCTCTCCTTGAGAGTCGCGAGCTTATAAAAGAAAACAGAGAAGCGGAAAAGCTTGAAAAAGCCATATCTGCGTCTGATAACGGGCATGGCGGTATAACCGTTACGCGCGGTGTATGCGAGATAGATGAAGAGTGGGTGCGTGAGATAGAAAAGGGGCTTGTCTTTATAGAAAAAGCGATACATGAGGAAAGACAGTTCATACATTCAAATGGTGAGGTGTTGCCGATAGAAAAGGTGAAGTCTGTGTCCAAGGAGTCTGTCGTGCACCTTGAGCGCCACAGCAATCTTTTTACACGCAAGACAGACAATGGCGACATGATGCCTGATAAGCTCTATTCCGTTGAGCGCACGAACGATCATACCGTGTATGAGAACAGATTTTTATATATGCTTCTTGTGTATCTGCGCGATTTTGTATCTGTCAGATATGATAAGATACTTGATGCTGTAAATAAATATGACGGCAAGCTCACATTCACTGACAGAGTGAAGATAGAAAACAGGGTGCTGTCCTATACGTTTGATCTTTCAGACAGTATTCCGTATGACAAATATATGTGCTCCCACAGCGGTGCCAAGGATATAATAGACCGCATAGGTCTTATACAAAAGATGATACATTCTCTCATATCCACGCCCCTTATGGAGATGCAGGCAAAGGTGCCGCTTTTGCGTCCGCCCGTTACAAAGACCAACATACTGCGTATGGACAATAATTTCAAGGGGGCAGTGGCTCTGTATGATTATATCATCGCATATGTCGGCGACGGATACAGCATCAGGTATGAAAATACAGAGATATCCCTTGCAGACAAAGATGCTAAGGCTGATATTGCACATATAACATCTGCACTTGCCTTCCTTGCGTATGAGTATGGGCTCGGAATAAAGGATCAGCTTAAGCTGTCGTATGAAAAGGAAGAGAATGCGCGCAGGCAAGCGGAGGAGCAAAAAAAACAAGAGCGCATAGAAGCCATACGTCGCAAGATCGGAAGCTCGGGGGTAAGCCCGGAGGAATATGTTCTTGAAACCGAGGGACTTATAAATATGCTCTCTCAAAAGGCATCGGATGTCGAGCCTATGAGAGATGAGATGGTAAGACTTAAGGAGGGCGAGCTTGTATTGCAAGAGCGTATAAAAGCACTTATGAAGGATGCAGGCGAGTTTGATGCCCGCGTGTCAGATATAGAGGCGGCTCATGCAAAGGAAATGGAGAATATAAGCGCGTCTTATGAGGGCAGGCTTTCGGAGATATGTGCCGAGAAGGAGAGCGAGAAGCAGGAGGCTATCAGCAGATATGCCTCGGAATGCGATCTTTCAAAGGAAAACATGCATCGCATGAAGGAAATGTATGAAGAAAAGGTGCAATATATCATATCTGAAAAAGAAAAGCTGGAAGAAGAGATGAAGGAGCTGAATGAAAGATATGATAGCCTTTGCGAGCAAAAGCGCCTTTGTGACGCAAGGATACATTCCTATATGTACAAAAACGGCGAGATGCCTGATGATGACAGCTTTACTGACGAGGAGAGCTTCAAGATGCTTGAAGCGGAATTTGCGGCGTTTGAACGCTTTTTCGGCAGAGAGTGGAAAAAGACCAAAAAGCGCATAAGACGAGATATATTAAGTATAGACAATCTGAAGCATAAGGACTGAGTTACAACTTTTGCACATAGCTTACAGCTGCAAAAAATACAGATATCGGCGGTGTTGATAATATGAAGAAAAAAACGACCTTAAAAAAAATACTGCTTGCCGTGTTGGCACTTCTCATGGAGGGAATATTGGCTTACATGATAATGAGCGCGGCGGACAGGCAGGGATTGCTTGGCTCGGGAACGGTGGTGTTCCTTATAGTGCTCTTACTGCTCATACCGATAATGCTCATATGCCTTGTGTTTGCAATGTTTTATGCAAGACCGCAAAAGGAAGTGCCGCGCAAGGACGATCCCGATGCGCCGTCCTTGCAGGATCAAGACAGCGGCGAGCGATTTTGCATGCTGTCAAATATAGACCGAAACAAAGAGAATTACGGACATAAGAGATATGATGAATGCAGTAGCCTTGAAGAGCTGTGCACAGAATTCAGGAGCTTTGCGGCATCAAGGCTCGGGCTGTATTACAGAATGTCGGATATAAGGAAATTTATATCGGGTATGGCTGTGTCAAAGCTCATAATATTGCAGGGAATGTCAGGAACAGGTAAGACCTCGCTTGCACATGCATTCGGTCTGTTTACAGACAATCCGTCTGTCGTAATACCCGTACAGCCCATGTGGAAGGAACGCACGGACCTTGTAGGATATTATAATGAATTCACAAAAAAATTCAATGAGACCCTCTTGCTTCGCAAGATGTATGAGGCAAATTACAGCGGTGATATGTATGTTACCGTGCTTGACGAAATGAATATAGCAAGAGTGGAATATTACTTTGCCGAATTTCTTTCCTTGCTTGAATTGCCGGATCCCGACGAAAGATATATAGATGTCGTGTCGGATGTCTGGGAAAATGACCCGATAGGACTTTTGGACGGCAGAATGAGATTGCCCGATAATATGTGGTTCATCGGTACGGCAAACAACGACGACTCTACATTTGCCATATCCGATAAGGTATATGACAGAGCAATGATACTTGATCTTGACAGCAAGGCAGAGAGCTTCAGAGCAGAAAAAAGCCGCGGCTTGAAAATATCGGCAGAGCAGTTCAGGCATCTCACAAATGATGCGATACGCCGCTACAGCATAAGCCGCAGAAACCGAAACAGGCTCAAGGAGCTTGACGAATATCTGAAAGAGAATTTCCATATAACCTTCGGAAACAGAATAATGAAGCAGATACTTGAATATGTGCCGGTATATATCAGCTGTGGAGGAGATGAGCTTGAGGCTCTGGACGACATTCTTTCAAAGAAGGTAATACGAAAGCTGGAAACGCAAAACCCCATATATTTAAAGAATTCCGCAGACGGACTCATCACATTTATGGATGAATTGTTCGGCGAGGATGCAATGCCGCTTTCTCGTGAGCATATATCAAGGATACTCAGAAATACGTAATATAAACAAACCATGGATAAAAGAGAATCATTATTATGAAAAGATCAAAAATCGTGGGCTTTATCTGCATAATTTTGTCCGTTACAGTGCTTACAGCCGCCGCAATGCTTGGCATAATATTCCTTTTTGCACAGGAGAGCGACACGGAAGAAAGCTACTATAACGGAAAGCTGAACAGCAGTAAGGACCTTGTACTTTATAAAATAAGCAGTGATCATGATCTTGGCAATGTATACTTCAAGACACAGAGCTTTGGAGATTACAACGGAAAGAATTGGTCAAGCAATGCTGTAGAATACGACAAGCTTTTAAAAAACAAGTATTCGGCATCATATCTTCCGAGCTTTGTCTTTGAAAGATCGGATATGGAGCTGTATCAGGTGCATATAGAGCCGACAGTAAACAAATTTATCTTGCCGTATTACGCCGACCCATATACAGGTCAGGTGCAAACGAGCGATGTCAAGTGCATCGGAGATGCATCGGGTGCGTATGATGTGCTTATATATGATTATGATGATACGGATAAGGTCTTCCCATTCATGTCCACCTTTGCGGAATATAAGAAGGATTACGAAATGTTCGTGCAGGAAAACTATACGTACATAGATCCCGATACAGAGGCATATATTGCCGATCTGCTGTCAAGACTGGGATTTTCGGGCAACCACCATGGAGTTGTTGACGACGTAATGGATTATGTCAAAAAGCTTGCAAGATACGACCTTGCATACGATACAGCTCTTGACAGCGAAGAAAATGTTGCTATCGCTTTTATGGACGGTAAATACGAAAGCGGTGTATGCAGACATTTTGCAAGTGCGGCTACGCTTATGCTGCGCGCGCTTGGGATACCTGCAAGATACACAGTCGGATATATGACAAGGATACATGCAGGTCAGACCTCATATGTCACATCTCTCAATTCCCACGCGTGGGTGGAGGTGTACGACAGAACTCTCGGGTGGCTAAAGTACGATCCGACGCCGCCCATGTCCCTCCCGATAGTTCCCCCGACAGATGACACGCCTCTGTACATGTTAAGATCAACATTAAGTGATACATTGCTTCTCAAGTGTAAAAGCTATTGCAATTACAATGACGGTGTTTTTGATGAGGCGTATACCGACAGAACTCTTATGAACGGTCAGTATTCTGCATATTATCTCGCATCAATGGCATTGGAGGAGAGCAAATACGATGATTGTAAGTACGGTACTTTGAGTATGACACCTCTGTCTGATAATGTGCCATATCTTTTGCCGTACTATATGCCTGTCGACGATTTATCCATAGATAATGGGATACAGAAAAATGACAGAGTAATAGAGGGAGATGCAAGCAGCAAATATGTAATAACATATTGCAGCTACAACGGCTCTGAGATACCGAAGGGCAATAGTCAGACCTTTCTTGAGATGTATTCCACATACACGCGTTATGTGGAAGAAAACTACCGCTATCTCTCCCAAAACAGCAGTGACATTGCGCTCCGGATCATACATGAAAACGGGCTTGTCGGTGATACGATAGAGGAAAGTGTGAATAAGGTAGTCAAATATCTCACCTCAAATTATACTTATGTACGCAGTCTTGAGGTCAAAGAGGGTACGGATTTCATTAAAGAATTCCTGCTTGGCAAAACAAAGTGCGGCACGTCGCGCGAATTTGCAGGCGCGGCTACCATTATCCTCCGCCAAATGGGCATACCTGCACGCTTTACAGAGGGATATCGCGTAAAAGCGCTTGCAAGCCAAGATGTTTGCGTAAGGGGCACGGATATATATTATTGGGTAGAGGTATATTATGAAGATTGCGGCTGGATGCCGTGTGATGTATTAAAGGATCTAAACAGAAAGATCGAGCGGGAAACAGCATACATCACGCTTGAAGATACGGGACATCTGTACGATGGCAAGACAGCACCGTTGCCTGAAAAATTTTATGGGTTTGAAGCATATGAAATGCAAGGCTACAAGCTTTCATTGGAGCTTGCTTTCGATACCGATGCCATAGTTCCGGGAAGATATGCAACGCATATTGTCGGATATACCGTCAAGGACAGGCAGGGAAATGATGTTACAGATGAATTTATAATCAAGTTGAGTAGTGGCGGCACTGTGACGGTATACGATGATATCATAACGGTATCTAGCGGAAGCTACAGCACGGTGTATGACGGACTTTCGCATGATGCATCCAATGTCAAGTACACGGCGGTGGGAGAAAGATACCGATACAGCATCTCAGGTCAGGAGGATGACGGTGAGATCGACCCCTCAAAACCGTTTGGCGCGACATTGGTAATATACGATTCAGATGCAAGCATTGTCAATGTGGGAACTAAGAAAGTGACATTTTCTGTTAAGACAACGAGTGGAGATCGCGGTGCATACTATATGTACATCTATGAAGGGGGTCATATTACCGTGACAAAGAGAGAGATAGAGATAAGTGCGGCATCCAAGAGCATCAGCGCAGATGATGTGGACGGCACATTTACATATCCTTATTATACTATCACCAAGGGCTCTCTTGCAGAGGGTGACTACATAGAGACCTGCACGGTTTCCGGATCTGTGGACGGAGCAGGTAGAGCTGACAATAAGATAGATGTATCAAGCATCGTGATAAGAAACAGCGCAGGTGAGGATGTAACGCAAAATTACAGCATCAGCACGGTAAATGGCAAGATCGAGGTATATATTTAAAGATCATGAGGTACAAGGAAGGACAGGAGAGTTATGGTATATGATGAATATAAGGCTAAGATCCTGAAGATCGCGGCAGCATTAAATAAAATACTTAAGCACACCGTCCTTCTTGTTTGCGCGGCGGTATTGCTTGCAGGACTTATAATATCCTTTTTTACGCTAAAGGGAAGGATCATATCCGAAAATGCACCTGAGCCATACATCGAGTACGGTCAGGATATGAAATTTAATGTGAATGCTATCCTATCAGGGATCACTTATGAATATTCGGATGATGCAGGCGAAGAGTGGAGCGCGCAAGCGCCCCTATATCCGGGTTCATACCGTGTAAGAGCCTTTGCGCGCACAGCCTTTGGTAAAAAGATATACAGCGACAGCTATACATATGAGATACAGAAAAAGCCCATAAATCTTAGCATAGCTGAGGACAGCATAGTGTACGGAGATGACCCGACGGTCATTGCCGCTCTTGCATATGAGGATACGCTGGAATGCCGCGACTTTATCTTTGGCGAGATAATTCAGTCAAAGGCACATGTGACGGTGGATGTCGATAGGGTAAGAGTGACAGACGCTCGCGGAAATGATGTCACATATTGCTACGATATCCAAAACGCGATGATAAAGGAGATAGATATAAATAAAAGACCTCTCCATATTACGGTATCCTCAAAGGAGATGGAATATGACGGAACACCGATCGCCTTTGACGGATATGAGATAAGCGACGGAAGCCTTGCGTATGACGACACGCTTGGCGCAGACCTCGGCGCTTCCTCTATAACAAATGTGGGTATTTTGGTGAGTAGCGCACAGTTTAAGGTGCTCTCACATGACGGGGTGGATGTATCAGAATATTACAGCATCAGCGTTGATAGCGGTACTCTTAAAGTAAATAAGCGTCCCATTGTTATAAAAACATACAGCGCATCAAAGGTATATGACGGTGAATATCTTGAGGAAACAAGCTTTGACATATTCTACGGATACAGGACCGAGGCAATTACAGATGGATCCTTCTTTGATGAAGAGAAAGAAACCGCAAGCACTGACGATATACTTGAAATGCCTACTGAGCCTGTCATGGATGATGACATAGAGATATCCGAGCCGTGGATGGGCACGGTAGAACAGGGATATGTCATAGATAAAAGCAAGCTTGGCATAATTCAGGGGCAGAGCGTTGAGGTAGTATCAAGCACAAGGATAAAAAATGCAGAGTGGGCATATAACAGTATAACTATAGCCATACGAGATGAGGATGGCAAGGATCAAACAAGCAATTATTCCATGTTTTATATGTGGGGTGAGCTCAATATATCAAAGCGCCCGTTGTATGTAAAAACACCGACTGAGGAATTTGTATATGACGGAAAGGTAAAATCGAGCGATCCCTCATCCATCGAATACAGCGGACTTTGCCCGACTGATACCCTTAACGTAACGGGAACTGTAAGCTTGAGATATCCGGGAAGTGTAAGTAATCAATTCGGACTTGACATAGTTAATGCCGATGGTGAGAATGTTGCAGATAATTATCGCTTTAATATGGATATGGGCACGCTTACAGTGCGACCGCGCAAGCTGACCTTGAAGATACCCGATGTTTCCGTGGTGTATGACGGAATGCCGCATATTTCGGATATCTACGATATAGAGTTTTTGGAGGGTGAGCTTCCCGATGACCACAGCATCCATTTGGATCTTCATCTCATCGACGGCACGGCGCCCCTCTCTGACGGACAGCTGCTTGATTATACAAGCGTCACGGACAAGATAGATCTGAATTACAAATACAATGATGAAATACTCATATTTGACGCTCTTGAGGATGTAAGTAATTGCTTTGATGTTGAGATCATCCCCGGATCGTTTGAGATATTGCCGAGAAATATAGATATCATAACCTCTGATGCCGAATTTGTATACGACGGCAAGGAGCATTACAATATCGAATTTGAAGTGGGCGGACTTGGGTTAGCCCTTACAGATCAGATAGCGGTGGATAGCTATACTGTCTGCAGGGAATATGTAAGCGGAGGCAAGGAAAATATTCTGCGCGTGCGTATAAGCAATATGTTCGATAAGGATACCTCCGACAATTACAAAATAAATTACATATACGGTACTATTAATATTAAGAAGCTGGAGATCGCGTACAGAAGCAGCTCCTTTGCGCTTGTATATAACGGACACGACAGGTCATATCCGTATCTTGAATTTTTTACAGGCAACGGTAAAATCAGCTCTCTTGCCGAAGGCGACAGATATGTCGTAACAAATTCGGTATCTGTTACCGATGTAAGCGAAGGAATAGTAGAAAACAGGCTGGAATTCCGTATTGAAGATGCAATGGGAAATGATATTAGCCATTGCTACGATATGCGCTTTGACGGCTGGGGCGATATATACATCAAGCCGCGTGAGGTGTATATAGATTCACTTTCAAGCATGTGGATATATGACGGCAAGAGCCACAGCGATATAGGATGGATATACACAAGCTTTCCTTATGCAAGCCCGAATACCTTTATCGAGGGCGACAGACTGAATATAGGAAACAGCACTGACGCAAAAAATATCGGAAACACCTTTAATGCGCTGTATGATTTTAGCGTGTATTCCACGGTAAGGAAGATGGATGTAACCGAGAATTATTCCGTGCGTCAGATAAATAAGGGCATTATGTCCGTCAAGCCGCGTGAGATAAGCGTGCGCCCGAAATATACACGCACTGTATACAGCGGATCTGATGCAGTTGTATCAGATTGGGAGTATTACTCAAGCCGATACACACTTGCAGATGGTCATTATGCGTCTGTAAAATACGCAAATTTCCCGAACACACAGGTCGGGAAGTATTTGACGGCAATCGACCGCTTTATCATATTTGACAGCAACGGAAATGATGTGACACACTGCTACGATATAAAAATACTTGACGGAATGATAGACATAGATAAGCTGTCTGTCGAAGTGACGTCAGGCGACAAGGCATGGAGCTTTGACGGATACACGCACACAAATAATAATTACAGCTTAAGATATGTAAACGGAAGTGAGATAGCGGGGCACAGCATTACGGTGTCATTTACGGGAGAGATATGTAATGTCGGATCGTGTGATAACACATTCAGCATCACCATATACGATCAGAGCGGCAATGACGTGACGGACAATTATGATATAAGGGCTATCTACGGAAAGCTCACGGTGGAAGCCGCAAAGCTCGGTTGGCTCAGCAGCTCGTCTGACGGCTTGTATTACATAAAGACAAGGAGCTATTTAAATTACAACGGACATATAAGCGATCCCGATAAAGAGTTTATTTATTCGGGCTTAGTGGGACTTGAAAGTCCCGACATGCTCGCGGGTATAGCTTTGTCAAAGCTCGGTCACAGCGCGGATATCCATGCGACATTTGATGGGCTTGACGGCTCTATGTATTACAGGGAAAATAAGGACGGCAACAGCTATTTCAGACTGCCAAAGGTAGAGGATATACGGGAATTGTCCTGCGATCTTGCAGAATATGCGGATTATGAGGCGCAATACAGACGCTGGGTATATGAGAACTATCTTTATGTGGATACAGAGAGCAAGTATTGGCTTGACACACTTATACGCACATATTCCATTGATGTCAATGACAAAAATGTATTTGACAAGGTGGCATATATCATTTCAGAAATTGCTGTATACGGATATACAAACAGCGATAAGCTGGACGCATCGGACAGCATGGTGGCAGATCTGATCAGTCATAAATACGGATATGAATGCTTGGCAAGGCATTATGCGGCGGCGGCTGTTATGATGTTCAGAAATCTCGGAATACCTGCAAGATATGTCGAGGGTCATATAGTAAATGTCAATGGCGGAAACGGAAATGCCATAATTCCACAGCATTCTTGGGTAGAGGTCTATATAGACGGATTTGGTTGGGTCAAGGTGGAGATAGCCGCTATGAGCGGCACATTTACCTGCGACGGCGCTTATATCATGGGTGGAGGTGTCAGTGATCCTACAGTATCAAACGCCTCAATGACCATAACGGTATCGCCTGAAAGCTTCAGTACGGTATACAGCGGAGAGAGCTTTGTGCATAACGGAGATATCTACATGAGCCGAGCTGACAGAACGACTATGGAGATATACGAAAATCTCGGATTTGATTTCAGATTTACCGTTAAGAGCGGAAATGCCGTTGATGTCGGCGTGTATGACAGCTATGTTACGGCAAGGGTGTTCTATGGCGGCGTAGATGTGACAGACAGATTTAATATCATCTGCCTTAAGGGAAAGATCGAGATCAAGCCCTTTGAGCTGACGCTTACCCCTGAAAAGGAGAGCAAGACATTTGACGGCAAGCCTTTTGAGCACTCAGGCGCACTGAAGGAGGCTGAAACGCTTATGCAGCTGTCGAGAAAATACGGATTTGTATTTGACTATCGAGTTGCTGTATCAAATGGCGACGATATAAATGCAGGCTCGCTTGGCAGTGTGAAGGTAAGAGAGCTGCGTATATATAACGACCGCGGTGAGGATATAACGGATAATTTTGATGTGACATATGCATCGAGCAATTTCTATATACAAAAGTTTACGGTCGAAGTATATCTCTTGAGAAACCAAAAGACTTATGACGGACATGCGCTTGATTACAGCTCATTTTCAGGAAGACATTACAGGGTGCTCAATACATTGCCTGCAGGATATTTCTTTGATGACCTGCAGATAAATATCAACATGGTCCATGTCGGAAGGATCACCAATACAGATCTCAATATGAGAGCTTCAGATCCGTCTGATAATTCATTTTCCTATCTTGTTACAGACATGTACGGCAATGACTGTACGGATAATTTTGATATAGTATTTGAGTATATGCGTGACAGTGAAGGAAACACGATAGTGCATGTTCCGATGGAGATAACACCGCGAAGCATCAATATAGATATCGACGATCTTTATGGACCTTCTGATGATGATGACTGGATGAGTAAGGTCACATATAAAATAACAGGTGAAGGCTTGGCAGACGGTGATTCTGTTGATATACAATTCTGTCTCTCATACAACGCAAGTCTGTATTCGGAGATACGTGTAAACAGCCTGGCATTTATTTCGGAAGGCGAAAAGTCAGAATCGGTCTATCTCGGTTATATGGCTAACGGTTATGTTGCCATCGTGTCGGATTACAGCGTGACGATATATACAGGCAACTATAGAACAAATCATCGGGCGGTGTGACATTGTGTCACACTGCCCGAGTCTTGTTGTATCCTTAAAATATTTGAAAAAAGCGGAAGATTTTTCTGAAAAGGTATTGAAATTTCGATCAAAGTGTGGTACAATATATAAGTCGCTGGTGTAGCACAGTCGGTAGTGCAGCTGATTCGTAATCAGCAGGTCGTGTGTTCGAGTCACATCACCAGCTCCAAAAAAGGTCCGCAAAAGCGGACCTTTTTTATGCTTATATCATTTTTGCTTCGCGGAAAGCACTTTTTCAAAATGAACTCCGTATGTTATCGGGCGGTCGTCGTTTAAGGTGGATACAATGGAGTCGCATACAAAGTCCGCGGCGCGCTTACAAGCGCAAAGAAGGCTTTCGCCGTTTACGAGGCTTGAAAAGCAGATGGACGCGAAAACATCGCCCGTGCCATGGAAATGCTCCTTGAGTTCAGGTCTGAAATATGAGAAAAATTCGTCGCTTTCACTGTTGTAGCCGAAAAATCCGAGGCTGTTTTCATTCAGCTTGACGCCCGTTATTACAGCGCGCTTGCATCCAAGCTCTGTAAGACCTTTAAGCAGCTCTTTGATATATTCCTCGGTGTAAGCACCGTCAGGGTAGGGAACATCAAGCAGGAAGCATGCCTCTGTGAGATTGGGTATGATAACATCAGCCTTTGAGCACAGTCTTGCCATATATTTTGGAAAATCATCGGAAAATCCGCAGTACAGCTTTCCGTTATCAGCCATCGCGGGGTCGACAAGCTTGAGCTTGCCCTTGCCAAAGCGCTCAAATATGTCACATACTATGTCTATCTGACGTGTGGATGCGAGGTATCCGGTGTATATTGCGTCAAAATCTATGCCTTGTCTTTCCCATGAGTCGGCTATCTTTTCCATTTCGTCTGTGAGATCGCACAGGGTAAATTCAGAAAATGCGGTGTGCGTGGAGAGCACGGCTGTAGGGAGTATGGATGCCTCAATTCCCATAGCCGAGATTATCGGAAGCGCAACTGTAAGCGAGCACTTTCCGACGCATGATATGTCTTGAACCGTAAGTATCCTTTTCATATGTTCAACACCATCCTTTTTGTAGCTGTCTTTTGCTTTGAGGGATATCCTCTTTTATATACATGATTTTAGCACAGAGGGCAAAAAAAGTCAATCGGGAATGTGAAAAAAAGCTAAATTTGATGATTATGGCTAAAATAGGTATTTACAAACAGAAAAAATTATGTTATAATCATAGTAATAAAGTAGTTTTATTTCGGAGGGTGAAAGATCATGAAATGTCCTGCATGCGGTTATCCTGAAAGCAAGGTAATAGATTCGCGTCCCGTAAATGACGGCACGAGCATACGCCGCCGCAGGGAGTGCCTTTCTTGCCAGAAAAGGTTCAATACCTTTGAGGTGCTTGAGAGCTTACAGATAATAGTTATTAAAAAGAGTGGCGAGAAAGAGCTTTTTGACCGCACAAAGCTGCTTTCGGGCGTGCTTAAGGCTACGCAAAAGCGCCCTGTAAATGCCGATGAGATAGTGTCCGAGATAGAGGCGGAATTGCAGAATAACATGAGGGTCGAGGTAACTACGGGCGAGATCGGCGAAATGGTAATGGCGCGCCTTAAGGAAAAGGATAAGGTCGCATATGTAAGATTTGCCTCGGTATATCGTGAATTTACCGATGTTAATAATTTTCTTGAGGAGCTTATGGAGCTTAAGACCGACAAATAAAAGGCTCTGTTTTCATAAAAATATTACCGCCATGATGCGAAAAAGCATCATGGCGGTTTTGTTGTTTGCATGCGTGTTGATTTAAATTAAAACAAAATGTTTAAAAATAAATACAATGTAGAATAATGTCGTAAAGTGGTGGAAAATTACGAATTATTTTGCAAAAATATATGTATATTGTTGGGTATGTGGTGGAAAAATCAATATATTAAATTACCCGGAGGCGAAAAATGAAGGATCTTTCGGACAGTTACTCTGACAATGTAAAATATTTTGATTCTACCCTTAATGTACTTGAAAACTTCGACATAATAAAAAAGACGCTGAAGGTGGGCACCGACGAGCTTACATTTTACTACATCGACGGATTTATCAAGGATGCCGTCATGTCTAAGCTGATGATATATCTGCTCTCGCTTAAATGTCTGCCAAGCAGCGATGATGAAAGCTGCGAGAGTGCGGCGTGCAGATTTTGCCGCGAGAGCATGCCCTATGTCGAGAGCGATACGGAAAGCTCATGCGATGCGTGTATAAGCATGCTTTTGTCGGGCGCGGCTCTCCTGCTTGGATCTACATTCGGTGGCGAGGGCGTCATAGTGGACGCGCGAACATATCCTGCAAGGGATACGAGCGAGCCTGAGGGCGACAAGGTCATGCGCGGCGCGCGCGACGGCTTTGTTGAAGCCCTGATATTTAACACCGCACTTATCAGACGCAGGATACGTGATCCTGCGCTTACCATGAAGCATTTGTCTGTCGGCAAAAGCTCAAGGAGCGATGTGGTGATATGCTATATGAAGGGCAGGGTGGACGCAAAGTATGTAAAGGATCTGGAAGACAAGATCAAAAGCATAAACACGGATTCCCTGACGCTTGGGCACGAGTCGCTTGCCGAATGCCTTATACGCAAAAAATGGTACAATCCCTTTCCAAAGATCAGGTATACCGAGCGCCCCGACTCCGCGGCGGCTCAATTGCTTGAGGGCAGTGTGCTCGTTATATGCGATAATTCTCCCGAGGTGATGGTATTACCGACATCTGTGTTTGACTTTATGCAGGAGACTAATGATTTTTATTTTTCACCGCTGACGGGAACCTATATCCGAGTGCTCAGACATGTGATATTCTGGCTTACGCTGTTTATGATACCCTTGTGGCTCTTGCTTTTAAAGGAGCCGCACCTGATACCGCCGTGGCTTGCCTTTATAATTCCGAAGGAAACGGGGCGACTTCCGATACTCGCCCAGATATTGCTTGCGGAATTTATCATTGACGCGTTGCGCATGGCGTCACTCAACACCCCGAACATGCTGTCAAATTCACTGTCCGTCGTCGGCGGACTGATACTCGGAGATTTTGCCGTCAGTATCGGGTGGTTCATACCCGAGGTAATACTGTATATGGCGTTTATTGCCATTGCAAATTTCACACAGCGAAGCTATGAGCTTGGATATGCCTTTAAATTTTTGCGCATCCTTCTGACATGCCTCACCGCGCTTTTCGGAATGTGGGGATTTTTCTCGGGATCGCTTGCGGTCATTATCCTGCTCGCCACGAATAAAACAGTGGGCGGCGGAAGGGGATATCTGTATCCGCTCAT
The DNA here is from genome assembly GCA_964629615.1 of uncultured Clostridium sp. Taxonomy (GTDB): domain Bacteria; phylum Bacillota; class Clostridia; order Oscillospirales; family CAG-272; genus SVTX01. The sequence continues at coordinate 79,375 of CAZVUD010000001.1, read as the reverse complement.
ACCCTTTAACGGGCGCGCGCTGCTCTCACTGTTCGTCAGGGTCAAAAAATACGATGTTTATCCCGCCGAGAAGAAAGACAGCTCGCATGAGTGCATGCACCACTCGGAAAAATGCACTGACTTTCAAAATACTGCAGATGCCGCGCATGCATCAAGAAAAGAAAAGGATGATGCGCAGGATACGTGAATGTCTGCTATGCTCCGCACGCGTGCGTAAAAGCACGCGTGCGGCTTTTGGTGCAAGCAGACATATTAGAGCTTATTTTATCGCAATTTCTCGGCTTTCACGAAAAATGCCAATTATTTACATTAGTTTGTGATAATTGGAAATTTGCTGGAGGAAAATCGCCCTAAAAGCATCAAAAAAACGAAAAAAACATTAAAAACTGAACGATAATTTTAAATAATTTTAAAACCCACTTGAAATATTGATTAGAATATATTATAATTATCCCAGTCAAGTGGTGAAGTGTGGTGGAAAATGTTTAGCACTTCACACAAGAGATCGTGAAAGGAAGATGCGATATGCTGACAGGCGAATTCCGACATAATGTCGATGCAAAAAACAGACTGTTCATACCTGCCAAAATGAGGGAGGAGCTCGGCGGCACGTTTATCGTGGCGAGAGATATCCGCGGCAAACGCTTAAAGGTGTATTCACTTGCAGGATGGGCAGATTATATAGCCCCGATAAAGGCGCAGGACAGAGTGCTTTCGGAAAAGGCAATGAGATACCTTCACCGCAATGCTTCTCAGGTGTCGCCCGATTCACAGGGACGTATCCTGCTCTCTGACGGGCTTCTCGGATATGCAGAGATAAAGAAAGAGGTCGTGGTGGTCGGCTGTGCCGAATACGCCGAGATCTGGGCGGCAGATCTTTACGACAAGGAAATGGAAAACGAGAGCTTGGATGAGATATGCGCATCTCTTGAAAAGTTCGGACTTTGATGAGGGTATCATGGATAATAAAAATATTAACTTTTCTCACCGATCGGTGCTTCTTGACGAATGCATCGAGGGCTTGAATATAGACCCGTCAGGCATATACGTAGACGGAACGGCAGGCGGCGGAGGACATTCTCTTGAAATAGCAAAAAGGCTTGACAGAGGCGGAAGGCTGATAGCTATTGACAGAGATGACGACGCACTTGCAGCCGCAAGCGCAAGGCTTTCGGAGTACTCGGACAGAGTGACACTTGTAAAAAACAACTTTTCAAATGTTGCGTATGTTTTGGATGACCTTGGTATTGAAAAAATAAACGGAATTCTCATGGATCTCGGAGTTTCATCATATCAGCTGGATACTGCGGAGAGAGGATTTTCACACAATGTGGATGCACCGCTTGATATGCGTATGGATCGCGACAGCTTGCTTGACGCATATACGGTGGTCAACAGCTATTCGAGAGAAGACTTGAAGAGAATTATATACGAATACGGCGAGGACAGATTTGCTCCGAGAATAGCAAATGCTATCGTCAGCGCAAGAGAGATAAAGCCGATACAGACTACGCTTGAACTCGTGAGCATTATAAAAAGTGCGATACCGCCTGCCGCAAGAGAGGGTGGACATCATCCCGCAAAAAGAACATTTCAGGCGATCCGCATAGAGGTGAACGGCGAGCTTGATGCGATAGAGCCTGCGATAAGCTCGGCTCTTGACAGACTTGATGTGGGCGGCAGGATAGCTGTTATAACATTCCATTCTCTTGAGGACAGGATAGTAAAGCAGACATATCAGAAGCACGCCGAGGGCTGTACTTGCCCGAAAAGCTTTCCTGTGTGCGTCTGCAATAAGACACCAAAGCTTAAGATAGTGACAAGAAAACCGATAATTCCGACAGATATCGAGCTTAACGAAAACCCGAGATCAAGAAGCGCAAAGCTTCGCATAGCCGAAAAGCTGTGAGATCAAAAATAAACGCGAGGGAGGATAGCTCTATGAGCAAAATATTGGCAAAAGGCGCACCTGAAGCCGTATCTGACCGTGCACTTGGCATGAGCGGCACGGATATGTGCGGCGTTTACATAAATATGCTCTGCGAGAGATATAAAAACAGGGGAGCTACCACGAGAGTCAGACATGACGCGATGATGCAGGCAAAACGACATATGAGTAATGCCGCGAAAGCACCCGATGCATACTGTGCATCGGCTGTGGGAGTATCTCCGTATGATGAAAAGTACAGAACGGGCATGTGGCGCGGAATGGCGTTCATGAGCAGTAATGACTTTGCAAATTATTACAGAGATCTCAGAAATTACAAAACGCCCGAGCAGGCGTCGCGTACTGAGCTTGAATATGAAAATATACGCAGAGGATCGATAGAAAGGCAAAAGGCGGCTGACGCAGGTACACGGTCAAAAAAAGCACGGTGGCTTGCTTTGACCGCGAAGATACGAGCAGGATTTACACGGATAGGATCGCATATAAGCCCCGAGGAGTACAAAAGGCTCTCGGATGAGTGGTTCCCGTCTGACAGCGAAGAGGATCGCAGAGAGGGCAAGGCAACAAAAATGCCTGCAGGAATAATAACCTCGTTTGCGATCATCACAGTATCGCTCTTGCTCATAGTATCAAGCAAGGTCATGGTAAGCCGCGCTGAGATAGAGGTAGCCGCACTTGAAGATTCGATAGAAGAAAATGAGAAGGAGCGGGACAAGCTGCTCAATGACATGGAGATGAACGACATGCTCATGATCAGAGAGTGGGCTGAAAAAAACGGAATGGTCAGCGGTAAGTACGTCAATTCCAGGTACATAGATACAAAAAAGGATGATGTGATAACTTCCTATGACAAAAAAGAAGAAAAGAGCCTTATATCGAAATTGCTTGAAGCCATCGGGCTTATAAACGATGACTGAAGGCTCACGTGCTCTCTTTCTGTATACACGTCGGTGGGGTCAGCCCCCACCGCGAGCCATTTTTTGAGAATAATATTTGGCGATGACCGTCAATGAGACGGTACTTTTGCATACTTTTCCGTGTAGAGGCATATTATGGTTTGTACACAGGTAAAAGACATGCCGCATTTTATGGGAGATAACATGAAAAGAAGGAATAACGGCACAGATATGACAAGAAGTGCAGGTATACTATGTATCGTGATCACCGCGGTGTTTGCACTTTTGTCTATCCGCATACTCATATACCAGACATTCAAGCATGACGAGTATTCAGCAAAGGTATTGGACCAGCTTACGCAGGAGGCGAAGGTCAGCGCTGACAGAGGAAATATATACGACCGCAACGGAGTGTTGCTTGCCACCAACATAACTACATACAGATTACTCATAGATCCTGCTGTAATAGACAGGGTAAGCAGTGAGGACGAGGTCAACTACACAGAGATCATCGCACGCGGACTTTCGGAGATCCCCGAGCTTGAGCTTGAATACGACTTCATTTGTCAGCAGGCGGCATACACAAAATACCGCGACAGAACGCTTAAGCGCCATGTTATGGAGGATGTCGCAGACAAGGTCCGTCAGTTTTTGAAGGACGCGAAGATAGAATCCGAGGGGTTTGTGTTTTTGCAGGCTACCAGTAAAAGATATTATCCGTATGAGAACCTTGCAAGCCATGTGCTTGGGTTTACAAACAGCGACGGTGAGGGAATATACGGGCTTGAGGCTTATTATGACCAGTATCTGCGCGGCGAGGACGGAAAATATGTAAAGGCAAAGGATTCCTACGGAAACGAGATGCCTTACGGATACGAGAGCTTTATTGCCGCAAAGGACGGAAACGATATTACGATAACACTTGATGTGTTCATTCAGGCAGAGCTTGAGGAGCAGCTTGAAACGGCATATATTGAGTCGGGCGGAAAGAACCGCGCGGCAGGCATGGTGCTTGATGTAGATACAGGCGAGGTGCTTGCGATGGCGGTGTATCCTGATTTTAATTTGAATGACCCATGGAAGCTCAATGACGATGCACAGTATGAGCTTGACACGAGCGGATACGAAAAGGGAAGCGAGGAGTACAACGCGCTCCAAAGTAAGCTGCTTACCGAGATGTGGTCAAATAAATGTATAACCGAGCCTTATATGCCGGGTTCTACATTCAAGATAATAACCGCGGCCATGGCGTATGAGGAGGATCTTGTAAATGAAAACGAGTATTTCTCTTGCCCCGGATATCATATCGTCGGCGGCAGAAAGATAAGATGCCATAAGACGCAAGGTCATGGAAGCTTAAATTTCAGACGCGGTATACAGCAGTCATGTAACCCTGTGCTCATGCAGATGGGTGAGCGTATAGGCGGAGATAGATTTTATAATTATGTGGAGGATTTCGGATACCTTGTAAAGACGGGTATCGATCTGCCCGGAGAAGGAAATAGCATATTCTTCAATAAAGAAACCTTTTCCACCGTGGATCTTGCCGTTTCATCATTCGGACAGAACTTTAAGGTGTCTGTCCTCCAGCACATGGCGGCAATATCAGCTGTTGCAAACGGCGGATATCTCATGACACCGCATTTTCTTAAAGAGATAAGCGACAAGAACGGCAATACCGTGCTCTCGTATGAGGGAAATACAAAGATACAGGTCATCAGTCCTGAGACCTGCAGTACAGTTTCGGATATTCTGCGCGAGGGCGTTGAAACAGACGGCGGCGCGAAGAATGCATATGTCGCAGGCTACAGAGTGGCTGCAAAAACAGGTACCTCCGAGAAAAAGGACGAGGTCAGCACGGATTACACAAAATATGTCTGCTCAACGGTAGCTTATGCGCCTGCGGACGATCCGAGGATCGCGTCTATAATAATCGTAGATGAGCCTACAAAGGGAACACTTTATGGAAGCGTTGTTGCCGCGCCGTATGTCGGCAATCTTATGGCACAGGCACTTCCGCATCTCGGAGTTGAGGCAGTATATACCGAGGAGGAGCTTAAAAAGCTTGCACTTGAGACCCCGACACTTGAATATTGGAGTGTAAATGCGGCGACACAGTTTGCAAATACCGTGGGCTTTGAGGTCGAGGTCATAGGTGACGGTAATCTTGTATTGTCGCAGACACCTGCGGCTGGAGTTAAGGTCGAGCCCGACAGCGCAAAGATAATTTTGTATACGACAAAGGAATCCATGCAATCAAAGAAGACTGTGAAGGTACCCGATCTTACGGGACTTACCGCAACTGCGGCAAACGGTACTCTTGCAAGGCTTGGACTAAATATAAAGATATCGGGAACGAAAAATTACATGTCCGGCACGGGAGCTGTGGTGGTTGAGCAGTATCCTGCCGCGGGCACGGAGGTCGAGATAGGAAGCGTCATTGAGGTGACCTTCAGGTATCTTGACGACAAGGATTATATAGATAATTAGCAAAATGTAAAAAAATTCTGAAGTGTAAATTAAAAATGTCTTGATCTTAGTTATGTAAAGGAGATATTTTAATGAAGCTTTCAGAAATAGTAAAGAATACGGATATAATATGCCCCGTGTCCTTTGCAGATATAGAGATATCGGGCGTTACAATGGATACATCGCGCATTTGCGGCGGTGAGATATTTGTCTGCATTTCGGGATTTCACACGGACGGTCACAAATTTATAGCCGATGCACTGAGAAAAGGCGCGAGTGCCGTAATAGCCGAAGCTACATCGGCGGTAGACGCGCCCTGCGGCACACCGATACTTTTCTCAAACGATACGAGAAGGGCGCTTGCAATACTATCAGCGGCATTTTACGGAGATCCGCAAAAGCGGCTGAAGATCATAGGCATCACGGGCACTAACGGTAAGACAACAACAGCGCGAATGCTCCTTGAGATGTTAAAGCACGGCGGAAAGCGCGTCGGACTGATAGGCACGACGGGCAATTATTCACCGTCGGGAAGACTTGACATAACATCAGGCGACGAGCGGGCTAACATGACAACTCCTGACCCCGAAGAGCTCTATAAGATACTCAAGGTCATGGAGGATGACGGGGCTGAATATGTGGTCATGGAGGTCACATCCCATGCACTTGCCCTCTCAAAGACATATCCGATAGAATTTGAATACGCCATTTTTACAAATCTCACGCAGGATCATCTTGATCTCCATAAAAATATGGAAAATTATTATCTTGCAAAAAAACAGCTTTTTTTACAGAGCAAGCACGCAATAATAAATGTTGACGATCCGTACGGCAGGAGGCTGTGCCGCGAGCTGAAGCACCCGATACGCTGTACATGTGAGGGCAGAGATGCGAGATATATGGCAGGCAACATCAGATATAAGGGGTATCGGGGACTTGAATATAAGCTGTATTCCGTGTTTTCAAATATACGAATATCCACATCCATCCCAGGATCGTTTACCGTGACGAATTCCTTGCTGGCAGGTGCATGCGCGACCGAGATCGGGATATCGCCAAAGGCGGTAAAGAGTGCTATGCTGGATCTTGGCGGCACGGACGGCAGGCTTGAGAGAGTCATGCTTCCGCACATGGCGGATATATGCGTGTTCATTGATTATGCACATACTCCCGATGCACTTGAAAATCTGCTCCGATGCGCATTGTCCTTCAAGCGGCATAATGAAAGAGTGGTATTGCTCTTTGGTTGCGGCGGAGATAGAGACAGAGATAAGCGCAAAATAATGGGACGGATAGCTTCGGCTCTTGCGGACAGTATTATAATCACAAGTGATAATCCGAGAAATGAGAAGCCCGAGGATATCATCTCTGATATAATGGAGGGCGTAGATAAGGAGTCGGATCACACTGTGATATGCGACAGGCGGGAAGCGATAAGACATGCCGTGCTTACGGCAAAGGCAGGCGATGTCATATTGCTTGCAGGTAAGGGGCATGAAAAATACGAGATAGACCTTTTCGGGAAGCACTATTTTTCGGAAAAGGAGGTCGTTCTTGAGGCTTATGCCGAAAGATATGAAAATACACAAAAAAAGAGAGTACATAAAGCGTAGTTTATTGCAAAAGAGGTGAATGCAGATGAAGATAAAGCTTGGATACGGCAAATTAAGTATGGAAGAGATATGCCGATACACGCACGGCGAGCTTTACGATTTTACGGGAGATAAGGTATACATCACACATATATGTACAGATTCACGCGAGGCGGATGAGCACACACTGTTCGTTGCTACACGCGGCGAGAGAGTGGACGGACACGATTATATCGTTGCGGCAAGTGATCTCGGATGCAGATGCTTTGTGTGTGAGTATGTACCGTCGGATATAAGCGGCAAGAAGCTTGCTTTCTGTGTCGTTGATAATTCATTTTCGGCTTTTGCGGATATGGCTCTCGGCTATTGCGGAGAGCATGACATGAAAAATATTGCGATAACGGGAAGCGTAGGTAAGACGACTACAAAGGAGCTTTTAGCCTGCGTCTTGCGCGAGGATAACGGCGTGTATTGCACGAGCGGAAATTATAACAGCGTGATAGGCATGCCCTTGTCGCTGATGGAAGCGGACGATAAATGCAATTACGGTGTCTTTGAGATGGGCATGAGCGGATTTTCCGAGATAAGCTCAATGTCAAAAACTGCAAGACCGCAGATAGCCATGATAGTAAATATCGGCACATCTCATCTCGAATACCTCGGAACACGAGCGAATATTGCAAAAGCCAAGCTTGAGATAGCAGACGGACTGTGTAGCGGCGGCATTCTCCTGCTTGACGGTGACGAGCCCTTGCTTAGTAATGCACAGCGTATAACGGGACGCAATGATATAGATCATATATATGTGTCACAAAATAATTCACCGTGCGCACGTGCAAGGGGTGAGAACATAAGGCTTTCAGAAGACGGATCTGTGTTTGACCTTTCGTTTGACGGAAATACTATAAGAGATATACGCTTGAATGTTCCGGGGGCGCATATAGTAAAGAATGCATTGTTCGTTTGCACGGCGGCACTGTGCCTTGGTGTATCTGCCGAAAGCATAAAGAGGGGACTGCTTAAATATGCGCCTGTCGGATACAGACAGCGCATATATGAAAAGCGCGGCATTAAGGTGATAGCCGATTGCTACAATGCATCGCCCGAGTCCATGCGCGCGGCGGCGGATGTGCTGAAGAATATAAAGTGCGACGGTAAAAGGATCGCCGTTCTCGGAGATATGAAGGAGCTCGGATCACAGTACAAAGAGATGCATTACGATATCGGTAAGTATATTGCAGGCAGTGCAGATATGCTTTTCACGTACGGTGAAAATGCGTTGTATATTGCGGATGGCGCAAAAGACGCGGGAATGGAGAGCGTGTTCACATACAAAACAGGTGAAGAGGACATGCTTTGCAAAATGATAATGAGCAAAGCCTCCATGGGCGACACAGTGCTTTTTAAAGCCAGCCGCTCCATGATGCTTGAAAAAATAATCAAAGGATCAGAACTTGACTGAAAGAGGATAAAGACTAATGTTTATAAATTGGCTTGAAAAGACCTTGTCTGTAAATAGTAACGCCGCGATCGGCATTGAGATGCTTATTGCAGCTGTCGCAGTATTTTTGTGTACTGTTGGCGTGACCTGCCTCATACTTCCCGTTTTGCGAAACAAGAAAATGGGGCAGAACATAAGCACCTATGTCCCCGAGCACAACAAAAAGCAGGGAACTCCCACCATGGGCGGTATAGGATTTATCATGGCAACCTTGCTTGTGATGCTTATCTGGTTTGTGCTGGAAGTGCTTGGCGTTATGGGAGAGATGGACAAGAAGGGACTTATAGCTATGGCTATGACGCTCGGATTCGGCGTGGCAAATGCCATGATCGGATTTGTAGATGATTATGCCAAGCTGATCAAAAAGCAGAACGAGGGACTTACAGACAAGCAAAAGCTTGCTTTGCAGCTTATCGTTGCCTGCATATATCTTGCCCTCATGCGCATATTTGTCGGCTTGGATACGAGCTTTGGCATTCCCTTTACATCAATTAGATTTGATCTCGGATATTTTGCATATCCGATATATCTTCTGGTCATAGTCGGTTTTGTAAACAGTACTAATATTACAGACGGGCTTGACGGACTTGCCTCGTCTGTCGGACTTTCCTCCGGTATGGGCATCGCATTGCTCTCTTGCATTATGTCTTGGAGATATACAGGTATTTTAAGTGCATCTCTTATAGGTGCGACACTCGGATTCCTTGTGTTCAATCACTATCCTGCAAAGGTATTTATGGGAGATACGGGTTCGCTGTATCTCGGAGGCATAATAATGGGCTGTGCGGTAGCTGAGGGTGAGCTTTTGATATTTATAATAATATCCATGGTATTCGTCCTTGAGATGCTCTCAAGCTTCTGGCAGAGATTGTATTTTAAGCTTACGCACGGAAAGAGATTTTTTAAGATGGCGCCCGTTCATCACCATTTTCAAAAGCTCGGTTGGAGCGAGGTAAAGATAGTTACGGTCTTCTTTATCGTGTCGCTTGCATTTGCATTAATCGGAGTACTCGGAAAGATAATACCTTGATATAAATTTGTGCGAGGTCTGCCAATATGAAAAACAAAAAAGAAAGTACCGAGGGTAAGTCAAAGAATATCTTTGCAAAAATTACCGACGGTATAAATGAAAAATATGAGGGCGTGCTTCGCGAGAACGACCCCGTATTCCTTGAGCCGATACATGCAAAAGAGGAGCAGAAAGAGGAAATGCTTCTCGTGCGCGGCGGAATAGATATATATTTTCTTGTGATAGTCATTGCACTTTGCATATTCGGCTCTGTCATGGCGTACAGTGCAAGTGCATACAGGGGAGAGCATTATCTCGGCGACAGCCTGTATTATCTGAAGCGTCATCTTCTCTTTTTGGGACTTGGCGTGATGATAAGCACAGTGTTCGTCATATATGCGCGTCCGTGGTTCTGGAAGATGTTCGGAATTGCCGCATATGCCATATCCATTATACTTTTGCTTGCGGTGCTTGTCGTGGGCAGCAGTGGCGGCGGCGCACAGAGATGGATACAGATAGGTCCGCTCTCGATACAGCCAAGTGAGATAGCAAAGCTGTCAACGGTGCTGTTTTTATCGCTGATGATGTCTAAAAACGAAAAAAAGCTGCGTCTGGCACAAAGGCACGGCGGAGCCTTCAAATACGGCGTTTTGTATCCCGGTATCGCGATCGCGGTTATCTGCGGACTCGTTATTCTTGAAAAGCACCTGTCGGGACTTATTATAATAGGACTTCTGGGACTTATAATAATGTATCTCGGCGGAACGGATAAGCGCTTTCTCGGCATAATATGCGGCTGTGGCGTAGCTGTGGTCGCGCTCGCGCTGATATTTTTGCCGTATACGCGAGATCGCGTTGTTACATGGCTGAATATTGAGGCGGCTGACCCGTCGGGATCGGCGTATCAGACATTGCAGGGTCTGTATGCCATAGGATCGGGCGGTATATTCGGTGTCGGTCTCGGAAACAGCCAGCAAAAATACGGTTACATACCCGAGCCGCAAAATGACTTTATATTCACGGTCGTGTGTGAGGAGCTTGGATTTATAGGCGCATCCCTTGTGATGATACTCTTCCTCTTGCTTCTTTGGAGAGGATTCGTCATTGCGGCAAAGGCGCCTGACAGGTTTTCATCTCTCGTGGTATACGGTCTTACATGTAAGGTCGCACTTCAAACGGCTCTCAATATTGCCGTGGTTACAAATTCCATGCCAAACACGGGCATATCGCTTCCGTTCTTCTCATCGGGCGGAACTGCGCTGATACTTCAGATATTCGAGATGGGAATAATACTAAATATCTCAAGATTTTCAAAGATCAAAAAATGATCACCGAGAAAGGATAAAACAATGAGAGTGCTTATGACGGGAGGTGGCACGGCAGGTCATGTCAATCCTGCTATTGCCATTGCAAATACAATAAAGGAATACGAGCCCGATGCGGTCATTGAATTTGTCAGCTCAAATCTTAAGGGCGACAAGGCGCGTGAGCTTGTACCCAAGGCTGGCTATAAGCTTCATGGTGTTGATATATGCGGCAGATACCCGCTGTGGAATCCCAAGAATATAAAGACTGCCTATCTTATGATAAAATCAAATATTCAGGCAAAGAAGATAATAGAGAATTTTAAGCCCGATGTTATTATCGGAACAGGCGGATTTGCATGCTATCCGCTTTTGCGTGCAGGCGCACAGATGCATATACCCACGCTCGTGCACGAGTCTAATGCCATACCCGGCAGAGCAGTTATGAAGCTTGCCGACAAGGTGGATTGCGTCATGACTAACTTTGAGGAGGCAAAGGCTTCCCTTGTAAACGCAAAAAGGGCAGTCAGAGTCGGCAACCCCACTCTTGTAAAGAGAGAGGCGGTAAAGAGAGAAGATACGGGCTGTGTGCGTCAGGTGCTCTCGTTTGGCGGATCGGGGGGGGCTGAGGTCTTTAATGACGGTATATGCGACATGCTTTGCGAGATCGCGGATATGTACCCCGACACAGTTTTCTTCCATGCAAGCGGCAAGCGCGACTATGAGAGAATGACGCAGATGTTTAAGGACAATGGGCTTGACGGTAAGCAAAACGTAAAGCTCTCGGACTATATATATGATATGGATATCAGGATGAAAAACAGCGATATCGTTATATCAAGAGCAGGAGCGATGACCCTCTCCGAGCTTTCGCTTATGGGCAAGGCAGCTATACTCGTGCCATCCCCGAATGTTATAGGTAATCACCAATATAAGAACGCAAAGCCGATAGCCGACGCAGGGGCTTGCTTGCTCGTAGAGGAAAAGACATTTGCCGACGGAAGTCTGAAGAGAGCTGCTAAAGCTCTGCTTGATAACGCGGATATGAGAGACCGCCTTGGCAGAAACATAGAAAAATTTGCGGTAAATGATGCAAACGGTGTTATATACAGCATCATCAAAGAATACGTAAAATGATTTTGAGGATTTTTTATGGAAAATGAAAGTGCTGAAAGCAGGCTGAGAAAACGGCTGTACGGTATAAAGGCGCGATTTGACGACAAGGACTACCGCCGTAAAATGAAAAGAATATTCATTGCACTTGCGATCCTTTTGGTGATCATATTTCTTGCAGTGGTCTGGATGATCACAACAAAGGTCAGGGAGATATATGTTGACGGTGAGCTTGTGGCTTACAATGAGACCAAGATAATAGAATCCATGGGTATCAACATTGGTGACAGTATATTTTCAAAGACACGCATGGGAATAAAGCGCGAGATAAGAAAAAATCTGCCGCTTGCTGAAAATATTAAGGTCAGAAAAAATGTATTCAGCGGTGTTATCAGCGTTGATGTTGAGTTTGCCGATATGGAGTTTTTCATAAAATACGGCAAGAGATATTACGCTGTTGACAAGGACCTTACCGTTGTGGATATGCGCGCATCAAAGAGCGAATATTTTGCTCTCGGAGCTGTATATCTGTATCTTCCCGAAGTAACAGCTCCAACCATCGGCGAGAAGCTTATATTCCGTGCGACAGTGCCCGACGATATGGATCCGAGCCGAGAGGTCGCGGATGCAAAGGACTTTGAGTATATCACAAATATGCTTGCAGAGATCAAGGGCAGTCAGATATATGACGATTTCAACGTTATATTGCTTGACAATAAGTTTGATATAAGCGCGGTGGTAATGGAGAAATACAGAGTCTATTTCGGAAATTCCTCAAATGCGGAGCTTAAGGTCGGGATGCTTGACGGAGTTATAAGCGACGGCGCTCTGGATTATGCGGAAAAGGGAATAATCGACATCACCGATCCGAACAGAGTCAGCGCACGCGCCGTGAATGCCTCAGCTTCTGATTCTGAGAGCAGTAAGGTCGACTTTTCGGAATACTTTTCATAAGAATATACGGAGGCGGCAGGTGTGCTGCCTCCGTAATATTTGGCAAAATACTAAAAAAATGTGAATTTTAAATTAATTTTATAAAAACACTTGAAATTTTGTCGGAAATGTATTATTATATATATAAGACTATTTCTATATAAATAAATATTATATAGATGCACGGACAATGTCCGTTTATTCAGTAAAACAAAAGTAATACATAAAATCGGAGGACTTCTTTCAATGGGAACATTTGAACATGATGACGTAATGGATATTGGCGCGAATATCAGAGTTATTGGCGTAGGCGGCGGCGGAAATAATGCCGTAAACAGAATGATATCTTCTAATATCAGAGGCGTTGAGTTTATTACAGTTAATACAGACCGTCAGGCTCTTAACCGTTCCAACGCACCCACACAGCTCGTTATCGGCGAAAAGCTCACGGGCGGCAGAGGCGCAGGCGCAAAGCCCGAGATAGGTAAGAGAGCAGCTGAGGAATCTCTTGATGAGATCAAGGCTATGCTCAGCGATACTGATATGGTATTCGTTACTGCAGGTATGGGCGGCGGAACAGGTACAGGCGCAGCTCCCGTAGTTGCACGTGTAGCCCAGGAGATGGATATCCTCACGATAGGTATCGTAACAAGACCCTTTATGTTCGAGGGTAAGGTGAGAAAGGAAAATGCCGAGGCAGGTATTGCAGAGCTTTCTCAGTATGTTGACTCTCTCATAGTTATCCCCAACGATAAGCTCAAGGAGACCAGCGATCAGAGAATCACTCTTGCAAATGCATTCGAGGCGGCTGACGACGTTCTTCGCCGCGGAGTGCAGAGCATATCCGAGCTTGTAAACGTTCCCGGATTTATCAATCTTGACTTTGCAGACGTTTCTTCTGTAATGAAGAACGCAGGCTATGCACATATGGGTGTCGGCAGTGCAACAGGTAAGGATAAGGCTGAGCTTGCCGCTAAGATGGCTATCTCCAGTCCTCTTCTTGAATCCTCCATCAAGGGCGCAAGAGGCATACTTATCAGCATAGTTGTTTCCCCCGATGTAGGACTTGAGGATGTTGATCTTGCATCCACAGTTATCGCAAACGAGGCTCATCCCGATGCAAATATCATCTGGGGCGTTGGCTTTGACAACGAGCTTGAGGATGAGATGAAGATCACTATCATTGCAACAGGCTTTGAAAAGAAGGAAGACAATAAGTATACAACGACACTTCCCACAGGCGCTGCTGAATCCACGATCACTCCTGCAAGCGCAGCTGCAATAAAGGCTGCTAAGGAAGAGGAAAAGGCAGAAGAAGAGGAAGAGGACGATCCCTGGAGCAGAGTTATAAGAAATGTTTCGGGAAAGAACATCAAGAGAAGATAATATATACTTCTTGATATAAAAGCGGAGCGACTATGGCGTGATATTCTGTTAAGAATATCACGCCATAGTCGCTCCGCTTTTAATTTTATCTTTATGAAATACAGCCGTTTTCCCATCTGCGTCTAAGCTCTTCAAAGAGCTCGTCGGGAAGCTCCTTTTCGCCATATGATGACGAAGGAATGAGCTGATCCCCCGCAATCTTGGGATCTGTGCAGGCGTTGTCATTTCTGTATGCATCTCTTTCGGACTTGTTTCTGAAATTAGGTACGGATATCGGAATATTGCCGCCAAGTATAGAGCGGTATGCAAGTATTCCGCATATTCCCATGTCAACAGCGTCATAAACGTCGATAGACCATTTTCCGTCCTCGCGTCCGAGTATCTTTTCAATAAAGCAGTGCGTGGGATAGAAGTCACTGCCGCCGTGAGAATTTATGCCGCTCGCGTTAAGCTTTTCAAGCGAGATGACCTTATCCGGCGTATATGTGGTGCTCTCGCCCTGACCGTAGTTTTCACCCTCTTTATAGTAATATAC
>CAZVUD010000001.1:20107-64679 GCA_964629615.1 uncultured Clostridium sp. | reverse complement strand
GTCCAAGCATTGCGCCCTTTGCACCGTATACGTTGTAATGCACATCCGGCGGCTCACATTTGAGAGGACCGTGCACGCTGTGTATCACAGCGCCGTTTTCAAGCGTCACCATCTCGATGCCCGAAGCGTGACCGCCTGCGTGCCCGAGCTTGTAGAAGCAGTCAAGCGGAGGATTTTCAAATCCCACTACCTTGGACGGACGACTGCCCGACATCATAAGAACAGGACCGAGCGAGTGCGTGCAGTAGAATGTGGGTATAAGGTGATTTCGCCAGTGATCGCGCTCACCGTAGGTTATGCCAAGCCAACCGCCGGAGCAGTCGTGCTTGTATGAAGCCTCTGCATACTGAAATTCGCCGATATCGCCGTTTTTGCACCTTCTCCACATTTCAAACGTGTCGTCGCGGTAGCAGTAGTTTTCGGCATAAGCGTAGACAAGACCGCTTTCCTCGACCGCCTCTATAAGCTCTACTGCCTGTGCCATCGTGGTGCTCGGCAATACCTCGGACATAACATGCTTTCCTGCTTTGAGACAGCGAATTGCAAACGGCGCATGCTCCGTTGCATAGTTTGCAAGCACTACAGCGTCCATGTCGTGCTCTATGAAATCGTCAAAGCTTTCGTAACAGCTGACATTGATATTTAACTCATCAGCCTTCTTTTTTACACTGTCAAGAATGGGGGGATATTTGTCACAAACGGCAACGAGCTCAGCATCAGGATGATGCAAAAGCACATCTATCATTACCATTCCGCGTGCTCCGCCAAACACGCCGATCTTTAATTTTTTCATTATATTCTCCGCATATTTTAGTGGTATTGCAGATATCCTGCACTTAAAATTTTACTACACTTAAGCCTTATTGTCAATACATTTGAGTCAAAAATATCGCAAAATATTGCTTTTTTCAGAGTAATCATCGAAGTATCTGCCAATACTATACTTAAGGAAAAAGGAGGCTCATATGGCATACGGAAGAGTTGAGATATGCGGAGTCAACACATCGGGACTTTGCGTATTGAATGATGAAGAAAAAAGGGAATTGCTTTTGAAAACTCACAGCGGCGACGCTGAAGCCCGACATAAGCTCATATGTGGAAATCTGAAGCTCGTCTTGTCGGTCATACAAAGATTTATAGGCAGAAAGGATAATGGCGATGATATATTTCAGGTCGGATGCATCGGGCTCGTGAAGGCGGTAGATAACTTTAATCTGGCGCTTGACGTAAAGTTTTCGACATATGCCGTTCCCATGATAATCGGCGAGATACGCAGGTATCTAAGAGATAATAATGCTATAAGGATAAGCCGATCCATAAGGGATCTTGCATACCGCGCGCTTATGGCAAGAGATGAATTGCAAGCCTCAAAGGAGGGCGAGGTGACTCTTGATGAGATAGCACAAAGGATAGGGGAGAAGAGAGAAAATGTATCAATGGCAATGGAGGCTATAGTTGAGCCGATATCCATATATGAGCCTGTATACAGCGACAGCGGTGATTCGCTTTATGTTATAGATCAGCTCGGAGATGTTACCTCGTCAGATGAGAGATGGCTTGAGGATATCGCACTGAAGGACGCTGTGGAAAAGCTCAGCCGAAGGGAAAGAAGGATAATTGAATTGCGCTATTATAAAAACAAGACCCAGAGCGAGGTTGCAGAGGAAATGAAAATATCGCAGGCGCAGGTGTCAAGGATAGAGCGCGGTGCACTTAAGAAAATGCGCAAGAATATGACATGAACAGAGATATATACGCCGCATGCAGATCATTTCTGCATGCGGCGTATTATCATTATTTTTTATAGAAATCTATAAGCAATTCATCGCTTATCTTCATATATGCACTGCCTGTACGGGAATAACCGAAAAAGGGTTGCATCGTCGGTGCATAATTGCTTGATCCGACGATGATGTGCTCAAGCAGTGTGACGCCGATAGCCGACAGGGCGGCATCTGCATTCTTTGTGGTCATCCTGTCCTCACTTGACGGTATCGCAAGTCCGTTGGGATGATTGTGCGCAAGTATAACGCAGGATGCATTATTTAAAAGCGCAAGAGTGGCTAATTTGCGCTGATCCATATGAGCACTGTTGACACTGCCCTCATACAGCATCTCGGTCTTTATAAGATGCATGGAATTGTCCAGCAGCATAACTATGACCTTCTCGTTCTGGATACCGATATAGTAATTCATAAGATATCCGCCGACCTTTGAAAGCGAGTCGAATACCTCGCCGCTTCGGCACTGTGCAAGATTTATCCTTTTGTTAAGATCGCGTACGAGAGACAGAAGTATCGCCGTATTCGTCTTTACGTTTTTGGTCTTTGTAATATAGTCGATATCGGCATTAAAGACGCCTTCAAGAGATCCGCACCTGTCTATAAGCTCGTGAGATATGTCGTTGGTGTTGCGCTGTGGGATAGCATAGTATAAAAGCAGCTCAAGCAGCTCGTGATCCGACAGCCCCTCAGCTCCTGATTTTACATATTTATCCTTTAATCTTTGTCTGTGTCCGGAATGTAATGATCGTTCCATATTTTTGTCCCCGAAGAAAAAGCTTTTATTTTGCAGTGCGGATTATCCTTGAGCAGAGCTCACCGTATGATATACCGACCTCGGCTGCCATCTGCGGCAAAAGGCTTGTCGGTGTCATTCCGGGAAGCGTATTGGCTTCAAGACACCATGCGACACCGCTGCTGTCAAGTATGAAGTCAAGCCTTGCATATCCATTAAGTCGCAAGAGCTTGAAGGCGAGCCTTGTCTGCTCGCACAGCATTTCATAGGTATCGTTATTTATGGGTGCAGGGCAGATCTCCAATGTCTTGCCCGCCTGATATTTGTTTTTGTAATCGTAAAATCCTTCCGTCGGAATTATCTCAATTGCAGGGAGCACCTCTCCGTCAAGGATACCGACAGTAAGCTCACGTCCCTCTATCTTTTTTTCAACAAGTATGATGTCCTCGTACTTAAATGCCTCGGTTACTGCATTTGAAAGCTCGATCTCGCTGTTTGCTATGGAAACACCAACACTTGAGCCGTTTGAGCAGGGCTTGATGACGCAGGGAAGACCTATGTCATTTTTTATGCCGCTTACATCGCAATGTCCCTTTTCATACTTTTTCCACGCAGGTGTATTTACACCGCCGCGTGAAAATATCTGCTTTGATAAGTCCTTATCCATGGCAAGAAGGCTTCCGACATATCCCGATCCCGTGTATTTTATGCCGTAATTGTCAAGCGTTGCCTGAAGCTGACCGTTCTCACCCATAGAGCCGTGAAGCGCGAGAAATACCACATCTGCCATTCTGCATATTTCAATGACATTTTTGCCTATGAGCGCATCGCCGTTTCCGCTTGCTTTCTTAAGCTCTGAAAGATCAGGAACTGTGCTTTCAACGTGATACGGGGGGATCTTATTTTTGTTGAAAAGATCCTTTTTTGTTTTATTTTCTATATCCATGCCGAGATATACGTCACACAGGCATATGTCGTATCCCTCGTCGATAAGTGCGTTTGCTATAAGGCTTGCGCTGGTCAGGGAAACATCCCTTTCATATGAATAACCGCCTGCTAATACTGCTATATTCAAAATATATCATCCTTTCGATATTCCGATTTTTAATTAATTATATGCATCAAGAGTCTTGTAAAGTATCGCGCAACGGTCGTTTTTGCAAAGATCCTTGAATATATCGCAAAAGTATCCGTTTTCTTTTGCAAGCTTGCGCAGGCTTTCAGCCTGATCATAACCTATCTCAAAAATAAATCTTCCGCTTTCCGCAAGTGCGTGTCCGAAATTTTTTATCATGGCTCTGTAAAAATCAAGACCGTCATCACCGCCGTCAAGCGCCACCCGTGGCTCAAAGCTCACATCATGATCAAGTGTGGGAACGACCGCGGTGGGAATGTATGGCGGATTTGATATTATCGCGCTGTATTTTTTGCCGCACAGCATGTCGCTCGATAATGCATCTCCGATATATCCTCTGTATCTGTCGTCAACCTTGTTCAGTCTTGCGTTCTCAAGCGCGATGTCAAGCGTGTCGCTATATAATTCATATGCGTCGCATGTCAGATCGCGTCTTGTGTGCAATACAGATATTCCGATGCACCCGCTGCCTGCGCATACATCCGCAAATACCGCGCCCTGCGGCAAAAGCTTGATTGCCATTTCAACTATGGTCTCGGTGTCAGATCGCGGTATCAGGCATTTTGGCGATACCCTGAATTCGCAGTCCCAAAACCACCATTTTCCGAGAATGTATTGCAAAGGATAGCCCTCAGAGCGCTTAATAACAGCAGAGATAAGGGCAGGGTCTGTGCGGTCCTCATACATATCCTGCGAGCCGCAAAGCTCCTCTAATAATATCCTCACCTCGTTTGCGGCATTTTCTATATTTGCCGCAGACAGTATCTCTGTCAATTCAATTCCAGTCAAAGCCCGAATCCTCCGTCCACTCCAAGTATCTGACCTGTGATGAACGAGGCTTCATCGCATGAGAGAAAATACACTGCGCGCGCCACATCTATTGGCTCACCTATTCTCATAAGGGGCGTTTCATCCGATAAAAGCTCCATGGTGTCCTCTGAGTGGCATGCATTCATATCTGTCGATATAACTCCCGGCTCGACGCAGTTTACGCGTATGCCCGACGGTCCAAGCTCCTTTGCAAGCGATAGCGTCAGACCTCGTATAGCCGATTTTGTTGCTGAATAAGCGACCTCACATGAGGCACCGCATCTTCCCCATACAGAGCCGATGTTTATTATGCATCCGCTCTTGTTGTGTACCATGTGCTTTGAGAGATCACGGCAAAGATAAAAGGCGGAGGAGATATTTGTGTCTGTTATGCTTCTCCATTCTTCGTCCGTCATGTCGCTGATAAGCCCTGTATATGATATGCCTGCGTTGTTTATAAGTATATCCACCCCTCCAAGCGATCTTATGGCTGTATCAGCCGCGTATCGTGCGCCGGATGGATCGGACAGATCGGCTTTGATGGCAATTGCGCCTGTAGTCCTTGCGCATTCTTCGGCTTTTTCGTCGTTATCCTTATATATAAATGCAACGGAATGACCGCGCTCTGCAAAAAGCTCAACGCAAGCTCTGCCAATGCCGCGCGATCCTCCTGATATTATGACCTTTTTGTTCATTGTATGAAAGCTCCTTTTGTAGTAAGCAAGGACCGTATCGAATATACTGCTTTGTCATACCTTGCAGTATTCGTTTTGCATATCCAGCCCAAACAGTATATCCTTTTCAGAGAAGGGAAGCTTTTTGCCGCGCACGAGCTGATAGTCCTCATGTCCCTTGCCGGCAAGCAGAACTGTGTCGCCACTGTCTGATATATCATATGCCAGCCTTATTGCATCCTCTCTCTCAGCTATCTTGTAAAGCTCCTTGCCACTTCCGTCAAATTCTTTTGCAATGTCAGCTATCACCGACATGGGGTCTTCAAAATTCGGGTTGTCCGAGGTTATAATGGATATGTCAGCAAAATTTTTTGCCGCTTCTCCAAGCTCACGGCGTCGTGACATTGTTCTGCCGCCGACCGATCCGAATACGACTATAAGACGCCCTTTTGTATACTCTCGCAGGGCACTGAGTGCAAATGCGAGGCTTGCGCCGTTGTGCGCATAATCTATGACAAAGAGAGTGTTCTTTTTGTTCTCTAAGCGTATAAATTCAGATCTGCCCGGAATGCTGAGGCTTGAAAGACTGTTTATGGCATACGACGTGTCTATTCCGACACACGCGCATGCGCCTATGATCTCCAAGGCGTTTTCAACATTAAAGACGCCCGGGAAGGGGAGAAACACGTCGCGTTTGTCCTTGCCCATATCTTTGATGGAAAAGTGCAGGTCAAACAAAACTCCCGGTATGCCGCCGCGCACAGCCCGTCTTATATTTTCGGCATATATGTCGCTATCCTTGTTGCCGTTTGCCGAGGTGGTTATTATCCTTGAGGCATTACATCCGTCGAGCATGTAGCTTGATTCATCGGAATCGAGATTTGTGACCGCGCATTTCGGACTGTACGCGGTAAACAGACGCTTTTTGCAGCTTTTGTAGTGATCCATATCAGGGTGCTCTGCGCCGCCGATGTGATCCTTATACAGATTTGTAAATATGCATGTATCAAACTTAAGACCGTATATGCGATCCTGCCAGAGCGCCTGCGATGAAACTTCAATTATGCATATCTCAATTTTGGCGTCAGCCATCATTCTCAGATATTTCTGTATTTCAAGCACGTCGGGCGTGGTGTTTTGGGTTTCGTATCTCTTTTGATCGAATATCACGCCGTTGGTTCCGATATATCCCGCCCTTTTGCCGTACCTGTTCATTATGCTGTGAAGTGACAAGGCAAGAGTAGTCTTGCCCTTAGTACCCGTTATACCTATTATCTGCATGCTTTCTGCAGGATAGCCGTAAAATCTCAGTGAGAGCTCGCTTAGCGCCTCTTTTGTAGAATCCACTTTAACTATGACCGCATCGCTCGGTATATCGATATCCCTTTCGACTATGAAAACTCTTGCTCCGTCGAGATATGCGTTCATGGCAAAGGTATGACCGTCCGATGTGCTTCCGACACAGCAAACGAATATACATCTGTCAGTAGCTTTTCTTGAATCGTGGCATATCGATGTAATATCTAAATTATCAAATTTTTCTGGTATATATACAGCCTTGCGCTTTAAGGGTAATAAGAGCTCTGTCAGCTTCATTTTAATGCCTCTCTTGACAAACGGGAAAAATTGGTTTATAATCTATACATATATAAATTCTAACATAAAATCACTTTTTTGTCAATAATTCTTACATAACAAAAGGAGCAACTTATGAAAAAAGGACTGATATATGATATCTTTTCAAATATTCCGACATTGGAGAGTAAGAGATGCATCCTTAGACGCATGCGTATAGATGATGCGGAGGATATGTATGAATATGCAAGGCTTCCCGAGGTCACAAGGTATCTCCGCTGGTCGCCGCATCCAGATGTTTATTATACATCGGATTATCTGAGATTCATATCAAAAAAATATAAGTGCGGAGAGTTCTACGATTGGGGAATAGAGGACAAGGAGAGCGGAAAATTTATAGGAACATGCGGATTTGTTTCGATAGATACATCAAACAAGTCGGCTGAGCTGGGGTACGTCCTGTCCCCCGAATATTGGGGAAAGGGGATCGCGACGGAGGTCGTGGCTCGTGTGATAGATTTCGGATTTTCAAGGCTGGAGCTCAACAGAATATACAGCCGATACATGGTGGAGAACACCGCGTCGCGGCGCGTTATGGAAAAATGCGGCATGAGATTTGAGGGAGTGGCGCGCAAGCAGATGCTGATAAAGAACGAATTCCGAGATGTCGGATATTGCGCGATACTGAAGAGCGACGGCGAAAACAAGGCTTAAAAGCAAAAATTTTCGGTCAGTTGACACTGAATTTGGTAAATGCAACCGCAAGTTGCAGGATTTCAAGGCGTGGGTTTATTGACTGCAACGGGCTTGTATGCTAAAATATAAGCACAGATCAAAGATTGAGATAAAAGGAGTTGACGGTATGATCTTAGCAGACAAAATAATCAAACAAAGAAAAGAGAACAATTGGTCGCAGGAGGAGCTTGCAGAAAAGATGGGTGTGTCAAGGCAGGCGGTATCAAAGTGGGAGAGCGCTCAGGCTGTTCCCGAGCTTTCCAAAATACTGCTCATGGCACAGCTCTTCGGCGTCACGACCGACTATTTATTGAAGGACGAGATAGAAACTGCGGAGCATGTCTTTGATTCAGATGCGGGATCAAATGCGCGCGTGGTCACATTGCAGGATGCAAACAGATATATAGAGTCAAGAAAAAAAGCTTCATTTAATATAGCAATAGCCACATTTATGTGCGTTATCTCACCCATAGCCCTGATAGTTCTGGCAGGAGTCAGCGAATATACAAAGCATATCAGTGAAAATGTGGCAGCTCTCTTGGGGCTCACGATCCTCTTTTTCCTTGTCGGAGCGGCTGTAGCCATATATATCTACACAGGCTTTAAGAATGAAGAGTTTAAGTTCCTTGAAGAGGAATCTTTTGAGTGCGAATACGGCGTTGACGGCATGGTCAATGAGCGCATACGCAAATACAGAGACACATATATAAGGGGAAATATAATAGCGACTGTTATGTGTATATTCTCCGTTTTGCCACTTATCGTGGCAGCCACCCTTGAAAATGAGCTGCTTTGCGTGTGTATGACGGGACTGCTCATGCTTATATGTGCGTTTGCTGTTTATATCTATATAAGCGTCGGTGTTAAATGGGCAAGTCTGCAGAGGCTTCATAAAAATCCCGAATATACTGCTGATGCGGAAAAGAATGGCAATCTCAAGAGCACGGTCAATACGATATATTGGGCAGTGGCGACAGCGATATATTTTCTCTGGAGCTTTACCACACATGATTGGCATATATCATGGATAGTTTGGGTGCTGGCAGGAGTTTTCGATCCCATTGTAAATCTTATTTGCGATAATATAAGTAAAAGTGATAAATAAAAAATTTCCTCAAGCATTGCTTGAGGAAATTTTTGTAATATGTAATAATATTATCTCTTGGAAAGAACCTCGTCCTCGTACTTGAGAACCTCGTCGAACCACTCAGAACCTGCGATAACGCCGTTTCTCTCACAGAACTCGTTCCATACATCGCCGATGGGGAGAGTCTTGATCTCTTCCTGCATAACGAATACCTTTGTGAGGTTGCCTTCGTCCTGAAGAGCCTTGAGCTGTGCGTTAGGTGTAAGGAGCGCGTTGAGAAGAGCCTTCTGAACGTTGCGAACACCTGTAGCAAGAGCTGCAACACGGTTGATGGATGCATCGAAGTAGTCTGTTGCGAGGAATACTCTGTCAAGAGCGTTGCAACGAACAACTTCCTTCATCATCTCTCTTGTTTCATCGTCGTATGCTACAACGTGGTCAGAGTCCCAACGGATAGGACGTGTAACGTGGAGAGCGATCTTGTCGTTGAATACGAGAAGAGCAGGGATCTTATCGGAAACTACTTCTGTAGGATGGTAGTGACCGTTGTCCATGAGAGGTGTAAGACCTCTTGTAGCTGCATAAGAAAGTGTGAATTCAGCAGAACCTACTGTGTAAGCCTCAACACCGATACCGAATACCTTGGATTCAAGAGCTACATAAACCTTGGACTTGTCATAGCCGCAGCCGATGATCTGGTCGATAGAGTCAGCGTATCTCTGACGGGGACCCATTCTGTCAGCGGGAACGTCCTTAAAGCCGTCACCTGTCCAGATGTTCATAAGGCAGGGGTAACCTGTCTCTGTTGCGAAGTACTCGGAAATGCGGATACAAGCGATACCGTGTCTGATCCAGAAATCTCTGATCTCCTTATCAGGGTTTGAAAGTGTAAGACCGCTTGCCTTGGGGTGTGAGAAGAATGTGGGGTTGAAGTCAAGACCGCAGTTGTGAGCCTTTGCGAATTCTACCCATCTCTTGAAGTGTCTGGGTTCGATAGTGTCACGGTCGATAACCTCGCCGTCCTCAGCAATGGCGTAGTTTGCGTGAACGTTGATCTTGTGACCCTTACCGGGGATAAAGGAAAGAACCTTGTCAAGGTCAGCAAAAAGCTGATCGGGATTTGTAGCCGCACCGGGATAGTTACCTGTTGTCTGGATACCGCCTGAGAGTGCGCCTGTGCCCTCAAAGCCCTTTACGTCGTCGAGCTGCCAGCAGTGCATGGAGATGCCTGCATTGTTTGTAAGTGTTTCGATCGCAGCCTCTGTATCAACGCCGTATTTTGCGTAGATCTCTTTAGCGGAAAGATAACGGTTGTTCATTGTCTTAAAGACCTCCTTAAAATATATACATTATTTGTTTGCATATTCAGAGTGCATGTTTGCACATCTAATTACATTATACAATAAAGAAAAGGATTTTGCAAGATGTTTCTAAAAAATAATTCTGTCATTTTTCCTCTTTTCGTAAAAAAATCAGAAAATTTTTGCGAAAATATCTTTATTTACAAAAAATATATTGCATTTGCCACCGATATGTACTAAAATATTAAATAATAAAAATGCGCGGAGGGCAGAGATTTGTCGGACATGAAAAGAGCAAATAAGTACTTTACACTCAGCTTTGATGACGGTGTTACACAGGACAGAAGAATAATCGATATATTGAAAAAATACGGCGCGACGTGTGCGACCTTCAATATAAATACGGGACTTTACGGTGCAAATTGGGACTGGGTAGGCAAGCACTTCAATAGACCTGATGTTACACATATAAGATTTACGGAAGATGAGCTCATGGAGGGAATATACGACGGCTTTGAGCTTGCGTCGCATACGTTGCATCATCCCTCGCTTAAAAATTATGACAGTTGCCCATCCATGATCGAATGTGAGATAGCGCGCGACGCCGAAAATATCGAAAGAATATGCCATGTAAAGCCTGTGGGTATGGCATGGCCCGGCGGTGACAGCGAATATACAGACACGACAATCAGCTGTGTTGTTGACAGGACATGCATAAGATATGCCAGATGCACGACGCGCACGGGAGATTTTGCAAAGCCCGAGTACTTTATGAAATGGTATCCCACCTGCTCGCTGTCAGACGATGACTGTCTGTCACTTGCAAGGAGATTTATATCCGAGGATGCTTGTGAAGACAGGATATTTTATGTCTGGTGTCACGGATATGAATTTGACATATACGACACATGGGACAGGCTTGAGGAGCTTGTGCGCATGATGACTTCAGATGGCAACATCATCCTTGCAACTAACGGGGAGATATATAACAGATTTAAAGACGAGATACCGTCATGGAAATAAAAACAAGTGCGCCGGCATAGATTTGCCGACGCACTTGTTTTGGGATGTATCAGTTGTTGTCGGAGAGCATCTTTTCGTACCAGAACATTCCGTAATTGAATGCCTCGTACATGCCTTCTTTCTGTGATTGCTTGAGGATCGAGCCGTCCTTTGTGGAAAGTACCTGTATAAATACCGTGCCGGGGACTTCTTCGCCGTTTACATTCGTGTATGACATTATCTCAAAGAGCAGAACACAGCTCTCGCTGAAATCTCCGTAGCAGATAGTATCCTTTTCTCTTACGAGAGGTTTGTTTTTATAATAAAGATAAGAACCCTGTACCTTGTTTTTCGCTTCCATTTATATTCACCTTTTTCGGAAAGACCGAACCTTTCTTTAAAAATCACTATTCTATTATACTATTATAACACATAAATTTTTCCGTGTCAATAATAAATCGCCAATAAAAGGTAATGTAAAAAATATTTTTGCGCAGTTAAGATATTTTTACGTGTCGGATATAAAGGGTGAGCGGAGGGAAAAATACGCAGGCGGTATGCTTTTTCCCATGGCGGAGGCATAAAAAATGTCTGATGTCATTGTTGCTCTTGCGCTTTGCGAGTCCTGCGGCAAGCGTGACGGCTTTGTCACTATATGGAGATCGCAGGTCTTGCGTATTTTTGAAAGATGTGCTCGTCCGTTTGCGGAGCATGCGAGCAGGCAGGTGTAATTCGGAAGTATGTCCTTGAATTTATCCGATATTCCGAATAATGAGAACAAAAGCACACGGCGCGTGCGTGAATGTGTGTATTTTTTTGTGTTGGCTTTAGTCAGAAGGTCGTCAAGTGAGCTTGAAGTGAGAGAGTATTCGCACAGCCTTGAAACTATTCCACCGTCATCAAGCACTCCGCTTCCGCCGCATGACAGATGTACAGCGCGCGCGGATATGTCCTTTGCAGAGGTCATTCTGAAATATAGAAGCGCAGGGTAAGAAACATTTGCATCAGTTACGGGGAATATGCCCTTATCCGACGCGGACATGAGTATCTCGAAGGCTTTTTGCGGCAGGATATCCGAAATATCTCCACCTTCCTTTATGATGCGTCTGATAGCCATAGCCGACGGATATCTGGCATCGCTTATGTTGTCGCACCTGTATCCGTCGCCGATGCGGCGCAAGGGAAGGATATCCATGCTTGGATAGTATTTTTTAATTGCCGAAATATAGTATGCGCCGAGAATGTCGTTTGATCCGAGCGTGTATTTGTCGTTTGATGATGCGGAATAAGCATCGAAAAATCCCTGAGCCGAGCCCTTTGCATTTTTCTGTGAGAGCGCGTCCTTGAATTGCGCGCTGTCAAATACCTCGGAGGCGCGCAACAAATATGACACATCCTCACACTCATGCCCAAAGCATACCGTGTCCACACCGACAGATCTGAGAATGTGTATGGCGGCTCTTGCAAAAAATTCGGCGGACATGGAGCAGAAGGGAAACGGAAGCTCAAGCACTATGTCAGCGCCCATGGCTATGGCGCATTCCGCGCGTGTATATTTGTCACATATTGCCATCTCTCCGCGCTGAGTATAATTTCCGCTCATGACACATATTATATTTTCCGCACCCATGCTTCTTGCATAGTCGATCTGCCGCTTGTGTCCTGCGTGGATAGGATTATATTCGCATATTATACCCACATTTTTCATGTCACCCCTCCTTTTTGTACTTTTTACATATCAATTATAGCAAAATTCAAGTAAAAAGTCAATAAATTATGTATTTTTCGCGGCATTTTTGAAAAATATTAAAGTCGGTTCACAAATATTTACAATTTAGTATTGTTTGTTTTGTGAAAATATAGTATAATGTTGTGAATATATCTTTAAATGGGACGGTGTATTTATGTTCGGATACGTCAAGGCGGACACGCCCGAGCTGCGTGTGAGAGAAAATGAATACTACCGTGCGCTGTACTGCGGACTGTGCAAGGCGCAGGGAAAATGTACAGGTCAGTGCTCTCGCTTTACGCTGAGCTACGACATGACATTTCTTGCGACAGTGCGAATGGCTCTGCTCGGTGTACGCCCCGAGTTTCGTCAGGCTACATGCATCGCGCATCCGCTCAAAAAGAGAAATTATGCTCTTCTCAACAGCGAGCTTTGCTATTGTGCATATGCATCAAGCATCCTTGCATACGGCAAATGTCTTGACGATATAGCCGATGAACGCGGCTTAAGACGCGTAGCTGCATATTTTTCGCGCATGCTCACTCACACCGGCAGACGACGGGCACTTGATAAGCGGACAAAGAAGAATATGATCTTTCCGTATGACAAGAGTGCTGTGGCAGAGCTTGACGCATATGTGCTCTCAAGGCTGAGGGCACTGTCGGAATACGAAAAGAGCGGCGGTGACAGCGTTGATATTCCTGCGGATATCTTCGGAGATATAATGGAGAGGATAGCCTCATTCGGTCTTGACGGGAATAACGAAAGGATCATGAGGACCATAGGGCGTCATCTCGGGCGCTGGGTCTACATTACAGACGCGGCTGACGATATGACCGAGGATGCAAAAAAAGGAAGATACAATCCGTTTGTAAATATGTATTTTCCAAGCATGCCGACGCCTGAGCAAAAGGAGGCAATATCCGATGCATTGAAGGTCGAGCTTGCCGAAGCGGAGATAGCTTTTGACCTCATAGATTATGATGGAATGCAGGATATGCATGAGATAGTAAATAATATCATATACCTCGGCATGCCGAAGAGCGCCAAAAAGGCACTTTGCGGCGATGAACGAAGTCACGAAAAACATAAAAATAAAGCAAAAAAAGGAGCAGAGCTTTAATGGCATATACAGATCCCTACAAGGTCCTCGGCGTTTCACGCGATGCAAGCGACGACGAGATAAAAAAGGCTTACAGAAATCTTGCAAGAAAATATCATCCCGATAAATATAAGGATACCGACCTCAAGGACATGGCTGAGGAAAAGATGAAGGAGGTCAATGCCGCTTACGAGGAGATACAGAAGATGCGTAGCGGCGGCGGTAATTCGGGACAGAGCAACAACGGCGGCTACGGCGGCAGTTATACAAACAACGGCGGCTATGGCGGAAACAATAATTACAGCGGAAATCGCAGTAATTACAATTATTCCACAGTCAGAAGCAATATAAACACAGGCAACATAGCGGCGGCTGAAGCAGAGCTCTACACAGTAAACGAGGGCGACAGAGCGGCTGAATGGAACTACCTTATGGGATGCGTTTGCATAAAGAAGGGTCACTATGTGGATGCACAGAGATATCTTGAAAAGGCATGCACCATGGATCCCGGAAATATGGAATATGCTCAGACATATAACAGTCTGCGTCAGAGAGGCGGAAATTACGGCGGTGGATACAATCAGGCTCACAATCAGGGCGGATGCTCTGCGTGCGATGTTTGTTCAACTCTCATGTGCATGGACTGCTGCTGTGAATGCATGGGCGGCGACTTTATACGCTGCTGTTGATCGGAGGCGTAGCTGTTGAGTGGCGGAGTTAATAAAAATCTGAAAAAGCTTACCGCAGGAGCATTGCTGTCCGCAATGGGAGTTGCAATGCTTTCGCTCGGCGGAATAATAGAAACCGTTGATCTTTCAATGGCGGCACTTGCGTCCTTTATGTGCATATTTGCGGTCCTTGAAATGGGCGGCGCATATCCTTGGCTGATATTCTCGGTCACAGGTGTGCTTTCGGTCATCATCATGCCGCATAATATGGGTGCTTGGTTCTATCTCCTTTTCTTTGGATATTATCCTATAATCAAAGAAAAAGTGGAAAAGCTGAAACGCCCCATCGCATGGGTAGTCAAGATGCTTATACTGAATGCCGCGCTCGCGATCGGGCTTTTGCTTGTCGGATATATAATGTACGGCGGACAGAAGGGCTTCTTTGACCTCATAAACAGTATCATGGAAACAGAATTCGGAACTGCGGCGACCATAGGACTCATAGTACTTGTCGAGGTCACGTTCATTATATACGATCTGGCTATTACACGGCTGATAACATACTATATCGTAAAGCTGAGACACAGGTTTTCAAAATTTTTCAAATGATATATTATAAAAAGGAAGATATCGCAGATCACGATATCTTCCTTTTTTGTTATCATTATATTTTTATGCCTTGTCGCTGACAGGTGTATTTTTAAAAGAATAAGCCTTCAGTATTGCTATCTGTGTCTTTGCATCCTTTATCTCGCCGCGCATCACCATATCATACAGGGTGCTGAGCGGTATGCAGTCACAAGAAAGAAATTCGTCCTCGTCAAGATGGGCAGTGCCGCTGTGAAGTCCCTCTGCCATATACAGATATATCACCTCGTCCATTATGGCAGGCGATGGGTATATCTCACCGAGATATGTAAGCTTGTCGCAGACAGCCCCCGTTTCCTCCGACAGCTCACGCAGAGCCGCACTTGCAGTATCAGAATCCTTGGATTCAAGCTTGCCTGCAGGTATCTCAAGTGTCACGCAAGCGTGCGGATATCTGTATTGCTTGACACAGAGCACCTCGTTATCTTCATTTATCGGAATGACAGCCACGCCGCCGTTGTGCCTGCAATATTCACGCATGGCGGAATTTCCGTCAGGGAGGCTTACGCGGTCGTGATAAAGATGCAGTACACGCCCGTCAAAGATAAGCTCGCTCTCCTGACATATTTCGGCAAGATCCTTTATATCCTTTTCCATAACTCTCTCCTTTAAAATATCTTTATATGTATATTATAAAACATTTTGGCTTATTTGTAAAGAGATATTGCAAAATCGGGAAAATTGTGCTAAAATGGTACTGAAGAAAAGATTAAGGACGGCTTATATATGAGTGTAAATGAACAGTTTGTAAGACAGCTTTCGGCAATAGGCGAAGAGGGAATAGAGCGCCTGTGCGCATCACGTGTCATAGTGTTCGGTGTTGGAGGTGTCGGCGGATTTGCAGTCGAGGCACTTTGCAGAGCAGGAGTCGGACAGATAGATATTGTGGACGGCGACAGGATCTCGGTGTCCAATATCAACCGACAGCTGATAGCATTGCATTCCACTGTCGGCAGATCCAAGGTCGAGGTGATGCGAGAAAGGATGCTTGACATAAATCCTGATGTTGTCGTAAACACATTTGATATGTTCTATCTTCCCGAAAATGCAGACAGTATAGATCTCTCTGCCTACGACTATGTCATAGATGCAGTGGATACAGTGTCGGCAAAGCTTGAGATAATTGAGAGAGCAAGCAGGGCAAATGTAGGCATGATATCGGCTATGGGCGCGGGAAATAAGCTTGATCCTACGAGATTTGAGGTTTCGGATATATATAAGACAAGCGTCTGTCCGCTTGCGCGCACCATGCGCCGCGAGCTCAAGGCAAGAGGTATAAAAAAGCTTCCCGTCGTATATTCAAGGGAGGAGCCGTGTGATTGCATAGGCATAGATCCAAAAACAGGTAAGCCAATACCCTCAAGCATGTCCTTTGTTCCGTCAGTAATGGGACTTATCATCGCAGGCGAGGTCATAAAGCATATCTGCGGTTTGCAATAATGCAAATTGTAAACTTTTTTACAAAAAAATGCTTTTTCATATAAAAAGCACTTGACAAAAGGCAAATTATAATATATAATATTCAAAGTTACGTCTTGTTATCAAAGGGAGGAGTGTGTATATGGTAATTGATATGGGAGCGATGCTCCGCGGCGAGATCACCCGTATGGATTTTGAATACACTCTTGAACCGATCCCGATGGACAGAATAGAGTTTTCCGATGACGCACATGTCAGCGGAGTTATAACCGATGAAGGCGGATATATAAGACTCGTTGCAGAGGCGCATCTTGCGTATGCGGCACAGTGTGACAGATGTCTTGAGGCGGTAAGCGGCGAATTCGTTCTTGATTTTGAGAGAACAGTTGCGGCTGAAGGCTCGCTGACAGAGGAACAGATCGAGGATAACGTTGACGAATTCGTTATTATCGAAAAGGGAAAGCTTGATATCGACGAGCAGCTTACAGAGGCTCTCTTGCTTGATTTTCCGAAAAAGATACTCTGTTCTGAGGATTGCCCCGGAATGTGCTTTAAGTGCGGTAAGCTTTTAAAGTACGGAGATTGCGGTTGCAATAAAAAGGAGATCGACCCAAGGCTTGCGGTGTTTGCCAACATAGTTCTTGACGATGAAGAATAACAAATACGTAAACGCATAAATTTGTTTAAAATAATTTTTATTTATAATCGGACAGCGATAATATCGATGTTCGAGAGGAGGTTTTAAGATGGCAGTACCGAAGAAAAAAGTTTCCGCAGCTCGCAGAGATAAGAGAAGATCTAACAACAGCAAGCTCACACTCCCCGGTCTTGTTAAGTGCTCCAACCCCGCTTGTAACGAAATGCTCAAGCCCCATTGCGTATGCAAGGTTTGCGGCTACTACGGCGGCAAGAAGGTTCTTAACATAAAGGAAGAAGCTTGATCGATCGCGGATATAATAGAAAAAAGGATCTCATATAGAGTGAGATCCTTTTTTCTGTCTTATTATTCGGTTTTTTCCATGTAGTCGCGTATTATCGCGTCGCGTATCCTGTCGGCAGTTGCCTGATCCTTGCCTCCGACGGGCTTGCCGTCCACGTTTCGGCACAGCATGAAGGGACCTGATGTTGACATTATGATGACCTCGTCTGCCTCCATGAGCTCACTAACCGTGTAGGGCTCCTCGCAGACCTTTATGCCAAGCTCGCGGCAGGCGCGTATCATGTGCGCTCGTGCAACTCCGGGAAGGATCAGCTCGTCTGCAGGTGCGGTCTTGAATACACCGTCCTTGATTATCGCGCAGTTTGCGTGCGAGCATTCTGTAACTCTGCCGCCCTCGCGGTAGAGTATGGTTTCGTAAACGCCGCATTCCTCCGCCTTGTGAGCGTAGAGCACGCTCGGGAGAAGATTGAGAGTTTTGATGTTGCAGTAATAAAATCTTCTGTCAGGCTCTGTCACTGCTGAAACGGGAGTGTATATATCCTTCAGCTTTCCAGGGCGTATCATTATAAGAAGATTTCCTTTGATATCCTGGGGATATGTGTGATTGCGCACCTGAGTTCCGCGTGTTACATGCCAATATACGGTCTGATCGGGCTCATCGACCTTTTCTATGAGCTCGCATATAAGAGCATATATCTCCTCACGTGACATGGGCATGTTGATACCGAGCATAGCCGCGCTTCTGAACATGCGCTCTATATGCTCGTCAAATGAATATATCCGCCTGTTTCTGACCATTACAAATTCATATATGCCGTCACCGAAATAAAGTCCTCTGTCGTTAAATGAGACAGTCATTTCCTCAATAGGAGCTATTTTGCCGTTGTAGTATCCCAAATTTTTCATTTTGAGTCCCTCCGAAAATTACTGTTTAATTATATGTATATCATAAAGAAATAAGCACACATATATTATAACATCAAAAGCTCGGATTGTCAATAAATACGCGGATCACTATTGACATTTTTGCAATAAAATGTTACAATGGTTTCATAAATTAAAATGATGAGAGAATTATTTGTATGAGTCTTGAAATTAAAGGTGTAAAATTAAAATACGGTCTTATGCTGGCGCCAATGGCAGGTGTCACCGACCGCTCATTCAGAATGCTGTGCCGCGAGGCAGGGGCAGAGTGGACGGTAAGTGAGATGCTTTCTGCAAAGGCGCTGTGTTATGAGCAGTTAAATAAAAAAAGTGACCCCTCATGCTTTAAGACGGCATCCATAGCAAAAATATCCGAGGGGGAGTCGCCTATGGCGGTCCAGATATTCGGTAGTGATCCGATGTATATGGCAGAGGCGGCAGCACATCTTGAGCGCGGAGATTATAAGGGATATGATTCGGTCTGTGCGCCGTCGGCTATCGATATAAATATGGGCTGTCCCGTGCATAAGGTGGTGTCATGCGGAGAAGGAAGCGCACTTATGAAAACCCCTGAAAGATGCTATGATATAGTAAAGGCGTGTGTTGCGGCTCTGGATCATACACCTGTCACTGTAAAGATACGTGCAGGATATACAGAGAACAGCATAAACGCCGTTGAGGTCGCGCTTGCCGTTGAGGAGGCAGGAGCCGCTTTGTGCTGTGTGCATGGCAGAACAAGGGAGCAGATGTATTCGGGACGCGCCGATCTCGGTATAATAGCCGAGGTAAAGAGCCGCCTGCATATCCCCGTTGTGGGAAACGGGGATATAAATACCGCAAAGGACGCCTTGAAAATGCTGTCCCATACTGGATGTGACGGCATAATGGTGGCTCGCGGAGCAACGGGCAATCCTTGGATATTCAAGGAGATCGTAAATGCGCTTGAGGGCAGGGAGAATACCTGCGTCACGGTGAGAGAGCGGATGGATATGGCAATACGCCACCTGAGGCTCATGATAGAGAATAAGGGCGAATACCTTGCAGGTGCTGACGGAAAAAAGCATGCCGCTTGGTATACGAAAAACATACGCGGATCTGCGGCTCTCAGAAATCAGCTTATGATGTGCGAGGACGTGTATGGCATGATCGAGATACTTGACAGTATCGGAAATATGCCCGATGAGGAGATCTTGCAATGAAAACAGATGAGAATAAAATGAACGCAAAGGCGCTCATACTGTCAGATAACGAAAGATTTTCACGTATGCTCAGCCATGAGCTTTCGTATATGAGGATAGACAGCGAATGTGTATCGGATGCCGATATGTGTGACAGCTGTGACGGATATGATATCATACTTGCAGATCTTGATATGTGCGGAAACGGTATACTTTCGCATATGCTTGACGGGAAGAGCGTGGTGCGTACCGAGGATAGGGAAAGCACAGGAGTCTTGGTCATAGGCTGGTCATGCGCAGAAGATCCAGAGTTGTATGTGGATCTTAAGCTTTGCTCGGCTTATTTAAGACGCCCGTTTCTTATGGCGGATATGAGATATATCATTGCAGGGTATTTTTCGGGGCAGAGCACATATGACGGATCGGATGTGTCGATCCGCGATGATAGCGAATATCTTGCCTATATATCGCGATTGCGCAGAATAGCCGAGATGAGCGGAAAACGCCTTGATATGGCTGTTGGTGACAAAAGACGCCTTATGTGCGACAGCGACGGCATGACCGCCATTTACGGAGAAAAGAGATTTCCGCTCAGTCAATATGAATATAAGGTGTTGAGCATGCTGTGTGAAAGGCGCGGCGAGATAGTCACCCGTGAGGATATATCGAGAGAGCTTGGCGGCGAGGCAAGCAATATGTGCGATGTCTATATATGCCATTTAAGAAAAAAGATCGACTCCGAGCTTGGACTTAAGCTGATATTGACCGTGAGAGGAAAGGGCTATTGCGTCAAATGAAGCTCTGTGAAACAATCCTTGTTTTATTGCATGTGCTTTAATGATTTATCTGTTTGGCTTAATGTGGGAATTCCAACCGGCGAAACGATAGCCATGGAAAGAACGCTTTACGCAAGAGTTGAATGCTGATAATATCAATACGCCCCACGGCAAAATTTTTGCCGTGGGGCACTTTTTAAGATCCTTCTTCTATATCGCTGACAAATCTATACCCGTTGTCAGCCGATGCGATCTCGTAGTATGTTCTGGTAATGATAAACACAGCATCGCCGTGGTCAAGCCCGAGCTTTATTGCGGTGTAAACATATCCCTTGTGGTTTACGTATCTGTACGGAAGCCGCTTTTTTATTCCCTTGGGACTGTAAAATGCAGGCTTCATCTTTCCGCGCAAGAATGCAGTACCTGTGTACCTCTCGTGCGTTGTGTTTGAAAAGAAATAAATATCAATATTTCCGCGTGCCTTATGCAAATGGTTTATTATACCGCCGTAGGGAATGAATTCTGCCATTCCCAGCCCCTTGAATTCGGGATATGAGGTGGAAAATCCGTTTGTGTTCATGACCGCAGGCATATTGCTCATGTAAACATCAAGAGGCGTACCGGAATTGTATATCAGCCCCCTGATTATGCCGGGCGAAACGTAAAGACTTCCGTCCGCGGCTGTTTTTGTGGGGAAGAGGCAATACGATATGCCGCCGTTTTTGTTGGTGTTTTTGAAATATGCGCGTATCAGGCTTGGATCTAATGCATCATCGCCGAATATGTGTCTCAGAATGTCACGAAGCTCGGTGTCGTTCTTGTTTCCGTATTCCTGCATAAAGGAAAGCTCGCTCTGCTGTTTTTCATCAAATATGAACTCCGAGGCAAATTTCGGGAGAGTAACGGTAGCGGCTACCTTTCCGCCTGCGTCATAAAAGTCCTTGATCTTTTTTGCGACCTCAAGGCTCATAACGGTACTTCCCGGTATAAACAGCATCTTAAACTCGATCTCTCGCTCGTCAAGTGCAAGACGCTTATTTCTGACAGAGCATTCAAGCAGCTCATCGGGATGTATAAGAACAGCGTTTTGCGCGCAATTCACGTTGAGTATATTAAGAAGCGTCATGTAGTCGTTTTGTATCTGCGTTGGCGGATATTCAAATTTATCCTCGCGCTTCTGATATAGATTAACTTCTGAATGTATGGAATCTATGGGGTAGAGAACAGCAATGTCGCATATTCTGTGACCTCCCGACAAAAGCTGCTGGCATCGCATGGCAAATCTTGAATATTCAAGCATGTCACTGCTTTTTCTCGGCTTGCGGCGCCGCACGCTCGGCTTCAGGCGCGGCATGTGCGCCATAAGCTGTGTAACGCCCTCTGAAAATGCATTGAGTGCATCATCGTAAAATGTCGCCTTGGATATCTTGGGATAGCCTTTGTATATGTCGCAGTATATCTTGTCATATCCGTGCTGTGTTGCCGCGCTTGAAGCAAGACGCAGGGAATTAAGACCGTACAGATATGCTTTGTCAAGCGTTGCACAGGCGGAATGCTCAAAATTGTTCATTCCATCGCCAAACAGCCATGAGCATGCGGGTATCTTGGATTCGCAAAGTGAATAGGTGTATTCAAGCCCGTGGGAAAGGGAAAAATCGCGTATGGCGGCTATAACGCCTGCCTTGAACATTTCCGCACGCACACGGAAAAAGCAGTTTTTGATGTTCTGAGTTTCAGGACCTATGTTGTCATACAGTGCGTCGTAATAAGCACATGCACTGACGCCGTATTTTTTGAAAAATTCCGTGTTTATCTCTTCGTCCCAATCGCGTCGGTTTGGTGTGTCAAAGCATAGCTCGGATGCGTAGAAAAATGTTATCTCATGCCCAAGCGCACATTTCACCTCATCTCCGAGAAGGTCGAATATCTCATTTATGTAGGTAGCGTAGGATGAATGCGACAGCTTGTTTACCGTGTCTGCTCTGACCGAGAGATCGCGGTCATACGAGTCGCATACATATACATGCAGCATCAGGTGTCTGTCGCCTGAATCGTACGAGAGCTTGCCCTCTGATATCATATCTGTCAGGTCGTAGGATTCGCTGTATTCTTCGTCATATGCGGTGACCGCAAGCACGTTCTCATCCTCAAGGCTTATGCTTACATGCTCGTCGCGGTCGAAAAAGTGATCCATACGGGTCAGCATCCTTGCACGAATGGAGTCGTTGTGCGGATTTGTGTCGGAAAAGTAGCTCTTTTCAATAATGCTCTGCATATGCACGCCTATTTTGATGCCGTATTTCCTTGATAGCGGTATAAGATATGAGTACAGGCGCCGCAAAATACCGAACAGCTCTCCTGAGATGGCGATGCTTTCGCTAAGGCAGGGAATAAGACAGCGTATTCGGTGCTTTTTGGCAAATATAAAATGCTTTTCTATATCAAAATATGAGAACAGATCATCATATATCTCTATGAATGAATATATGCCGAAGCTGTTATCAGGGCGTCGGAATCTTTTGATCTCCGCGCGCAGCTCGCGGTCAGTAAGGTGTGCAGGCAGTTTGATGTCCATTATCATTGCAAAGGGTCGCGTACAGCCTTCCTTTGTCCTCCTTTTTTGAATATAGATATAATATAGGCAGAGGGTGCATGCGCGGTCACACAGTGAGGGAATGCTCCGCTCACACTAACACACGCCTCTCTCACTCTCTGCCTATTATAGATAGTACAGCTATGACGTTCTTATGCTTATTTCATTACAGAACTAAGGCAAGACCGTCGTACTTATGCTTCAGGTGTTGTAGTCGTACCTGTATCCTTTTTGTCTGTAAGGTATTTTTTGTTTGCAATGTATGAGAGGTAGCAATACTTGCGCTCTACCATTCCGTCGCTTCCCGTTACCTCATAAGATATCTTGTACCAGCCGCTCTCTGTGTTTTCAGCAACGACATTGATCTCAACAGATGCATCCTTTTTGCCTATGGTGTATATGCCTGTGTCGGTGTAGCCGTAGTGCTCGGGGTCGGGAAGAAGTCTGCCGATAAGGGTGGAGCCGAATGTCGTATATACAGTTTTGCTTACCTCGGTAAATCCTGCATCGATATTGTCGGGATCAACGATAGTTGTAAGTGTGGACTTGATATAGTATTCGGTATTGTCCTCCTTGTCAAGGAGCTTTACCTTAAAGAGCTTGTAATCCATACCGCTTGTATCCCTTGCGATCTCATTGCTCTCGCCTACCTTGAGAAGCTTTGCGCCTGATGTGAGCTGATCCTTCACTGCAGAAGAGGACTCAAGATTGGGAGCGTTGTGAAGATTTACGGGCTTGTATGTATATATAGTGATGTTATCAACAGCCTTGAACGTAAATTCAAAAGCAGGCACGTCGGGATCTGTAGTGGAATCCTCCTCACCTGTAGTTGTTTCATCCGTTGTTGAATCAGAATCAGTTTCGTCAAGGTCTGTGGACTCATCTGTGATGGGATCGGGATCGTTACCGGACAGATTTTCATCATCGTTATTCTTTGCGCATGCTGCGAGCATTGCGGAAGAGAGCAGAAGTGCTGCGAGAATTATAGCTAATTTTTTCATATCTACCTCCGATATTTTATATCATCTTATACTTTATTATACTACATTACTATAATAAATATATTATAACACACAAGCCCCCTGTTGTCAATACGGATATTCATGATTTTTGTGAATTTTTTACGTGTATCTTTTCGCATTTTCGACATGCAAGGTGACAATAAATTTGCACGTGTGACCTATTATATCTGTTGACACGGACGCCTTGTTTGTGATATAATCGTATATATAAATAAATTTGGGGGCAGATATATGAAAAAATTACTCTGCATTGACGGAAACAGTATTTTAAACAGGCAATTTTACGGAATAAGATACCTTGCAAATAAAGACGGCTTTCCCACAAATGCGATATTCGGAACGGTAAATGTCATAGCAAAGCAGCTTGAAGCCATATCCCCGGATCATGCCGCGATAGCATTCGACCTGAAGGCACCCACCTTCAGGCACAAGATGTATGCCGATTATAAGGCAGGCAGAAAGCCCATGCCCGATGATCTCGCGCGCCAGATGCCCGTGGCAAAGGAAATATGCCGTGCTCTCGGATTTACCGTAATAGAGCGCGAAGGATATGAGGCGGACGATATACTCGGAACTCTCGCCGAGATGGCAGAGGAGTCGGATGATGCGTATGCATACATTCTTACAGGTGACCGTGACTCATTGCAGCTGATAAGCGACAAGGTGGGAGTGCTTCTTGCAACCAACAATGACACGGTGCTGTATACAAAAGAGGTGTTTTTTGAAAAATACGGCGTATATCCCTCACAATATGTTGACGTAAAGGCGCTTATGGGCGACAGCTCGGACAATATTCCCGGAGTTCCGGGCATTGGCGAGAAGACTGCGTTCAAGCTGATATCGGATGTCGGCTCGCTTGACGGCATATACGAAAAGCTCCCCGAGCTCCAGCTCACCCCTTCAGTACGCAAGAAGCTCACGGAAGGACGGGAGCTGGCTTATCTGTCGCGTGATCTTGCACGGATAGAGCGACATGCAGACATCGGCGCTTCGCTTGACGATGTTGCTTTTAGCGGAATAGATAAGGACGAGGCACTGAAGCTCTTTACAAGGTATGAGCTTTTCGGCGCAATAAAGCGCTTTGGTCTGGATAAGCACGAGGTGGTAGTGCAGGATACAAAAAAGCCGGAATGCGCGCAATTTACAGCCGACGGATCCGGGCTTTCAAGGCTTAACGGTGAATATATAGCCTTTGATATCAATGAGGACGGCATATTTTTGTGCGACGGTGATGCTGTTCTGAAATATACGGGAGATATGCAGGAGCTTGCAGATCTCTTAATGAAAAAGAAGATACTGCTTTATGATGCAAAGACCGTGTACGAGACGCTTGAAAAATGCGGTATACATTACAGGGATGCGTATTTTGACGTTATGCTTGCGGCATATGTTGACGATCCGACACAGAGCTCTTATTCAATGCAAAGGCTGGTGTCCTCATATCTTGGCGATGTCATTGACGACACGACAAAAAGTGTCGTATATATCTCAAGGCTGAGATCTGCCATTGAGGACAAGCTTGATCAGAGCGGTCAGACAAGCATTTTTTACAGCATTGAGATGCCGCTCGCTGCCGTGCTTTGTGATATGGAGATAGCAGGCTTTAAGGTGGATAAGGAGGGTATCAGAAGATACGGGGAAGAGCTGGATGTGTATGCGCACGAGCTTGAGGAGCGCATATATATGATGGCAGGACATCCCTTCAATATCAATTCGCCAAAGCAGCTTGGTGATGTGCTTTTCGAGGAGCTGATGCTCCCAACGGGCAAGAAGACCAAAACAGGGTATTCGACAGGGGCAGAGGTGCTCCAGAAGCTCCGCAAATATCACCCCGTTATAGACGATATCCTTGATTACAGACAGGTCACAAAGCTGAAGAGCACATATGTGGACGGCCTTATAAAGGTCATAGATGAAAACGGCAGGATACACACGAATTTCAAGCAGACGGGAACTGCAACGGGAAGACTTTCGTCTACCGATCCCAATCTCCAGAATATACCGATAAGAACAGATCTCGGACGGGAATTCAGAAAATTCTTTATTGCTGAAAATGATGACAATGTGCTCATAGATGCCGATTATTCGCAGATCGAGCTGCGCGTGTTTGCACATATATCGGGAGACGAGAATATGCGCGATGCCTTTGTGTCGGGACAGGATATCCATACCTCCACGGCATGCAGAGTATTCGGAGTGACTGCAGATGAGATGAGCGTGGAGCACCGTAAGAGAGCAAAGGCGATAAATTTCGGTATACTGTACGGTATGGGC
This sequence comes from uncultured Clostridium sp., assembly GCA_964629615.1. GTDB lineage: Bacteria > Bacillota > Clostridia > Oscillospirales > CAG-272 > SVTX01. The sequence continues at coordinate 38,570 of CAZVUD010000001.1, read as the reverse complement.
GAGTTTTCGCTCTCCGAGGATCTCGGAATACCGATATCAAGAGCAAAAGAATATATAAAGAGCTATCTTGACAGCTATCCTGCAATAGAGCGCTATCTTGAAGATACAGTCAAGACAGCCTATGATAACGGATATGTCACGACAATGCTCGGCAGACGCAGATATATCCCAGAGCTGTCGGCGGCAAATAAAAATCTTCGCAATTTCGGCGAGCGTGTCGCGAAGAACAGCCCGATACAGGGAAGCTCTGCTGATATCATCAAGATCGCTATGATAAATGTTGATAAAAAGCTCAAAGAGAGCGGCACGGGTGCAAGGCTCATACTTCAGGTCCATGATGAGTTGATAGTGGAAGCACCCCGTGAGTGTGCTGACGAGGTGCTGTCCTTGCTGAAGCAGGAGATGGAGAACGCAGTAAAGCTCAGCGTTCCGCTCACGGTCGAAGCTAATAAGGGCAGAACATGGTACGAATGCCACTGACTATAATAAAGATACGGAGATTTTGACATGAAAAGAGGCTCGGGCGTGCTCATGCACGTAAGCTCACTTCCGGGAAGATATTCGATAGGCGGATTTTCCGAAAGTGCAAAAGCATTTATAGATATGTTACATCGCGGAGGATTTTCATATTGGCAGACACTGCCGTTCTGCCCGACAGATGAATGTAATTCACCTTATAAATCCTGCTCGGCATTCGGCGGCAATCCATATTTTGTGGATCTTGATATGCTCTGCGATATGGGTCTTATAACAAAAAGCGAGCTTTCGGATGCTGTGGAGAGCGATCCTTATGCTTGTGAGTTTCAAAGACTGCAAAAGGAGAGGGTAGATCTGCTCTGCCGGGCGTCGCTGAGAGCAGACGAGGACTTAAAGAAAAAGATACGCGAATATATTTCTCAGGACAGCGAGATAGAGGGGTATTGCCGCTTCATGGCTCTTAAGATGAGCAATGACATGGGTGCGTGGTATGATTGGAAGACAGATGAATATGATGAACGCGATGAGTTCGCATGGCAGTTCATAGAGTATTTCTTTGATATCCAGTGGCAGAGCATAAAGAAATATGCAAATGACCGAGGACTAAAGATCATCGGCGACATACCGATATATGTTTCATACGACAGCTGTGATGTGTGGAAAAACAAGGAACAGTTCGATCTCGATCAAAACGGCAGAATGATAAGCGTTGCAGGCTGTCCGCCCGATTATTTTGCAAAGGACGGTCAGCTGTGGGGAAATCCCATATATGATTGGAAGCATATGAAGAGCGACGGATATATGTGGTGGAAAAAGCGTATGGAGCACATGCTCAGAAGATTTGACGGCGTAAGGATAGATCATTTCAGAGCATTCGATTCCTATTGGAGCATTCCTGCAGAGGCTGAAAGCGCAAAAGAGGGGTGCTGGAAGAAGGGACCGGGCAGGGAGTTTATCCGCATGCTAAAGGAAACGGCAAAGGATAAGCTCATAATCGCAGAGGATCTCGGAGATATCACTGATTCCGTAAGACGGCTTGTTGACACCAGCGGATTCCCGGGAATGAGAGTTTTGCAGTTCGGCTTTTCAGGTGAGAAGGACTCTGTCCACGCGCCTCACAATTATATAAATAATTCCGTTGCCTACACGGGAACGCATGACAATAATACCTTGCTCGGATTTGTTTGGGAAAGCTCGGATACCGAGCGCAGGGATCTGCTTGAATATTGCGGATACACGGGCGATGATTGGGACTCTGACGCGGCATATGATGCTATCATAAGAACGGTCATGGGCAGTGTATCGGATATAGTCATATTCCCGATACAGGATATATTGCACTATGGCGCAGATACGAGGATGAACACCCCGGGAACATCAGATAAGAATTGGAGCTTCAGACTCACGCAAAGCCAGATAGACGGCATAGATATGGAAAAATACCGACGCTTAAATGAGCTTTACTGCAGAGCATGATGCTTTGCGCGACACCGTTCGTTCGGATATGTGCCATAATATTGATATTTTATTTGTGAATTTTTGTACAAAATAAGCCTTGAATTTTATTTTTAAAATGGTATACTATAATTAAAGTATATTTAAGGAGGGAGATCCTTCGGGATCTCGGGATCTTTATCATGAACACAGTAAAGAAGTATCTCAAGCGTTATTTCATAGACGCTATGGGAGCAATGGCACTCGGTCTGTTTGCGTCCTTGCTTATAGGCACGATCTTCGGAACATTGGCAAAATATCTCGGCATGGTCGAATGGCTGACGGGTCTGTCGGATGCGCTTAACACAATTGCTACGTATGCAAAGGCGGCAACGGGCATGGCTATAGGCGTTGCAATAGCCCACAAGCTAAGTGCGCATCCGCTCGTGGTATTTTCATCTGCCGCGGTAGGTGCGATGGCAAATGCGATGGGGGCTGTCATGAGCGACGGCAGGATAATCTCGTACGGCGTTACTGCAGGTAACGGAGAGGGAATATTCTACAGCGCAGGACCTGCAGGTGCATTTTTCGCGGTCATAATCGCATGTGAGATAGGCATGCTCGTGTCAAAAAAGACTAAGGTGGATATACTGGTCACTCCCTCGGTCGTATTGATCGTCGGTTTTGCGGCATCATATCTGCTCTGTCCATTGATCTCATATGTCATGTATTATCTCGGTCTGTTTATTGCAAGCGCAACGACATGGCAGCCGTTGCTTATGGGCATCGTCGTGTCTGTCGTAATGGGCATCATACTTACGCTTCCGATATCAAGTGCGGCTATATGCGCAATGATATTTTCAAGCTCCGCTGTTGCGGTCGCAGCCGAAAACGGAACTCTTGAGGGACTTTTGCTTGCAGGCGGTGCGTGCGTTGCGGGATGCTGTGCTCAGATGGTGGGCTTTGCCGTATCCAGCTTCAGGGAAAATAAATGGGGCGGTATAGTGTCGCAGGGACTTGGAACATCCATGCTGCAGATGGGAAATATATGTAAGAATCCAAAGATATGGATACCTCCGACGCTTGCATCGGCTATCACGGGTCCCATATCGACCATGGTATTCAAGCTTAAATGCACAGGCGTTGCGGCAGGCATGGGCACATGCGGACTTGTAGGTCCGATAGGTGTTATTGACGCAACAAATTGGGATGCATCCATGTGGATAGGACTTTTGCTTGTGTGCATTCTTCTTCCGGCTCTCCTCTCGCTCCTGTTTTCGGAGATCATGAGAAAGATCGGCTGGATAAAAGAAAATGATATGCTCCTTAGCGAGTGATGCTATATTCGGCTCGGCAAGACTGTGTCTTACCGAGCCGAATGCTTTATCCGAGCTTTGAGATCATTACAGCAACAATGCCTGCCGCCATACCGCCTGCCAAGGTCAGGAGAAGCCCCTTGTTTTTGCGGCACAGCCTCTCTGCGCTTCGCGCCATTCTGTACATGTTCATAAAAGATCACCTCCGAAAATTTTTGCTTGCATTATATTATTACCTGTATATAAAGAAAAAATGCGCCTTTGCTAAAAGACGCATTTTTTGATGATCGGAATATTATATTATCAGGAGAGCCACAAGGGTCAGCACCGCAAGAAAGGCAAAATTTATACATGAGAAGAGCCCTATGTAGCTCAGCGTCTTGCCCTTTGTGTGAGATGTGTATTCCCTGAATGTTATAAGGCTTGCAAGCGAGGAGATGAGCGTTCCGACGCCGCCTATGTTGACTCCGAGGAGCAATTCGCGGTAATTATCGGTAAATTCCGACAAAAGTATGGATGTGGGAACATTGCTTATCACCTGACATGAGATGATCGATGTCAGAAGAGTGCTCTTTTCCAGCATTGCTGAAAAGAATGTGCTTACAGCGGGAATGCGGGATACATTGCCTGCAAGCAAAAAGAACATCACAAATGTCAGAAGCAACGGGTAATCCACAGCCTTAAGCGCATGTCTGTCCGATATAAACACGCCTGCAAATATCACGGGCAGGCAAATGTAGTAGGGAATTATCCTGAATACCATGAGTATGGTGATAAGAAAGAGTACAAGATAATATACTGTCCTTTTCACGGGAATTTCTGAAAGATCGGTGTCACTGAGCGTTAGAGATTCCTTTGGAATGAACATGCACAAAAGCGTAAACATAAGTATGGACACGGAAAACGGAATAGCCATGGTCTTTATGAATTCCGTATTCGATATGCCAAACTTTGTGTATAAGTATAGATTTTGCGGATTTCCGAAGGGCGTGAGCATTCCGCCGAGATTTGCGGCTATGTTTTGCAGTATGAATACTCTTGCCATGTACTTTTCCTTGGATGTGGATGACAGAGATATGTATCCGAGGGGAAGGAAGGTCAGAAGCGCCATGTCATTTGCAAGAAACATAGAGCCTATGAATGTTATGTATACGAGTGCAATCGTAAGTGTGCGCATGTTTCCTGCAAGAGATACGATCTTGCGTGCGACCGTCGTAAAAAATCTGATATTCTTCAGTGCGCATATTACCGCAAGCGTGCAGAAAAGACAGCTGAGAGTTTTAAGATCGAAGTATCCGATGTATTTTCTGTCGGGCGGCACTATAAAGCATGACGCAAGAGCAAGAATGGTCGCTATGCACAGCACTGTGTTGTTTTGGATAAATTTATGTATCGTGTGTGCGGCGCGTGACAGCGCGTGCAACATCCTATGCCTCGGCTGTATGTCGGTGTTTATTGAGTTCATCTTGATTTCCTTTGTATATAAAAGCTTCCTTGTGCATTCTCGCACAAGGAAGAAGTATAGCAAATCAAAAAGAGTTTGTCAATAGCTTTGGGCAAAAAACTTTTAATAGTTTGTGAACTTTTTTAAAATCTATTGAAAGTTATGAAAAAATCTGCTATAATGTCTAAGTGACTTGAAGTTACACAAAACACAGCGCAGTGCTGTGAAATAAGGCCATACCAGCCGGGGAAGCAGCGGAGCCCTGTACCTGAAATCCGCTACAGCAGGGGTGGATCCCACTTTTGAGGGCTGATTCTTTACGAATTGAGTCGTATTCTGCTGTGTTGACGGGCGGGTCTTGCGCAATCAGGAGCTGTGAACCATGTCAGGTGGGGAACCAAGCAGCATTAAGCGGTAACCCTGATGTGCCGTGAGGTAGCCTGCTCCGAGCAGTTGGTACGAAGATCGCGTGGAGGTGACGCACGATATCGTGGTGTATGGTCTTGTTTTGCGGCACTGTGTTTTTGTTTGAATACTATTTGGGGGGATGACCATGCATCAGGCTCTGTACAGAAAATGGCGTCCGCAGACATTTGATGACGTTTGCGGTCAGGAGCATATAACTTCAATACTTAAATATGAGGTCGCCAATGCAAAATTTTCTCATGCATACCTGTTTTGCGGATCTCGCGGAACGGGTAAGACCACGTGTGCAAAGATACTTTCGCGCGCGGTGAATTGCCTTGATCCGAAAAACGGTGATCCTTGCGGAAAATGCGCCGCGTGTCTGTCTGTTGAAAACGGAACGGCGACAGATGTGCTTGAAATGGACGCCGCATCAAACAACGGCGTCGATGATATCAGAGATATAAGAGATGAGGTAATATATTCACCCTCGTCACTCAAATATCGCGTCTACATAATAGACGAGGTGCATATGCTTTCAAACAGTGCGTTCAACGCACTATTAAAGACACTTGAGGAGCCGCCTGAGCATGTTATATTCGTGCTTGCGACGACAGAGCTGCACAAGCTGCCTGCGACTATAATATCACGTTGCCAGCGCTTTGATTTCCGCCGCATCTCGACCGACGTATTGAAGGACAGGCTCATGTACATAGCCAAAAACGAAGGTATAGATATTGACGAGAAAGCCGCCGTTCTTATCGCAAGACAGGCACAGGGCGGCATGCGAGATGCCATCAGCCTGCTTGAGCTGTGCGCAGGATCAAGACGCAGGATAGATGAAAAGCTCGTTCACGAGAGCATAGGCGGAACGGGCAGGGGTGAGCTTATAGAGCTTTGCCACGCGATCATGGAAAAGGACTATGACAAGATACTCGGGGCGGTTTCAGATGCGGTGAATTCATCACGTGATCTGCTTGTTTTCTGGCAAGAGCTCTTGTCGCTGTACAGAGATCTGCTCGTATGCAAGATATCTTCACGTCCCGTGGAATATCTTGATCTTACGGATTCTGAATATGAGGCGCTTGCATCTGTTGCATCAAAGCTTACGCTTGAGAGCCTTTCTTACCATTGCAGGCTTATCGAGGACGCCATGATAGTCATGCAGAGATCCAATTCCGTTAAGCGCATAGTGGCTGAGATGACACTTGTGAGGATGTGTGAGTCAAGACTCTCGGGAAGCTATGAGGCGCTGAATGACAGAATGAGTGAGATCGAGCGCAGACTTTCGGGTATATCATCAAATGTGATATCCGCGACAGAGAATGCGACATCCGATTCATCTGCAAAGGATAATGATAGCGATATGTCCCGTCCTTCAAGAAAGCAGGCACCATCCTATGATATGTCAGACGATGAGATGTTCAGGTCGGATGCGCCGCCAAAGGCAAAAGAGGCGAAGGAAAGCAAAACTCAAAAATCCGAAAAGCGGACACTGCGCCCCTTTAAGAGCAGAGCGGAGGTGCTGGATATATTCAGCCGCAGAGACCCCATGAATGCATCTTTTATTGCACAGTCAAAGTGGTATACGGATGAGAGCGGCAATATAATATTGCGCTTTGAGGATCAGTATATGATAGACAGCATCAGGACATTCGATGCCGACAGTCAGTTTATTGATGTGGTATCAAATGTCATGGGCAAGAGATACAGTAAGGAGACCGTTCTGTTTGAGGTGGATAACCAAAACAAACACGCAGATCTCATAGACGAGATAATAGAAAATTCAGAGCAGTAAATTAAATTTACATATTATAATTTTATATAACAGAGAGAAAGGAATTTTAACTAATGAGAGCAAACATACCGAAGGGAATGGGCGGCGGCGCGCAGAACATGCAGGCTATGATCCGTCAGGCACAGAAAATGCAGGAGGATATGGAGGCAAAGCAGGCAGAGCTTGACTCCAAGGAATATGAGGTAAATGCAGGCGGTGGAGTCGTTTGCGTTAAGATAAACGGCAAAAAGGAGATAGTTTCCATAGACATCAAGCCCGAGATCGTGGATCCCGATGATGTTGAAACACTCTCTGACATTCTCGTAGCCGCTGTCAATGAGGCTATAAAGAGAGTTGAATCCACAAACAGTGAGGAGATGGAAAAGATCACGGGTAAGATGAACATGCCCGGATTGTTCTGATATGGCAGAATATATAGGATCGCTCCAGAAGCTCGCTGAAAAATTTGCATCTCTTGGCGGAGTCGGAAAAAAGAGCGCTATGCGCATGGCTTTTTGCGTGCTTGATATGAGCGACGGCGAGGCTGAGGAATTTGCAGAGGCGATACTTGACGCCAAACGAAAGATACATTTGTGCCCGATATGCCAGAATATTACCGACCGCGATATATGCTCGGTCTGCTCTGATGATCAGAGGGACAGAAGCACGGTGATAGTCGTATCCGATCCGAAGGCTGTTATGTCCATGGAGAAGGTAAGGGAATACAGAGGACTTTACCATGTCCTTCACGGAGAGATATCTCCGATGAATAACATAACCCCTGATAAGCTCAAGATTAAGGAACTTTTACAGAGGCTGAGCGGCGGCGATATCGAGGAGATCATAGTTGCGACCAATCCCACAGTGGAGGGTGAGGCAACTGCAATGTATCTTGCAAAGCTCCTGCGTCCCATGGGCGTTAAGGTGACAAGACTTGCATACGGTGTTCCGATGGGATCTGATCTTGAGTACGCAGATGAGGTGACCCTCTATCGCGCTATCGAGGGCAGACGGGACTACTAACTGAATAGTAAATAAAAGGCAAGCATGCGGATGATTTGACATCTGTGCGCTTGCTTTTTTGACGGATATGCGATCCTTCGCTGCTTAAAATGCCGACAGATGTCATATTAATTGCAAAAAACAGCTTTGTAATGTAAAAATGACCGCGATTTTGCAGTTTTTTATGCTTTTCATGCAAAAAATGAAGAAATATGATTGACAATCCTGCAAAATAAATGTATAATAAGAAGGAAAAGAAAATGCGGTACTTTGCGCTGTATGCCGACTATGCATGACAGCGGCATCTTAAGAAAGGAAAAGAGAGAGTAATGGACATTTTGAACGTAATGGAATCAAAAATGGCTACCTTTTCAAAGGGACAGAGAAGAATTGCCAAATATATCTCGTCGCAATACGATAAGGCGGCGTTTATGACGGCGGCAAAGCTCGGACTTGAGGTCGGAGTTTCAGAATCGACTGTCGTAAGATTTGTTATGGAGCTTGGATTTGAGGGATATCCCGAATTCCAGAGAGCATTGCAGGAGCTTATCAGAACAAAGCTTACATCCTTCCAGCGTGTTGAGGTAACAAACACCTTTATTGGCGACGGAGATCTACTTTCCAAGGTGCTGTATTCGGATATAGATAATATAAAAAAGACCATTGACGGAATTGACAGAGATGCCTTTGACCGAGCTGTCAAAAAGATATGTACATCAAAGAACGTCTACATTATAGGAATGCGCTCCGCATCCTATCTTGCAGGCTTTCTCAATCACGGCTTGCGTATGGTGCTTGATAACGTTAAGCTCATACAGACAACGTCGGGTGTTGAGATGTTTGAGCAGCTGCTCGGTGTGAGCGAGGGAGATGTTGTCATCGCCATAAGCTTTCCGAGATACTCAAAGGCGGTCATCAAGGCTGTGGAGATGGCAAAAAACTCTAATGTCGATGTCATAGCTATCACTGACAGTGAGAATGCGCCCATTGCAAGATATGCAAGCGAGGCTCTTATATCAAGAAGCAATATGGCGTACTTTATGGATTCTCTCGTTGCGGCAATGTCGGTCATCAATGCACTGCTCGTCGGAGTTTCAAGAGAGAACAACGACATGATGATGGAAAGACTTCAGGTCCTTGAAAAGATCTGGGAGGACTACGGAGTTTACGATAAAAACGGTAACTGATGATGGAAAAACACAGCTTGTTTGAAAATGACGGCAGAGTGCGCGTGGCTGTAATAGGCGAGGGTGCGGCAGGCATGATGGCTGCCGCTGTCGCCGCGGAAAACGGCGCGGATGTCGTGATATTTGAAAAAAATGACAGATCGGGCAAAAAGCTCCGCATAACGGGAAAGGGCAGATGCAACGTAACAAACGATTCAAGCAACAGTGAGCTTATGGCGTCTGTACCAACAAATCCGAAATTTCTCTTTGCGGCATTCGATCGCTTTTCCAGCGCGGACACAAAGGAGTTTTTTGAGAGCCGCGGAGTGCCGCTCAAGGTGGAGAGAGGAAAGAGAGTCTTTCCCGTGTCGGACAAGGCGTCTGATATAGTAAATGCACTTGTCAAGGCTTATAAGGACGCAGGCGCACGCGTGATACGCGAAAAGGTATTGTCGCTTGTTGTAAGTGACGGTGAGGTGCGCGGAGTGCGTACATCAAACGGAGAATATGAGTGCGATTCGGTCATAGTTTGTACAGGCGGCAGATCCTACCCCATGACAGGCTCTGACGGTGACGGATATAAATTTGCAAGGAGCGTAGGACACAGCATATCAGCACCGCGTCCATCCCTTGTGCCCATAGTATGTGAAGGAAGCTTGTGTCGCAGGATGCAGGGGCTGTCCCTTCGCAATATAGGATTTAAGATAGTGAGAAATGATGACGGAAAATGCGTTTATGACGATTTCGGTGAGCTTATGTTCACACATTTCGGCATCACGGGTCCTGTCGTTTTGTCCGCATCTGCACACATACCCGATATCGAAGGCGGAAAATACAGATGTGTGATCGACCTTAAGCCCGCGCTCTCGCGCGATGAGCTTGACAAGAGGATAATATCGGATTTTTCAAAATACTTGAATCGCGATTTTATAAATTCGCTGTCCGATCTCCTGCCGCTAAAGGCGATCCCCGTCATAGCAGAGCTCTCGGGAATAGACGAGCGCAAAAAGGTGAATTCCGTAACGCGTGAGGAGCGCGGAGCACTCGTTGATGCGATCAAGGAGCTTTCATTGCCTCTTTCGCATTTCAGACCCATAGACGAGGCTATAGTTACAAAGGGGGGTGTCGCGGTAAACGAGATAAGCCCAAAGACAATGGAGAGCAAGCTCTGTCGCGGACTGTTCTTCGCAGGCGAGGTGATAGATGTAGACGCTTATACAGGCGGATTCAATCTTCAGATCGCATTTTCCACAGCAGTATGTGCAGGTGAGAATGCCGCGTGGAATTACAAGTAATATGCATATTCAGCCAAAAGGAGTAATAAAAATGATATCGATAGCCATAGACGGACCCGGAGGCGCGGGTAAATCCACTATATCCAAGGCAGTTGCAAAAAGGCTCGGCATAGTTTACGTTGATACAGGTGCGCTGTACAGAACGGTGGGATATCACGCAAGAAAATGCGGACTGTCCCTTGAAGATGCGAAAAGCTCGAAATTGATGTCCGAGGCGATAGCCGATATAACAGTGGATATAAAATATTACGATGGAGCACAGCATGTTTTGCTTAACGGCGAGGATCTTGGTGACCGCATACGCGAGCCTGAGATATCCATGTATGCTTCCTCGGTTTCGACAGTTCCCGAGGTGCGTGCTTTCCTGCTTGAGACGCAGAGAAGCATTGCCATGAACAATAATGTTATTATGGACGGAAGAGATATCGGCACGGTCATACTTCCGAATGCCGATGTTAAGATATTTTTGACTGCATCTGATGCCGCAAGAGCTAAAAGGCGCTACAATGAGCTTATAGAAAAGGGAATAGATGCTGACTATGCTACGGTGCTTGAGGAGCTTATTGCACGTGACAGACAGGATTCATCCAGAGATATAGCTCCGTGCGTTGCCGCACCCGATGCCGTGACATTTGATAATTCGGATTATACCTTTGAGGAATCAGTTGAAAAAATAGTTGAAATGATAAATGCAAGGACCGGAGGTGTCAAGGCTTGAAGAGCAAGGCTTATGTAAATCTCAAAAGGTGGCTCGGTTGGCTCGTAAAGCTGCTTTTCAGGGTGCATGCTCACGGTGTGGAGAATGAGCCGGATGAAAATGAAGGTAACTATATCCTCGTTTCCAACCATATCTCCAATATAGACCCCATAATACTTTGCTCTGTGCTGGAAAAACAGCAGCCCCACTATATGGCAAAAGCCGAGATATTCAAGGTGCCTGTTTTAAGGGGGATAGTAAAGGCATTGGGTGCATTTCCCGTAAACCGTAAGGGCGCGGATACACGCGCTGTAAAGCACGCGACCGAGCTGCTTTCAAACGGCAACTGCCTTGGAATATTCCCACAGGGTCACAGACGCAAAAAGGTAGATCCGAAAACGACGGAGGTCAAGGTCGGAGCGGCTATGTTTGCCTGCAAAACAGGTGTGCAGGTGCTTCCTTGCTTTATAAAGACCAAAAAGAGAAATGTATATCTCTTTTCGCGTACCGATGTAATCATAGGAAAGCCCATAAGCTTTGAGGAGCTGGACTACGACCCCGAAAGGAAAGGCGAATATGCAAGGATATCCGCTTATATATTCGATAAGGTCTGCGAGCTTGAGAAGCTTGAGATCTCAGAGCATTGATCTTATCAAAAAAGTAATGTTTATCCGAGGTGCGATTTGAAAAACAGCAATATAAAGGTGGCAGAGAATGCAGGCTTTTGCTTCGGTGTCACGCGTGCTACACGCGCAGTTGAGGAAGAGATCAAAAACAAGACATCGGGTGAGCGCATATATACTCTTGGCGCACTGATACACAACGATACGTATAATCAGCGTCTGCGCGACGCGGGAGTGCGTGTGATATCCGAGGGCGAGATAGAGAGCGTGTGTGATGGCGCGAGTCAAGCTACACCTGTTAAGGTGTTTGTGAGAGCGCACGGTATATCGCAGTCCGTGGAGTCGTTACTGGATGCGTGTGCCGCCAAAAATCCTTATTTTTCATATGTGGATTGTACCTGCTCCTATGTAAAAAAGATACAGAAAATAGTGACCGATCATTCAGATAAGGACAGCGTCCTGCTCGTGCTCGGATCATCCGATCATCCTGAGGTCATAGGCTTCTGCAGCCGTTTTTGCGGCGAGAAATACGTGTTTTCCTCTTCGCTTGAGTTTTCCAAGATATGCGAGGAAAAAATTGATAAAATCCGTTGTGCAAAATGCATAATTTTAGTGGCTCAAACCACACAAAATTTAGGCGAATGGGAAAAAACAAAAAAACTTTTGAAAAAGGTATGTACAAAACCGATAATTTTTGATACAATATGTAGTGTTACGGAAAAAAGACAGCTTGAAGCTATGTCTCTTGCAAGCGAAAGTGATTTTATGGTAGTAATCGGAAGCAGATCAAGCTCGAATTCAGCAAAGCTCTATTCGATATGCAAGAAGGAATGCGACGACACTGTGATGATCGAGGATGCGAGCGAGCTTAAGGTGTATATTCCGTTCACCCACACGAGAGTGGGAATCGTAGCAGGCGCATCAACGCCGCACGACATAATACAGGAGGTAGAAAGAACCATGAGCGAAGCAGTAGAAAACTTTGCAGAACTTCTCGAAGATTCACTTAAAACTTTAAATACAGGAGATATCGTTACCGGTTACGTAACCGCTGTTAATGACGGAGAGATCCAGCTTGACATCGGCGCAAAAGTTACAGGCATAATCAAAGCTGATCAGATAACAGATGATCCCTCTGTTAAGCTTTCCGAGATGTTCAAGATCGGCGATGCTGTTAAGGCATTCGTTATCCGTGTCAGCGATGTAGAAGGATTTGCAACCCTTTCCAAGAAGAGAGTTGATTCCGATGCATGCTGGACAAAAATCGTTGAAGCAAAAGAAAATGAAACAGTACTTGAAGGTACTGTTATTGAGATCGTCAAGAGCGGTATCATCGTTCTTGTTGACTCAACAAGAGTATTCGTACATGAATCACAGAGCGGTCTTCCCAAGGGCGCAGACCTTAGCGTAATGAAGGGACAGACAGTTAAGCTCAAGATCACAGAAGCAAGAGATCAGGGCAAGAAGGCAAAGGGCTCTATCCGTGTTGTTGCACGTGAGGAGCGCCGTTTGGCTGAAAAGAGCTTCTGGGAAAACATTGAAGAGGGCAAGAGATACACAGGTAAGGTAAAGAGCCTTACATCCTTCGGTGCATTTGTAGACCTCGGCGGTGTTGACGGTATGGTACACGTAACAGAGCTTTCTTGGAAGAGAAATTGCAAGCCCTCTGACGTTGTTTCTATCGGCGACGAGATTGAAGTATATGTAAAGAGCTTTGATACAGAAACAAAGAAGATATCCCTCGGATACAAGACAGAGGAATCCAATCCTTGGTACATATTCACACACAACTATCAGGTTGGTGATATCGTATCCGTTAAGATCGTAAGCATGATGCCCTTCGGTGCATTTGCTGAGATCGTTGACGGTGTTGACGGTCTTATCCACAACTCCCAGATCTCCCTCACAAGGATCGCAAAGCCTGCTGACGTGCTTGAGATCGGTCAGGTAGTTGATGCAAAGATCACAGACATCGACATGGAAAAGCAGAAGGTAAATCTCTCCATCAGAGCTATCCTCGAAGAGGCAAAGGCTGCTATGGAAGCTATGCCTGCTGAAGAAGAAGCTGAGGCTTCCGACGCTGAATAATTACTGCTTATGCAGTGAGAATAAAAGACAAGACCTGTCAAACGACAGGTCTTGTCTTTTGTTATGCTCCTTTAATGGTCATCTTATTGCTTTTCTTTTTTTAAAATAAATCCTGCAAAGGCGATAATTACTGCAAATATAAGGATCATATCGGTATTTAAAGAACTGCTGCAGCCTGCCATTGACATTATTTGATCCCACGGAATACTTGTTTCAGTTGGATCATCGGAGAAATCTGTGCTTGTATCTTCTGTATACGTATCTTCTGCATATGTATCTTCTGTATGTGTATCGTCTGTATATGTATCGTCTGTGCTCACATCTCCGGTGATCTCACCTTTTGCGGCGCCGCAATAGAAACAGAGTTATGAATATAGTCAGAGTAGCCAATGATAAGATCAGTTTTTTCATTATTGCAGTTCCTCCATTACTGATATTAAAATATCACGCATTCCAATCACGACATGTGCCTGTAATTGGGATGCGTGATCTCAAATATCCGCTATTATTTTATTATATGAGCCCGATCTTTTTGAATGCATTGTAAATGCCGTCATCGTCAATGTCGGTGGTAACGAGATCGGCAGATGCACGTGCTTCATCCGAGCCGTTGCCCATGCATACAGAATACCCTGCAAGGCGGAGCATCTCCAGATCGTTCTCGCTGTCACCCACAGCTATGGAATCGGATATTGGCGCGCCTGCGGCACGCATGAGTATCTCAATGCCGGTTGCTTTGGTTATGCCATCGAATGTGACCTCACCGTGGAAGCTTCCGTTGTCAGTTCCAAGACTGTATCCGACAACATGGTAATAGTCACCGAGATGATCTCTCACCTCGTCAAGATCAAAGGGAGAATTGTAGTATGCGATCTTCTCGACGCAGTCGCAGGTCTTGGGATCGTCTGTAAATACGGTATTACCAAGCACGCTGTCAATAAGCTTTTCGCTGTTGCCCCTCTCACGCATAAATTTGTATATCTCATCAAGACTTGGCTTTTCAAGATATATGGCATGCGTGGTCTGCAGGCAGAAGGGAATGCTATTGTCGTGGAAAAAGTCGATTATCTTATCAAGCTTTTCCTGTGTGGGGCGGCTCTCAAATATGACCTTGCCGTCAAGCTCGATATAAGCCGCGCTGGAGGCTACTATGCCGTCAAATTTCACGCAGTTTAACAGTTCCTTGTATATCTGGGACTTCTGCCTGCCTGTGCAAATGATCATCTTGTGACCGTTTTTTTGAGCCTCACGGAGGGCTTTTACTGCACTTTCGGGTATCTGGCTCTTGAAGTTGACGAGCGTGCCGTCAACATCAAGAAATACATATTTTGTGTTCATTATTCACCTGTCAAGATTTGGTTTGGATGTATCAGCCGAGCTTTGCGATCGCAGAGAGGACGCCATCAAGATTTTCGCGGTACTTTGCCATCTTGGTCTTTTCGCCCTCGATGACCTGTGCGGGAGCCTTGGCAACAAATCCTTCGTTTGCAAGCTTCTTTTCTATTCTTTCTATCTCGCCTATAAGCTTCTTGCGTTCACCCTCAAGTCTTGCCTTTTCCTTTTCAAAATCAATGATATCGGACAGAGGAAGATATATGGTCGCGGAGTCTGTGATGATCTGTACGCTGTCGTCTGCGCTTATCTCGTCTTTTGTAAATGACTCGGATACATATACCTCGGATGCGGAAGCAAGCCTTACAAAGAAGGGAGCACAGTCGCTTGAGAATGTTTTTGTATACTTTGTTTCAATATATACCTTTGCCTTGCGTGAGGGAGCTATGTTCATCTCACTGCGGCGCACTCTGATAGCCTTTATGGCATCGATTATCTGCTTCATCTGATCCTGCTCGGCTTCAAAGCACATGTCTGCACTGTATTTGGGATACTCAGATATCATGATGCTCTCGGTGTCGTGGGGCAGGCTCTGATATATCTCTTCTGTGATGAAGGGCATGAAGGGATGGAGAAGCTTGAGAGTACCGGTAAGAACATAGAGAAGGACTCTCTGGCAGATCTCATTTTCCTCTGTGCCTGTTGCATTGAGTCTTGCCTTGGCAAGCTCGATATACCAGTCGCAAAGGATATCCCATGTAAAGTCGTATATCGCGGAAAGCGCAACACCGACCTCAAACTTGTCAAGCGCACCGGTAACATTTGCTGCGAGTGCGTTGAAGTTGGAAAGCAACCACTTGTCCTCAATTGCAAGCTTGTCATATGAGGGCAGGGCATTGTCGTTTATTGTGAGATTCATTCTAACGAATCTTGATGCGTTCCAGAGTTTGTTTGCAAAGTTACGCGCAGATTCTATCTTCTCCTGTGAAAATCTCATGTCGTTTCCGGGGGAGTTGCCTGTTGCAAGCGCAAATCTGAGCGCGTCCGCACCGTAATCCTTGATTATTTCCAGAGGGTCTATACCGTTTCCGAGAGATTTGGACATCTTTCTGCCCTGTGCGTCGCGCACAAGACCGTGAATGAACACGGTAGAGAAGGGCTTTTTGCCCATGTGCTCAAGACCTGAGAATATCATTCTCGATACCCAGAATGTGATTATGTCATATCCTGTTACAAGCACGCTTGTGGGATAGTATCTTTCAAGATCCTCTGTGTGCTCGGGCCAACCGAGAGTGGAGAAGGGCCAAAGTGCGGATGAGAACCACGTGTCAAGCACGTCCTCGTCCTGACGAACGGGTGCACCGCAATGAGGACAAACTGTTATGTCTTCCTTGGAAACCGTCATCTTTCCGCATGTGTCGCAGTAGAATGCAGGTATTCTGTGACCCCACCAGAGCTGACGCGAGATGCACCAGTCAAGGATGTTGTTCATCCAATTGAAGTAGTTCTTGGAAAATCTTTCGGGAACAAAGCTTATATCGCCGTCCTCAACAGCCTTGATCGCAGGCTCGGCTAAGGGCTTCATCTTAACGAACCACTGGTCGCTCGTAAGCGGCTCTACGGTAGTGCCGCAACGGTAGCAAACGCCAACATTGTGCTCGTGAGGCTCTGTTTTTATAAGATAACCGCTTTCTTCAAGATCGGCAACAAGGGCTTTGCGGCATTCATATCTGTCCATGCCCTCGTATTTTCCTGCATAGGAATTCATTGTGGCATCGTCGTTCATGACCTTTATCTGCTCAAGGTCGTGGCGCTGACCTACCATAAAGTCGTTGGGGTCGTGTGCAGGTGTGATCTTAACACATCCCGTACCAAATCCTATCTCGACATAATCATCCGCAATAACGGGTATCTCACGTCCTACTATGGGCAAAATGAGAGTCTTGCCGATGAGATGACGTGTGGACTCATCGTCGGGGTTTACAGCCACAGCAGTGTCGCCGAACATGGTTTCGGGTCTTGTTGTTGCAACCTCAACATATCCGTCCTCGCCCTTGATGGGATACTTTATGTGCCAGAAATTGCCGGGCATATCCTTGTATTCGACCTCGGCATCCGAGAGTGCCGTGAGGCAACGGGGACACCAGTTTATGATCCTGTGACCTCTGTAGATAAGCCCCTTGTCATAAAGGTTTACGAACACCTCGCGAACCGCCTTTGAGCAGCCCTCGTCCATGGTAAATCTCTGGCGCGACCAGTCGCAGGAGGCGCCGAGCTTTTTAAGCTGGCTTGTGATCCTTGCTTCGTATGTGTCCTTCCAGCCCCATACACGCTCAAGGAACTTTTCGCGTCCGAGATCGTATCTGGAAAGTCCCTCGTCAACGCGAAGGCGCTCCTCGACCTTGATCTGCGTTGCAATACCTGCGTGGTCTGTGCCGGGGATCCAAAGAGTGTTGAAGCCCTGCATTCTCTTGTATCTTACGAGAACGTCCTGAAGTGTTTCGTCAAGGGCATGTCCCATGTGGAGCTGACCTGTTACGTTCGGGGGAGGGATGACCACCGAAAATGAAGGATTGTTGTTGTTTTTATCGGGCGTAAAGTAGCCCTTTTCACACCATTCGCTGTAGATCCTGTCTTCAAATTCACTCGGCGAATATGTTTTTGGTAATTCGTTGTAAGAACTCATTTTTTCATACCTTTCGATTTATAATAAATTATTTTTAAACAAAAAAGCCCTGATATGCAAAACGCATATCAGGACGCAAAAAGCGCGGTACCACCCGACTTATGTCAAATTATGACATCACTCTTCGGCTATAACGTTACCACCGTCGCTGTGCGCCACTACCGTCGGCAACCTTCGATAATTCTCCGTACGGATCTCACAGCAATCGTCCGCTCTCTGCAACGGTTAGGTATCTACTCCTCCGAGGGTCAACATGTTTACATCAATATAGTAATAATAGTATATCATTAAAGAAGGATTTTGTCAACGGTTTTGTAAAAAATTCTTCTTAAAACCAAAGCACTGATATGAAAGATCATATCAGTGTTTTGGTTAAATTTAAAATTTACTCTTTACTCTTTTTGATCAAAAAGGGAAGCATTGTCAACGCTAAAATGAGAAATGCACTTGCATTTGCATTACTGCCGCATCCTGAATTTTCAGTTGCGTTATCAGAGTCACCTGTTGTGGGTTCATTGCTGTTTAACGTTTCATCAGGACTGTTAGTGCTGTCAGGATCTTTTTCAAGCTTCGGTATCGCCTCGGTATAAGAATCTCCGCAAACGCATGTGTGTGTTATTTTGCCTTCTTCTGTGTAGGTAGGCTCTGCTGTTACAGTGCCTTTGCCAAAGTCATGATCTTCATATAGCTTGTCACCGCACTCGCATTCTTTCACATGCTG
>CAZVUD010000001.1:0-20007 GCA_964629615.1 uncultured Clostridium sp. | reverse complement strand
TCGGCTCTGTAGTAATCTTGCCTTCGTCAAAGTCATGATCTTCATATAGCTTGTCACCGCACTCGCATTCTTTCACATGCTGCTTGTTGTCATATTTCTTCCAATCGCTGTATGTATGCTCAGAAATTTTATCTACAGGTTCTGTTCTTGTAGCTTCGCAATCCTTACAAGTGTAGGTTTTTACGCCTTTTTCAAGGTGGGTCGGCTCTGTAGTAATCTTGCCTTCGTCAAAGTCATGATCTTCATATAGCTTGTCGCCGCACTCGCATTCTTTCACATGCTGCTTGTCGTCATATTTCTTCCAATCGCCGTATGTATGCTCAGAAATTTTATCTACAGGTTCTGTTCTTGTAGCTTCGCAATCTTTACAAGTGTATGTCATTACACCTTCTTTAAGATGCGTTGCAGGTGTAGTTACTTTACCGCTATTCCATTCATGATTCGCCTCAAAAGAACTGTCGCAATATTCACACTTGCATGTGTGCTTGTTTTCGTCTATTGATGTGACACTGTATTTGTGGTAAATTACTTTATACTCACCGCAACTACTGTCCCAACCTGAAACTTTCGCAACATTATTCCACTCTTCTTCAGTACCGCAGAAAATTATTGTTTCAAAATTCCAACAATACGAAAATACGTCTTTTTTAATAATACTTATTTTGTTGGACAATTTAACAGTTTTAAGATTATAGCAATCCCAAAATGCAGAACTACCTATACGTGTAACACTATCAGGTATTGTTATGCTTGTAAGACTGCGGCAATTATCAAATGCATAATCACCTATGCTTGTAACACCTTCAGGAATAGTTATACTTGTAAGACTGCTACAATTAGAAAATGCAGAACTACCTATACTTGTAACGCCTTCGGGTATTGTTATACTTGTAAGACTGCGGCAATCCCAAAATGCAGAACTACCTATACATGTAACACCTTCGGGTATTGTTATACTTGTAAGACTGCTGCAACCAATAAATGCACCATTACCTATACTTGTAACGCTATCAGGTATTGCTATATTTGTAAGACTGCGGCAATATTCAAATGCATAATCACCTATGCTTGTAACGCTATCAGGTATTGCTATATTTGTAAGACTGCGGCAATATTCAAATGCATAATCACCTATGCTTGTAACGCTATCAGGTATTGCTATACTTATAAGACTGCTACAATTTCTGAATGCAAATTCTCTTATATTAGTAACACCTTCGGGAATAACCAAATCAACAATTAGCTTTCCATTTAAGTATATATTACCGCTTAAATCATCATTATGAGAACCAACATTCATATTACACCATGCAGCTATATCGGTTATATATATTTCATTTAATTTTGAACAATTATTAAATGCCCACTCACCTATACTTGTAACACTATCAGGTATTGTTATACTTGTAAGACTGCGGCAATCCCAAAATGCAGAACTGCCTATACTTGTAACACTATCAGGTATTGCTGTACTTATAAGACTGTTGCAATTATAAAATGCATAATTACCTATGCTTGTAACACCTTCTCTAATTTCAATTGTTGTGATCAAATCTTTATAATCATACCACGGAGCTAAACCACTCCAGTCACCATAATTTCTCATCTCCCCACTACCGCTAATAGTGAGCTTACCCGTATCGGTATCAAGACTCCACTTTACATTATCGCCATAAGCACCGCAGTTGCCGCCGACAGTTTCAGCCGATGCCGGGAGGGTGAGGCATATCGCAAGAGTTACGAATATGCAAAATGTTGACAGACACAAAAGCAATTTTTTCATGACATTTCCTCCAAGTAAAAATAAAAAAGTGCACCAACCGAAGTCGATGCACTAAAACACACGCTCCGATTGCTGCGACACAACTTTATATACTGTAGTAATCATCCACATAAGTATGTAAATAAGAGCATGTATTTTGCCATGAAAATACACACTATATGGATGAATTTATAAAGTTATGTCGCACCTTAATTATACTACAACAAAAGTCCGATGTCAACATTTAATTGTTATTTTTTTACTGACATATGCCAAAAGCTCTTATGAAGAGCAAAAAAGCTGATGTGATAAAACATCAGCTTTCTTCTATTTGAACTTTTTTGCTTGTTGCTAAGGCTTTTTTCTTCAATGCAAGTACATGTGAAATTCTTGTTTGTTGAGTCAGGAAAAGCTCTCGACAGTTTTGCACTTATCTTCCATAAAAGCAATGAATTCACGGCTCTGCTCGTCGCTCTTGAATGCCGACATTGGGATTATGTAAGCTCCCACCGTATTTACATGTATATAGATATATGCGTTTTTCCATATGCAGATTCTTTCCACCGTGTCATACAGGTTTTCTGTCTTGGAATTATGTGTGGATTCGTTAAATCTGTCGTCGTAGAATTCCATCACAGAACTTTCCGCGTAGGGAAGTCCGCCTTTATTCTTGAGATTTTTTATCTGCTGCTTTATAAACCATGAAAGTATCTTTTTCCAGAAAACATTCATAGCTACGATAAGCAGTACATAAGGCAGTATATCCAAAAACGCAAACGGGGAAAATGCATTTCCTATGAGCATGATAAGTGACAGGACACCCAATATAACAGAAAGAGCGATCCTGAATGTATCCATCTTTTTATCACGGTATGGCGAATATATGGCGTAGAATTTGTTGAATTCAAGGTAGTCATTGTCATCAAGCTTGATGCTCAGTTTGAATTTCATATTTGTCTCCTATTTATATAATATATGTGTATTATAGCATAACCGAAAATATTTGTCAACATGTTTTGCGGCTTGAAGGCACAGATAAAAAAACACTGCGGAACACAAGTGTTCCGCAGTGTTTTGGAGCTGGTAACCGGATTCGAACCGGTGACCTCGTCATTACCAATGACGTGCTCTACCTGCTGAGCCATACCAGCGTCGTGCTTGACGACCTTAGTATTATACCAAAAACTATCGCATTTGTCAATACTTTTTTGAAAAATAATCCGTGCTCAAAGAAAAAAGTCAAAAATGCGAAAGGATCAGGGTCAGGCTGTAGAGTAAGGCGCAGATCATGCCGACAAGCAGGCGGCAGAAAATAAGCCTTGATATTGATATTTTTTGTCCGCGGCAGGCAGAAAGTATCTGGCACATCACGCACAGACCCGACCAGCCGAGAAAAAACGCGCAGAATATGTGTGATATGGGATATGGAAGGTTGCCTGCAGATCTTGCTCCTGTGCTCAGCTCAAGTATTCCGTTTATAAAGTACACAAGAGTGATCGAGAGGTGCATTTTTGTAAGCAGAGCCTCGGACAGTGTGCTTATAAGCGCGAAAAACACGATAAATCCGCATATGTTCAGCATGCTGCCCACTGCATTGCGTATGGCTCCCGTAAATCTTGACGCTATGCCAATGCTATTATCAAAATGATCGGAATAACTGCAAAATCGCTTTGAATGCAGAAATATGCATCTGTATATCAGCCCCGCGCATATCCCCGAGAGTATCACGCATATATACATTCCGACACCTGCTTTTCTGTCAGATAATATCCCGTTGCATACTGCGTTTATAACAAATGCAGAGCTTGGGGATGAGGATATGAGCGTCAGATATTCAAATTCATCATGCTCGATAAGCCCCTCAGAATACATGCGCGATGCGCATACCGCACCTACGGGAAAGCCGCAAAGTGTGCCCAAAGCATATGCGTATGCGCCGCGCTCTGACAGTCCAAAGATGCGTCGTATGGGATAGCTGATGTATGATATAAGCTTGTAGGCATTGCTTGATATCAGCAGCTCCGAGGCTGTTAGCAACGGAAAGAGCGAGGGGATTACGGTCGTGGTACAGAATATAAGAGAGCTTCTTGTGCCGTCTGAGAGCGGGCGTGAGAATATTATGAACATGATAAATACAGCTATGCATATGCACAGCCACAAAAGCGATATTATATCATATTTATGCGTCTTGCTTTTTGGGGCAGTATCTTGTGTGAGTCCTTTCATTAATCCCACCTCTGCAACATATATTTGTACAGATATTTTATTTGTTTTTTGAGGTGTTTATGAATTCAGAGAGAAAAAATGATACGCGCGGATTGCTCGGGCGCATCAAAAGAATGGCAGACAAGGCAGGCGGAAATGAAAACGGATATCTGCTTGAGATGCACGGCAGAGAGCAGATATATGTGTACGGATGTCGCAGGATCATAAAATATACAAAGGAAGAAATAATACTTTCGGTAAAAGACTTTTATTTGTCGGTCAAGGGGCTTGAGCTTGTTTGCCTCACATATTACGACCGCGCAGTCGGGATAGAAGGATGCATATGTAATATAGATATAGGCGACAGCGCCTGCACGGAGGCTCTTTTTTACAGATGAATATAATATATTATCTCATCGGATATGCAGATGTCGCAGTATACGGATGCGACAGGCAGAGATTGCTTAATCTTTGCATGTACTTGTCCATACCTTATACAGCATTCGAAAACATATCGGATGACGGGATAAGATTGCGCGTCAAGCTTATAGATATGAAGCGCCTTTTACGCGAATGTGAGCGACACGGGATAGATCTTAAGCACGTAAGATACGGCGGACTTCCGATCATCGCATCAAGATACAAAAACCGTCCGGGACTGCTTCTTGGGTGCGTCATGGTTATCTTTATGATATTTTGCTTTAACAGACTTCTGTGGGATGTCAGAGTCATAGGAAATGAGGAGATGACCTCATCCGAGATCACAGATATTCTCAGATCTCATGGTGTGAGGGTCGGCTCTGACAAGAAAAGGATAAATTGCGCGAGCATTGAGAACGATATACTTATAGAGCGGTCGGATATATCATGGATATCCATAAATGTTCAGGGAAATATCGCTTATGTTGAGGTCAGGGAGAATAAGAGCACCGCGGCGGCGGAAAGCAAGAAGTTTGCAAATGTAACTGCCAAAAAGAGCGGCGTTGTGGAATATACGAGCATATACAGAGGAAATACCGTGGTCAAGGCTGGGCAGTATGTCGAAAAGGGACAGCTGCTCATCAGCGGCATCTATGACAGCGAAAGGGTGGGATTTCGTTTTACACGCGCGTCGGGGAAGGTCATGGCGAGGACGGTCGAGGAGATCAACGTAAAAATCCCCCTTGAATATGATAAAAAAGTGTACAGCGGTAGTATAAATTATGAAAAAAGTTTAAATTTTTTGGGTTTTCCGATAAATATTTCAAAAAAGGGTGGAAAAACAACTATGTTTTGTGATACAATATGTAATGTGGAGAGCTTTGGCATCGGTGATAAGATAAGATCACCCATAGAGCTCTGTACTGTGGAATATCATGAGTATGAATATGTAAAGAGCACAAGAACTGAAGATGAGGCGCGCGAGCTTGCATATTTTCGCCTCTCAGAGGAGATACGCGCACTTGGTGATATAGAGATACTGAAGAAGAATATCTCAATACATGTGACGGGCGATGTGCTCCTGCTTACATGTACTCTTACCTGTATAGAGGATATTGCACAAACATCTGAGTTTGATGTCGATCTTACAAAAAGATGAGCATATGAAATTACGTTTGAATGGAGAATCATGAATACAAAGATCATAAAGGTTGAGAATACAGATATCATCGCCTCTGTTTTCGGAAGCTGCGATTGCAACGTAAAGGATATCGAAAAGGCATTTTCATGCCGCATAAACAACAAAATATGCGAGTCTGGCGATGACGCCATTATTATAAGCGGCGAGGATGAGGGCAATGTTGTGCTGGCGGCGGAGACAGTGGCTTATCTTGTCAAAATGGCAAGGCTCAACGGCGATATAACTCAGTCGAATGTAGCTTATGTTACCGAAATGGTAAAGAGCGGAGAGGGCTCGTCACTTTCGGATCTGTCGCCCGACGATACGGTCTGCCTCACATTTAAGGGCAAGCCCGTTAAGGCAAAGACCGTGGGTCAGAAGATGTATATAAATGCGATCAAAAAAAATACCGTCGTGTTTGGCATAGGACCTGCAGGAACAGGAAAGACCTTCCTTGCGGTCGCCATGGCTGTCAAGGCGTTGCGCGAAAAGCAGGTATCGCGTATAATACTTACAAGACCTGCCATTGAAGCAGGAGAAAAGCTCGGATTTTTGCCGGGAGATCTGCAAAGCAAGATAGACCCCTATCTGCGCCCCTTATATGACGCACTGTATGAAATGATGGGCGCGGAGAATTATCAGCGTCAGGTAGAGAAGGGAGTTATAGAGATAGCTCCGCTTGCTTATATGCGCGGAAGAACTCTTGACGATTCATTCATCATACTTGACGAGGCGCAGAATTGCACGCCCGAGCAGATGAAGATGTTCTTGACGCGTTTGGGAAATGGCTCTAAGGCGGTGGTAACGGGAGATCTCACACAGAACGATCTTCCGAGCTCGCAAAAGAGCGGACTTGCAACTGCGGTGAAGATACTTGCTGACATAGACGACATAGCCATACACGCCTTTTCTCAAAAGGATGTCGTGCGCCATAAGCTCGTTATGCAGATAATAAATGCGTATGAAAAATACGAGAGGAGCCAAGCCGAGCGCTCTCGTGCACACGAAAGACGAGAGAATGGCGAAAAGCATATCTACAAAGGAAAGAAACAGACACATATATAAAGTTAAAAACGAAAGGAAAATGATATTATGAACCGCAAGATAAGACTTAAGATCTATTTTGAAAATGAGCAGGAGAAGCTTCCCGTTACATATAAGCTCAAGATGCTCGTGCGTGAGGCTGTTGAGGCTACTCTCGACCTTGAAAATTATCAGAATAATGCAGAGGTTTCCGTAACATTCACGGATAACGAGAGCATACACAAGCTTAACTCAAAGTTCAGAGGCGTTGACAGGGCAACAGACGTGCTCTCTTTCCCACTTTTTGATTTTGACGGAAGCTGTGAAGAGCCCCCCGTTGACGAGATGATGAATATGCTCGGAGATATAGTTATATCCCTTGAAAGAGCAAAGGAGCAGGCAGAGGAATACGGACATAGCTTTGAGCGTGAGGTCGCATTCCTTACCGCGCATTCAATGCTTCACCTTCTCGGATATGACCATGAGCTTTCGGATGAGGATGACAGAGAGATGAGAGAAAAGCAGAATATCGTAATGGATATGCTTGGACTCTCGGTAAAATAATACCTGTGCAGAAACAGAGGATATTATATGAAGCCGAGTGAAAGACGTGCCCTGCGTGATAAGCAAAATGCCAATATTGAAACTGAAGCATACGAAAGCATCGAAAATAAAAGCGATGCTCTGCAGGAGTATAACGAGGCAGCTGTCACGGATATAAAAAAGGGCAATAAAAAGGGAAAGAGCATACTTGACGACGATGTTGTGAGCATGCGACACGAGGGATTTGTGCAGAGCCATGTCAGACTGATAACCTTTATCATAACTCTGGCGGTGCTGTTAGCCGTGATAGGACCCTTCAGCATAATACGTATAATAAAGCTCATAAATGAAAATAAGAATTATGAGGGCATGCCCATGACCGTTGAGGTCATAAAAAATATAGCGACAAAGAAGGCTTATATCGAATGGAGCGACTTTGACGGATATACATACGAGGATCAGAGCACGGATGATACCCGTGTCAGGGAATATTATGTGCCCAATGAGGGCTTTACTCTTATCGTGAGAGGGGATATCAAAGATAAAAAGTATCCCGATCAGGTGCATTTCATGTACAGCAACGACAAGGGAACTGTGTTTGTAGATCTTCGAGTCGGCGATATAAACGAATTTTTGCGTTCGGTCGGCGGATCGGATGACACGCACACCCTCACGCTTGACGAGCTATATAAGTTAGCTAAGAGGGGATCAAATCTCACATGGGCAGACCTTGAGGGATGCAAATATACTCAAAGTCAGAAGGTCGAAGGCGAGGTGCTTTATTATGTCCGCACATACCGCGTGGCAGGTGCATCATACAGCCTTGTGCTTGAGGGCAAGAAGATCAGCGGAAAGCCTGAGCATGCAACTCTTATAAATGACGCGACACTTGAGAGTGTGGATATCAAGACAGGTGACATTGAAGAATTTTTGAAGGATAAGGAAGTTTGAGATCATGAGAAAAACAGGATTTATGGCAATAGTAGGCAGACCTAATGTCGGAAAGTCAACATTGCTCAATGCAATACTTGGGGAAAAGGTCGCCATCGTTTCATCCAAGCCCCAGACCACGAGAAACAGAATAATAGGCATACATACGGTAGATGACAAGCAGTATGTCTTCCTTGACACACCGGGTATATTCAAGCCGAGAAATACCCTTGGAAGCTACATGGTAAAGACGGCAAACTCATCTATGACCGATGCAGACGGTGTAATACTTGTTGCCGATGCAGGCAAGCCCTTGACGGATATTGAGGAAACTGTTATAAAATATCTTAAGGAGTCACATATTCCGGCTATCCTTGTGCTTAATAAGTGCGATCTGTACAGACGCGAGCAGATAGCGGAAACCATCACGATCTATGCCTCGAAGCATGATTTTGATGCGGTAGTTCCGATCTGCGCAAAGAACGGCAAGGGTGTAAATGAGGTGCTCTCCGAGTGTGACAGATTTCTTTCTGAATCAGATTTCTTCTTCCCTGAGGATATCGTTACAGACCAGTCCGAGCGACAGGTGGCAGCCGAGGTCATCAGAGAAAAGCTCTTGCGTACCCTCAATAAAGAGGTGCCGCACGGTATCGCCGTGGTAATTGAGGATTTCAAGGACGAGGGCAGTCTTATAAGCATTCGCGCCGAAATATACTGCGAAAAGGCATCCCATAAGGGTATTATCGTCGGAAAGAACGGCGAGGAGCTTAAGAGAGTAGGCTCATATGCGCGCAGTGACCTTGAAAATATATTCGGCTCAAAGGTATATCTCAATCTTTGGGTAAAGGTCAAGGAAAATTGGCGCGACAGCCAGAGAGGTATCACGGATTTCGGATATACCGAGGAATGATACGGGATCTGATATAGTAATGATAAGATGAGAGGCTGATATGGTATTTGCTGTTGACGGAGTTATCACCAAGGTAAGCGATTACAATAACAGCGACAAGCTCGTATATATGATAACCCCCAAGGGGCGGCTGTCGGTCATGGTAAAGGGAGCGAAAAATCCTACGGGCAAGAAGATGAGCGTGTCGCAGCTTTTCAGCTACGCGAATTTTGAGATATATGAGAAGAATGATTCATATTGGCTCAAGAGCGGCGAGCTTACAGAGGGATTTTATGAGCTTACGAGTGATATAGAGAGCTTATCTCTTGCTACATATCTTTGCGATGTGGCAAATGAATTCACCGATGAGGGAGCAGAGGACGGAGGCATAATGAGCCTTCTTCTGAATTCTCTCTACCTTCTCTCGAAAAAGAAAAAGCCCCCAATGCTCGTGAAAGGCGTTTTTGAATTTGCCGTTATGTGCATGTCCGGATATATGCCGATACTCTCAAGGTGCGCCTTTTGCGGCAAATTTGAAGCCGAGCATAATTATCTGGATCTTTCGGGCGGACGCGTCATATGTGCAGATTGTGTTGCCAAAAGAAACAGGGCTGTGCCCAAGATATCAAGCGAGTTTGAGTACGATTACTACTCAAGCGCCATGTGTCACATCTCAAATTCCGTGCTTTGTGCGCTGAGATATATCGAAAGCTCACCCCAAAACAGGCTGTTTTCATTTGAGCTTAAGGGGAAGGATGAGATGAATGATTTTTCGCGTGCATGCGAGCTTTATATGCTTGAGCACGTGGGTCACGGATTTGATTCCTTGGATTTCTATAAGAGCGTAAAGGATATGTGATATCATATCCGAAAAATACATAAAAGCTCACTTGCCGCATGTGCTTGCAGGTGAGCTTTTGCTATGTATAGCCGAGAGTCAGTATTTTCTTCTGTGTCTGCTATTATTTGATCTGTCGGTCTTTTTGGCTTTTCCGAGAAATGCTCCGATGATGGATGCTGTAAGTAACGGCAATCTGGTAAGTAAAGCCTTGTATATCGGCGTGTCGTTGCCGCCGAGTATGAGGCTTACGATCACCGAAATGCTGCAGGTGACAAAAAATAAATATGCCGCGCATATAATGGCACTGCCGTCATATCTTTTTGAAAGTATGAATGCAGAAATAAATGCGGCAATTGCATTTGCTAAAAGTGCAAGCATTCCCGTGTATGCCGACGGATCAGCCACATTTGCCGAAAATGCGGCAAATATCAGTGACAGGAATGTAAGCGCTATAAAGTAGATCACAGGCGCTATCAGAAGATATATCTTTTTTGACGGCTCTGTTCTTTTGTCCTTCCTATTGGCAGGCGCAGATATATTTTTGCGGACAAGAGCATGTGACGGCATATGTTTGACCTCCGAGATAAAAAAGAATTCCGTTAGCATAATATGCACACGGAATTCTTTTTATTACTGTGAAGTATCAGTCAATGCTGTCTTCAGCCTTTACATCCACGTGGCTTATAGCCGACTTGAGGATGCGGATCTTTGTGTTGTCGCGTGATGTAACTATAACGCAGGTCTCTTCCTTGATGCTGACGATCTTGCCTATGATGCCGCCAATGGTAGTGATCTCGTCACCGACCTGAAGATTGTTTCTCATGTCGGATATTTCTTTGTCCTTCTTTTTCTGAGAACGGCTCTGGAAAACTATAAGAACTATAAAAATAGCAAGCACGGGGAGTATTGTGATAAGACCGCCGAGTGTACTGCTTGAACCTTCAAGCACGCTTACGGGAATAAGATTATTCATTGATATCTCCTTAAATTTTATTTGTTATTTTAAAACATCTGAATTTAATTATACAACATATCTTACACCGTGTCAATCGGAATACACAATTCTTTTCAAAAAATTCAAATTTTAGCATCTCTGATATCAAAATTCAACATTTAAGGGATAAATATGCATAAATTGTTCTTGAAATATTTCTGTGAGTGTGCTATAATATACTATGAATATTTATAATTACGATTTGACCTGTGAGGTAAGATATGAGAAAAGAGTATCTTGAATGTGCGAAAATAATCAATACGCACGGTATAAAAGGCGAGATGAAGCTGGAATCTCTGTGTGACAGTCCGCGTGTGCTGGCATCGCTTAAGAGGGTGTTCATGGAAAAGAACGGCGAATATGTTGAATATAAGGTGGTAAGGGCATCTGTGTTCAAAAATCTTGTTATAATGGGCATCGAGGGCGTGGATGATATAGATAAAGCGGCGCTGTACAAAAACAAGATGCTGTACGCATCGAGAGATGATTTCAAGCTCAAAGAAGGCACATATTTTATAGCCGATCTTGAGGGACTTGATGTCATAGATAATACGAGCGGTGAGCTGCTTGGCAAGATACGTGAGGTCATCTCTCGCGGAGCTAATGATATATATGTTGTTGATACGCCTTACGGCGAGAGGATGATACCTGTAGTAGATCAGTTCGTAAAGCGCGTGGATCTTGACCGCGGCGTATATATAGAGCAGATACCCGGACTTATAAAGGATTGAATTTTGCGTTATGAGATTTGATATTATGACTTTGTTTCCCGATCTTGTCAGCTATGTGCTCGGTGAGAGCATCATAGGCAGAGCGCAGAAGAGCGGCAAGATTGAGGTGAGGACCCACAATATCCGCGACTATGCAAATAATAAGCACAGGAAAGTGGATGATACGCCGTATGGCGGAGGTAAAGGCATGCTTATGATGGCGCCTCCGATATATGATTGCTATATGTCTATCATTGAGGGTCAGAAGAACGAGGGATTTTCTCCGAAGTCACGCCGTGTCGTGTTTATGTCACCGTCGGGCAGTCTTTTTAATCAGAAAAAGGCAGAGGAGCTTGCAGAATATGACAATGTGATAATCCTTTGCGGTCACTATGAGGGCGTGGACAGAAGGATAATAGACGAAATAGTGGATGAGGAGATATCCATAGGTGATTATGTGCTTACAGGCGGAGAGATCCCTGCGTGCATACTTACAGACTGCGTGGCGCGCCTGTGCGAGGGTGTGCTTTCAGACCCCGAGTGCTACGAAAAAGAGAGCATATCATCGGGCATGCTGGAATATCCGCAGTATACAAGACCATATGAGTTTCACGGTGTTAAGGTGCCTGATGTGCTCATATCGGGACATCATGAAAATATAGACAAGTGGCGATACGAGCGCGCACTTGAGGATACGAGGAAAAAGCGCCCCGATCTGCTTTAAATCGGGAGAGGGAGGTGAATAGAATATTATGATAGGCAAGGACGATCAGGGGACCCAGAACAAAAAGCACAGATCCTTCACGGTCACTCTTTTAAACAGGTTTGCCGCATTCATATATTCGCTGTTTACCGAAACATGGGTAGGCAGAAGCCTTGCAAGAGGCGGCGACATGTACGATAAAAGTGCTGTCGGACGCTTTTTGTCCGGAGAGATGAGGCAGGCAAATAAGGATAGAAAATTCCGCCGCTCGCTCTCGACCGTGCTTGAGCGCGGAGCCGTGGCAAGAGCCGCAAGAAAAATATCACATATGCTTGCCAACATGTCCGTAAATGTGTACGGTATGTTCTTTGCGGTGTATGCTATAGCATCTGTCATCACGTATTTTATCACTGTTTATGCAATGGAGCTGTCTTTTGGCATGTCATCAAGCGGGCTCGTCACATGCATAATAATATTTGTTTGTTCGATACCGTTTCTTGCATCACAAAAGAGCGTGAGCGAGCTGTTTTGCTCGGGTAAGATACCGAGAAAGATAGCTGTTTCTTATCTCTGTATATCAGAGGACAAATTTTCATCCGACGATAAGATAAGCGGAACGCTTGCCATGCTGATAGCAGGTGTTTTGGGTATGGCATTGGGCGCATGCTCGTTCGTGCTTCCGCCTGTTGCGGTCATATTCATATTTTTGGTCATCAATCTTGTGTTTCTGATATTTGCGATCCCCGAAACGGGAATACTTATATCGGTCATAGCGCTTCCGTTTATGCAGTACGTAAGCTTTTCGGATGTGATCATAGTTTCACTCGTGGTGATCACCGCGCTCGCTTACACACTGAAGGTATTGCGCGGTAACCGAACATTTTCGTTAGCCGCACCCGGTGTTATGGTGATACTTTACTGTATATCCATGCTCATCGCCGGATTCTTTTCAAGATCGGGCAAGGACGCGATAATTCCGTCGTTTGCATCGGCATTCGTGGTGGCAGGTGGATTCTTCCTTGGCTCTGAGATCACAAAAAAGACAAATATAAGAAATGTATGTATAAAGACACTGACAGTTTCGCTCGTGGCACTTGCCATGCTGCAATTCTGGAACGTATATTATGTGAGCATATCCTCGGGAATAGAGTATTCTCTTAATTTCGATTACCGCTCGATAATAGCCGACGCGGGACTTAATGTAAATTACAATGTCCGCCTTCCGGGACTGCTTGCCGCGATGCTCGCGCCACTGCTCATAGCCGAGTGCTTCAGGCAAAAGAGGGTATATCATGTCGTTGCACTGGTGCTTTGCTTTGTACCTGTAATATTCAGCATCGCACTTTACGGAACCTTTGAAGTCATGCTCGCATTGATGCTGGGCATCGTTCTGTATCTGATACTGTACAGCCATAAGACGCTGACGGCAGCTCTGATATTTGCAATGCCTGTTGCCGTTATCGCCATGCTCATGCCTACTATCCTTGCGCTGTTTCATATCGACAGCATCCCCACGCTGAAGCAGACGGTGGATATGGTGTTCCCGAACAACAGCAGTATAGCGACACAGCGCGCATGCGTGGTAAGCGATGCGATATCCATGCTTCGCGACGGCAATATTTTCGGTATTGGCTCGGGAGATGCCGTGTTCTTCAAGATGCTTGGTCCTTACGCATCATCTGTAAGTGAGAGCGCGTCTGACATGGGAAGCATGTATGTGCAGATCGCTTGTGAGGCAGGCATCGTGGGATTTGTGATATTCTGCGCGTTTGCACTGATGCTTATCATGAGCGCACTCAGATATGTGATAAGATCCTTTGATAACAACGAGCGAAAGACAACGCTTGCACTGATGTGCGGCTTTGTAACGGCGATATTGCTCGGCATCGTGTGCTGTATATATACCGATAACGAAATGAGATTTTTGTTCTGGCTCTGCGCAGGAATGCTTCAGGGGCAGGTAATAAAGGCAAGGGAAAAGGAAAAGCAGATAAGATCTCATATGGAAAATGATAAGTACAGCACAGACATCTCGATAAAAATATAGGTGAAGGGCATAGCGCAAATGCGGCGGCTCGGAAAGGAAGCTAATTTTTATGGAAAAGAATAAGCTAAATAATGAAGCTCTTGACAGTGAGCTTAAATTTGACAACTCGGACAATGCGTCTGACAGTACCATCGGAAAGAAACTGCGCGGTGCTGATTTCCTGAAAAAGGAGAGCAAGCTCTCACTTAAGGGAAGAGGTGCGATAACCGAGATATATAAGAAAAAGAACAAATTCCCAATAGCACTTGATATAATCATTGCGATACTTACTGTGGCACTCATCGGAGGAGCTATTATAGGCGGATATTATACATTTGTATATTTTTCCGACAGCAGTGATGTTGTTACCGCGGAGTATTACATACTTACCGAGTATTTTCCCGAAAGCCGAATATCAAAGGGAAATGATGTTTATATCGATGACGGCTCAACGACGTATTTTGTCGGAAGCATCGTTGACTTTGAAAAAAATATTGAGGTCGAAGGAAAACACGATGATGGAGAAGGGCAGCCCATCCTTATAAGAATAAGAGCAACGCTTGAATACAAAGCGCAGGACGGATACAGCGTGTACGGTCATAAGATCGCCGTAGGCAATGAAATGGATATCCGCATAGGTTCTGACACATACAGCGGAACTGTCGTGGAATTCAATAAGGTATCGTAAGTGATGCTGTTTTAAAGGAGCGATGTAAATATGAATAAGGATAAAAAGAATTATTTTAAGGCAAATGCGTTTGACGTGTTCGTATTTTTGCTCGTGCTGTGCCTGATAGCCACTGTTGCGTACAGGATATATACGAGTATTGCAGAGGATAGAAATGCAAAAAGCTCTTTTCTGTCGCTGACATTTACATGCGAAAATGAATATGACAGCATCACCGAATACTTAAAGGAGGGGGATGCGGTGTATCTTCCCTCAGGCGAGCTTTTGGGATATATAGCCAAAGGTGCATATGGAGATTTGCTGTTCGAAACAGTTACCGAGGGTGCAACTGCCGATACGGAAAATGGCGAAGAAGCGACCGAGGAGATAACATTCGCGCTTGCAAGTCCGAAAAAATACAGCGTGATCACATTTAACGGCGAGATCAAGCTTAACGGAAATGCGGTGAAGAGCAGCAAGGGCTCGTACTATAAGATAGGCGACGATGCGATAACCGTTGGAGGCACACTTTTGCTGCATACAGAGAATACTCAGTTTACCGTAAGAGTGAATTCCATAAACGAGATATATTCATAACGGCATTGCCGTTTCTTCACAAAAAAATCACGCGCTAAAGATGAAAATATCAATTTTTTGTGCAAAATGCAGAAAAAACGCCTCATAAATCATGCAAATATACTATATTATGACTCTTGATTTTGAATGTGATTTTTGATATACTTATAATGTATAGAAATCTGCTTAAATTACTATCAGAAATGGGAGCGAATATAATGAAATCTTGTGATGTTATAATTACTAATGCAAGCGGTCTTCACGCAAGACCTGCAACATTCTTTATCCAGAAGGCTAACAGTTATAAGTCTACTATCATGGTAGAAAAGGACGACCGTAAAGTTAATGCTAAGAGCTTGCTCGGTGTTCTTTCTCTTGGTATCGCTAAGGGAATGACCATCACACTCATTGCTGAAGGACATGATGAGGAGGCTGCCATAAACGGCTTGGTATCACTCATAAATTCCGGATTCAATGAATGATCAATAGGTATTGTCAGAGATTTTGGCGCGGAGATGCTTTTTAACTATCTCCGTGCCGTTTTTTAACTTGTAACAGATAATGAAAGGAGGGCATATGCCTACTAATGCAAATGAGATGAAAGCTTTGCTTGATAAGGCAAACAGTCTTCCTTTGCGCCCGGGAGTATATATAATGAAGGGCGTTGGCGGCAATGTCATATATGTCGGTAAATCGCGCAAGCTGAAAAACCGCGTGTCGCAGTATTTCCGAAACGGTGAAAAGAATACCAAGACAGCCGCAATGGTCGCGCACGTAAAGGATTTTGAGTATTTTCTGTGCGATACCGAGATAGAAGCTCTCACTCTTGAAAACACCCTGATAAAGCAGTATGATCCGAAATACAATATCCGTCTTAAGGATGCAAAATCCTATCCTTATATAAAAATAACTGACGGAGAATATCCCCGTCTTGTCATGACAAGGAAAAGGGAGAATGATAAGGGGCGGTATTTCGGACCTTATTCAGGCGTATCGACGGTGTATTCTGTTATCAATATGCTGTCGGGTGCACTGGGGCTTCCCACATGTAAAAGGCGTTTTCCACGTGACATAGGAAAGGAAAGACCGTGCATATATTACCAGATGAACAAATGTATGGGGGTCTGCACGGGCAATGTGGATCGCGAGGAGTATAATGTGAGGATACGCCAGGCGGCAGATGTGCTTCGCGGAAACACAAAGGAGGTAAAGCGCGAGCTTACCGAAAAAATGGGTACTTATGCGGAAAATGAGCAGTATGAGCTTGCCGCAAAGTGCAGAGATGTTATATTTGCGCTTGACAAATTGAGTCAGAAGCAGAAGGTGGTCGCAGCTCCCGATGTGGAATACGATATGATCGGACTTTACAGCGACGACACCTCAAGCGCTGTGTGTATATTCTATGTGCGCAACGGCGCGCTTACCGACAAGAGCGTGTATGCATTTGGCTCGGATAGGATACTTGACGAGGAAAATATAAGCTCACTTATCTGCGAGCACTACAAAATGAGAGAGTATATCCCAAAGGAGATACTGCTTTCGTTTCCTCTTGAAGATGATGAAAGACAGCTTATATCAGATTACCTTTCTTCGCTTTCATCTCACAGGGTCGCACTGAAGACCCCTGAGCGCGGAGCACTCAAAACGCTTGCAGAAATGGCGAAGGACAATGCCTATGAGGTTGCAAAGCAATATAAGGAAGAAAAGAGAAAGGATGAGGAGGTGCTTTTGCGCCTTGCACACCTTTTGCGGCTTGACGTCTATCCGCAAAGGATAGAGTGCTATGATATATCAAATATAGGACATGAGCATATCACGGCAGGAATGATAGTGACTGACGGCATAAAGTTCAAAAAGAGCGATTACCGTTATTTCAAGATAAAGACCGTGCGTGGTACGACAGACGACTACGCCTCCATGCGCGAGGCACTTGAGAGAAGATTTGCGCATATAGTTGATGATAACGGATCATTTTCAAATTATCCCGATCTTATATTGCTTGACGGCGGTAAGGGTCACGTTTCGGTCGTTCGCGATGTGCTGTCAAATATTGGAGTTGATGTTCCCGTGTTTGGCATGGTCAAGGACGAATATCATAAGACACGCGCTCTGTGCTCTGATACGGAAGAGATCAGTATAGCCAAAGAGAATTCAGTCTTTATGTTCATCTACAGGCTCCAGGAGGAGGTCCATAG
Organism: uncultured Clostridium sp.; assembly: GCA_964629615.1. GTDB lineage: Bacteria > Bacillota > Clostridia > Oscillospirales > CAG-272 > SVTX01. Next base: position 2,343 of record CAZVUD010000001.1, on the reverse strand, counting down.
ATTTACCGTGTCGCGCATGGATGCGCAAAAGCGCAAGACCCTGAAGAAGTCTACTCTTACAAATATAAAGGGGATCGGCGATGCAAAGGCGAGGGCACTGTTTATGCATTTTGGAAGCATATCGGCAATAAAGGGCGCGTCTGCCGATGAGCTTTGCAAGGTAAAGGGTATAAGCGCGTCGGATGCCGAAAGCATAATAAATTATTATAAAAAGAAAGAAACTTAGTATCATGATGAGGATAATTACGGGAAAGTCAAGGGGAGTGAGACTGCTCACTCTTGAGGGCGACAGCACAAGACCCACGTCTGAGCGAGCAAAGGAGGCTGTATTTTCCATGCTTGCATTTGATATAGAGGGTAGAGATGTATTGGATCTTTATGCAGGCTCTGGACAAATGGGGCTGGAGGCTCTCTCACGCGGCGCAAAAAGTGCGGTCTTTGTGGATGATTCAAGTGCCGCAGGCGAGATAATCAAAAAGAATATAGAGAAGACAAGGCTGTCGTGCGGTGCTCTGTATGTCAAGAGTGATGCTGAACGCTATCTCAGAAATGCAAAAGGCAGATTTGATATAGTCTTTATAGATCCGCCATATGCTCTGCATGCGGTTTGTCCTGCGCTTTCACTGTTGCTTGAAAGAGATCTTCTGAAGCCGACGTCGATCGTCGTTTGTGAAAGCGAGGAAGAGGATATATTTGAAAATTCGAGAGATCTTGAAAACAGATTTACTGTAAAAAAGAAAGCAAAGTACGGCATATCGCACATTACTTTGCTTGAGGTACGCGAGGAGCTTTAATATGAATGCTTTGATATCGGGGAGCTTTGATCCCATAACGCTTGGACATGTAAATATAATCGAGCGTGCGTCCTGCATGTTTGAAAAGATCATAGTTGCGGTCATGAACAACGATTCCGCAAAATACGATCCTCGCCTCACTTCAAAGACAAATATGTTTGACTTTAATGAGAGGCTTGATATGGTAAAGCTAAGTACATCACATATAAAGAATGTTGAGTGCGTATATCATTCGGGAATGCTTATTGATGCCTGTGATATATACGACATCTCCGCGGTCGTGCGTGGTGTTCGGAATGCCGACGATTTTGAGTATGAGATGATACATGCCGTGTGGAACAGAGAGCATAACAGGCGTGCAGACACGCTGTTCATGCCTGCAGATAAGAAATTTGACTGCATCAGCTCGTCGCGGGCAAAGCGCCTTATATCCGAGGGCAGATATGATGAGCTTCACGGCATCATTTCTGATGGCGCTATAAAATATATAAAAGAGCATGCAAAAATACCGAATGGTGAAATTCCGAGAGGTCTATGATATGACAGATACATTTGTATATAAAGAATACAGAAAGGTGTGCAACCTGATAGGCGCGACCTTGCTTGTGTTTTATGCTTTGTTTTTCGCAAAGGAATATGTAGGCGAGCTTTTGCGCTTGCTCTTGACAGATTCGGTGTCCGCACGTACACTTGAGGTCACTCTGAGCCTTGTAGATTCAATACTGTATTTTGCGGCATTCACATTGCCTATCGGGGTGTTCAGACTCATCTCGGTAAAGACCGTCAGCATGCCTGATATGCAGCTTGAGCCAAAGCTTCCAAAGTATCTTTTGCTCATCATACCTGCGTCGATAGCGGCAAATTTCGTGCTTGCATATGTAAATTCAATGGTCATGCTGCCATTTAATTATGATTCGATATATGAGCTCATGACTCCGACATACGATAACGGATATTATCTTTATCACTTTGCTTTGGATGTTTTCGGCACGGCAATAGTGCCTGCTGTTTGTGAGGAGCTTTTATTCCGCGGACTTATACTTGCATGTCTTTTGCCGTACGGAAAAAAGACGGCAGTGCTTGGCAGTGCGTTTATGTTTGCCATGATGCACCAGAATTTCGGACAGCTCATATATACCTTCGGAATGGGAATATTGCTCGCGCTCATCGCAATTAAGACTTGCTCTGTCTTTGGCGGCATGATATTGCATTTTCTGAACAATCTTTTCAGCGTGATAACTACATCGATGTATTATATATTCCCCGAGAGCCGAGCTGATTTCATATCAAATGTGATGCTGCTCGTTGCAATGGCCGTAGGACTTGCTTGCCTTGCTGTCATCATCTTTAAGCTTGCATCGAACAGAGAGGGTGCCGGGGATACGCATACGGACGATGCGGATGATATCGGAGGTGTCGTAAATTACAGCGGCACGCTGAGCACACGCGATGCACTTAAGGGCTTTTTCGCGCCGCTCAATATAGTATTTATCTGTCTTGCGCTGTTCCAGATGGTATTCCTTGTCGTGTACGCTTTCTTTGGCGGAGC